>JAJNQE010000089.1 GCA_021154985.1 Hydrogenophaga sp.
CTCGATCAACGTGCTCACGATGTTCGGCATGGTGCTGGTGATCGGCATCGTCGTCGACGACGCCATCGTCGTGGTGGAGAACGTCGAGCGCATCATGAGCACCGAGGGTCTGCCGCCGCTGGAGGCCACGCGCAAGGCGATGGGGCAGATCTCGGGCGCCATCGTCGGCGTGACGGTGGTGCTGATCTCGGTGTTCGTGCCGCTGGCGTTCTTTGCCGGCTCGGTGGGCAACATCTACCGCCAGTTCTCCGCCGTCATGGGTGTGTCGATCGCGTTCTCGGCCTTCCTGGCGCTCTCGCTCACGCCCGCGCTGTGCGCCACCTTGCTCAAGCCGGTGGAAGCCGGACACCATCACGAGAAGAAAGGCTTCTTTGGCTGGTTCAACCGCGGCTTTGCGCGCACCGCCAAGGGCTACGAAGGCGGTGTGGCCAAGCTGCTGCCACGCGCGGGTCGCACGCTGGTGATTTACCTGGCCATCGTGGCCGCCGCCGCGGTGGTCTACATGCGCCTGCCCACCTCGTTCCTGCCCGGTGAAGACCAGGGAACGATGCTGGTGAACGTGCAGCTGCCCCCCGGCGCCACCCAGGAACGCACGCTCGATGTGATCAAGCAGGTGGAAGACTTCATCCTGAAGCAGCCCGAAGTGCAGAGCATGGTCGGCGTGTTGGGCTTCAGCTTCTCTGGCCAGGGTCAGAACGCGGCGCTTGCCTTCATCACGCTCAAGGACTGGACGGAGCGCACGGGCCCGAACAGCTCGGCCGAGGCGGTGGCGGGGCGTGCGTTTGGTGCGCTCTCGGGTGTGCGCGATGCGTTCATCTTCCCGCTGAGCCCGCCGCCCATTCCCGAACTGGGTTCGTCGTCGGGCTTCAGCTTCCGCCTGCAAGACCGCGCCGGACTCGGCCGCGAAGCGCTGCTGAGCGCACGGGGCCAGTTGCTCGGGCTGGCCTCGCAAAGCAAGGTGCTTGCCCAGGTGCGTCCCGACGGCCTGGAAGACGCGCCGCAGCTGCAGATCGACATCGACCGCGACAAGGCCAACGCGCTGGGTGTCGGCTTCGATGCAATCAACGCCGCCATCGGTACCGCGCTGGGATCGAGCTATGTGAACGACTTCCCCAACGCCGGGCGCCTGCAGCGCGTGGTGGTGCAGGCCGACGCGCCCGCCCGCATGCAGCCCGACGACCTGTTGCGCCTGAACGTGGTGAACAACAAGGCGCAAGCGGTGCCGCTGTCGGCCTTTGCCACCACCCAGTGGATCACCGGCCCGATGCAGACGGTGCGCTACAACGGTTACCCGTCCATGCGCATCAGCGGCAGTGCGGCGCCCGGTGCCAGCACCGGCGACGCCATTGCGGAGATGGAACGGCTCGCCGCGCAGTTGCCGCAAGGCATCGGCTACGAGTGGACCGGCCAGACGCGCGAGGAAAAGCTCGCCGGCTCGCAGGCCATGATCCTCTACGCCTTCGCCATCCTGGCCGTGTTCCTGTGCCTGGCCGCGCTGTACGAGAGCTGGACGATTCCGCTGTCGGTGATTCTGGTGGTGCCGCTGGGTGTCATCGGCGTGCTGCTGGCGACCCTGTTCAGGGGGTACTCCAACGACGTGTACTTCCAGGTCGGGCTGATCACCATCATCGGTCTGTCGGCGAAGAACGCGATCCTGATCATCGAGTTCGCAAAAGACCTGCAGGCCCAGGGCAAGGGTGTGATCGAGTCTGCGCTGGCTGCCGCCCACCTGCGTTTCCGTCCCATCGTCATGACCTCGCTGGCGTTCACGCTGGGTGTGTTGCCCCTGGCCATTGCGTCGGGTGCAGGCTCGGCGAGCCAGCGCGCCATCGGCACCGGTGTGATCGGCGGCATGCTGACCGGCACGGTGCTGGCGGTGGTGTTTGTGCCGATCTTTTTTGTGGTGGTGCGCACCTTGTTCAAAGGCAGCGAAAGACAACAACGCCGTGATGCCGAGCAGGCCGCACAGCATGGAGTGCATTGATATGACCCACCTTCGCATGGGAACCCTGAGCGTGGCGGTGCTTGCGCTGTCCGCCTGCTCGTTCACGCCCAATTACGAGCGCCCGGCAGCCCCTGTGGCTGCCACCTTCCCCGGTCAGGCCACCTCGGCGATCGCCTCGGCCGACAACATCGCTTGGCGCGAGTTCGTGGGCGATGCGCGCCTGCGCGACCTGATCGCGCTGGCGCTGGCCAACAACCGCGACCTGCGCGTGGCCACGCTCAACATCGAGCAGGTGCGCGCGCAGTACCAGATCCGCCGGGCCGACCAGTTCCCCTCGGTGGGGCTGGCTGCCGCCGGCAACCGCCAACCCGATGGCAACGGCGGCATCGCCAGCACCTACAGCGTGGGTCTGGCCCTGAGCAGCTGGGAGATCGATTTCTTCGGTCGCCTGGGCAGCCTCAAGGAAGCGGCGCTGGCGCAATACCTCGCCAGCGAGGAAGCGCGCCACGCTGCCCAGACCAGTCTGGTGGCGGCGGTAGCCAGCAGCTGGCTGAGCCTGCAAGCCAACGACGAGCTGCTGGCCCTGACCGAGCGCACCGTGGCCACGCGCCAGGATTCGCTCAAGCTCAGCAAACTGCGCTTTGACAACGGCGCCACGTCGGCGCTCGACCTGCGCCAGGCCGAGTCACTCGCCGCCGCGGCGCAGTCGGCGCTGGCCCAGCAGCGCAGATTGCGCGCGCTCGACCTGAACGCGCTCACACTGCTGGTGGGTCAGACGCCGCCGGCCGCGTTGCTGCCACCGCCACCCACCATGCCCGAGGTCGCCACCGCCAACGGTGCGACCGTGCCGGTGGCGCCCCAGCCTGCGACACCCATGCTGCGCGAGGTGCCGGCCGGCCTGCCCTCCGACCTGCTCACGCGCCGCGCGGACATCCGTCAGGCCGAACAACTGTTGATCGCGGCCAACGCGAACATCGGTGCCGCGCGCGCGGCGTTCTTCCCCCGCATCTCGCTCACCGCCAGCGCAGGCACCGCCAGCAGCAGTTTGTCAGGCCTGTTCGAAAGCGGCTCGTGGGGCTTCACGCTGGCGCCGCAGGCGCTGCTGCCGATCTTTGATGCGGGGCGCAACAACGCCAACCTCGATTCGGCCAAGGCCGCGCGCGACATCGCGGTGGCGCAGTACGAAAAGGCGATCCAGACCGCGTTCCGCGAAGTGGCCGATGCCCTGGCCGGCAGCGCCACCCTGGGCGATCAGCTCGCTGCCCAGCAGGTGCAGGCCACGGCCGAGGCCGAACGTTTCCGCCTGGCCGAGCTGCGTTACCGCAATGGCGTAGCCAGTTTTCTGGATGTGCTGGATGCGCAGCGTTCGCTGTTCACGATCCAGCAGGCGCTGGCGCAGACGCGGCTGGCGCAGCAGCAGAACCAGGTGGCTTTGTATAAAGCCCTTGGAGGCGGTTGGACAGAGTGAGGGACTGGTTCGGGCTGGGCTTCGAAAGGCCCAGCCCGAACGGTTTGCACGCTCAGGTCTTGAGGTCGTAAAACTTGACGATCGCGTCCCAAGCGACCTTGGGATCGTCCACGTACTGGAACAAGTTCAGGTCCTCGGGCGAGATCGCGCCTTCTTCCACCAGCACATCGAGGTTGATCAGGCGCTTCCAGTAGTCGGAGCCGAACAGCAGGATCGGCACCGGCTTGGCCTTCTTGCACTGCACCAGCGTGATCACTTCGAACAGCTCGTCGAGCGTGCCGAAGCCGCCCGGGAAGGCCAGCAGGGCCTTGGCGCGCATCATGAAATGCATCTTGCGCAGCGCGAAGTAGTGGAACTTGAAACTCAGCTCGGGTGACACATAGGGGTTGGCCGCCTGCTCGTGCGGGAGCGCTATGTTCAGGCCCACGTTGAGCGCGCCTTCGTCGTGCGCGCCCCTGTTGGCGGCTTCCATGATGCCGGGGCCGCCACCGGTGCAGATGTAGAGCTGGTCGGCTTTCGGGCACTTCGCGCTGTAGCGCGCCACGGTGCGGGCAAACGCGCGGGCGTGGTCGTAGTAGGGCGCATTGCGCACCATGGCTGTTGCGCGCGCGATGTCGGCGGCCACGCCGCTGCGCTCGGCGCGAGCCAGCATTTCTTGCGCCTCGCTCATTTCGCGAAAACGCGCGCTGCCGAACACCACCACGGTGTTCTCGATGCCGGCGTCGCGCTGCGCCAGATCGGGCTTGAGCATTTCCAGCTGAAAGCGGATGCCGCGTGTTTCGCGGCGCAGCAGGAATTCGGGGTCGGCAAACGCGAGGCGGTACGCGTCGGCGTGCAGGGGGTTGCCTTCGTTGGCGTGGGTTTGCAGCTCGGCCCAGGCATCGGCCAGGCGCCGTTCGTTGAGGTTTTGTTTGGTTTCCATGAGAGGCTCCTTGAATCGTCAGTGTGACCGGCTTGTGTGACTACAGCCCGAGTGCCAGGGCCAGTGGCACGAACAGGATCGCCAGCGCATTGCCCAGCATGATCATGGCGCCCACCTTGTCGGGCTTCTGGTGGTAGCGCTCGGCGAGCATGAACTGCATCACGGCGGGGGGCAGGGCGGCAAACAACAGCAGCTGGCCGCGCGCCGCGCCTTCCAGGCCGAGCGCCCAGGCCAGCGGGATGCCCACAGCCAAGCCGATCAGGGGCCGCGCCACCGCGCCCAGCAAACCCAGCGCCAGCCCGGAGCGGGTCAGCGCGGTGAGCCGAACACCCAGGGCGAACAGCATCATGGGCAGCAGCGCGTCGCCCAGCAGCTTCAGGCCGGAGAGCACCACCTCGGGTGGGCGCACCTCGGTGAGCGCGCTGATGAATCCCAGTCCGGTGCCGATCATGAGCGGGCTGGTCAGCAGATCGCGCGTGCGGGCGAGGCGGCTGGTGATGCGCGCGCCCAGCGAATAGTGCAGCAGGTTGCTGACCGAAAACAGCGCCACCGCTGCGCCGAAGTTGGCCGGGCCGAACGCCAGCAGGGCCAGCGGCAGGCCCATGTTGCCGCAGTTGTTGAACATCACCACCGGCACCAGCGTGCGTGGTTGAGCACCGAAGGCCCTGGCCAGCGGCCAGGCCAGCAGGCCGCTGAGCAGAATGAGCACCGTGCCGCCGATCAGCAGGGCGGTGTGGTCGGCCATGCGGAAGTCGCGCGAGGCGAGCGCCGAATACACCAGCAGCGGCGCCAGCACATCGAGCGCGATGCGGTTGAACGTCGACATGTCGGGCATGCCCCGGCGCGCGTAGCCGTAGCCAATGGCCACGATCAGGAAGACCGGGATGATGACGTCGGAGATGCGGGCGATCAGGTCCATGGCGGGGCGGGGTGAATACAAACGAAAGAGGCTCCCGCAGGAGCCTCTTGAATCAGACGATCAACGTGTGATCAGACCCGTTTGCGGTATTCGCCGGTGCGGGTGTCGATCTCGATCTTGTCGTCTTGCGCCACGAACAAGGGCACGGCGACTTCGAAGCCGGTGGCGATCTTGGCGGGCTTGAGCACCTTGCCGGACGTGTCGCCCTTCACGGCGGGTTCGGTCCAGGTGATCACGCGCTCGACGCTGGTGGGCAGTTCCACCGAGATGGCCTTGCCGTCGTAGAACACCACTTCAACGGTCATGCCGTCTTCGAGGTAGTTCAGCGCGTCGCCCATGTTCTCGGCTTCCACCTCGTACTGGTTGTAGTCGGCGTCCATGCACACGTACATCGGGTCGGCGAAGTAGGAGTAGGTGCACTCCTTCTTGTCGAGGATGATCTGGTCCATCTTGTCGTCGGCCTTGCAGACGACTTCGGTGGCCATGTTGTTGAGCAGTGCCTTGAGTTTCAGGCGCACGGTGGCCGCGCCACGGCCGCCACGGCTGTATTCGGTTTTCAGGACGATCATCGGGTCCTTGCCGTGCATGATGACGTTGCCGGCGCGGAGTTCTTGAGCGATTTTCATAAGGGTTCCAACGGTTGGGCCGCGTGTTCCCGGCGTGGGCTGGACACCCGGGAACTGAGCTGATGGCTGCGATCTGTGCGGCGAGGCAGACGGCTGGCGGAAGCGGTGACCGGCATGTTGCCCGGGCCGGATTTCTGCAAAGCCTCGAATTTTATCGCTTTTCCAGTACGAAGCTGCTCAGCTGGCTGGCCAGGTCGGGCTGGGCCAGCAGGCGCTGGTGCCCCGCCTGTACGCAGTCGCGCCACTCGGTCAGCGCGGCGGCGTCGGGCCACACCGGGCCGGTGTGGCCGATGCCGTTCCACGCGAGGTGCATGGCGCGCAGCGTGGGCGGTGCCTGCAGCCAGTCGAGGAATGCGTGGAGCTTGGCGTGGTGGGCGTCGTCGTGCTGCGGGTAGATCTGCCACACGAAGGGCTGACCGGCCCAGAGCGCGCGCACCAGCGAGTCTTCGCCGCGCACGAAATTGAGCTGGCAGGCCCAGAGCAGGTGGTCGAATCCGGGTTGCGTCAGCGGGGGCAGGGCGTGCAGTTCGCCAGCCGGCGCCGTTTGCGCCGCGCGCCACGCCCGCCCGGGCGTGACCAGCCACCGCCAAGATGCTTGCTCCGCCTGATGGAGCACTTCGGGCAGGGCAGGGGGCTCGTAGCAAAACAGGCTGGCCCGGGGTGTCGAGGTGGGCAGACCCAAGCCTTGCAGCCAGGCGGTGGCGTCAAACGCTGCCTGGCGCTGCATGAGGTCGGGCTCGCGCAGCAGGCCTCCGGTGCGTTCGGTGAAGCCGGGGTAGAAGAACCACTTGGTGAGGCCCTTGAGTGGCCCGCTCATCACCGGGGAGGGCAGGCGGTGCGAGCGCTCCACATACGGTTCGGCGCTGAGGTATTCGAGGTTGATCCACACCGGCGCGGCATGCCCTTGCGCCACGCGGTCGGCCAGGTCGTTGATGCATTCGGGTGGTGGTTCGCAGCCAAAGGCCTCGATCCACACGTCGGCTGGTGGCCGCCCGGCCAGCGTGCCGGCCGGCAGCGGCGTGGTCCAGTGCAGCACCTCGATGCCGCGCACCTGGCCCTCAAGCGCGCCGGGCGCCATCCAGCCCAGCGCCTGCGGATCGTCGAGCCACAGACGCACCTGCTCGCCGCGCTGCGCGAGATCGGCCGAGAGCCGCCAGCACACGCCCACGTCGCCGAAGTTGTCGATCACCCTGCAAAAAATGTCCCAACGCATGGCCGCCATTGTCGCGGCAAGGCTTTTCAGGCCGCGCACAATACGCGCCCATGTCAGACACCCATTCAGAACAACTGCTCAGCGAAGTGGCGGCATTGCCCGGGCTGCCCGGTGTGTACCGCTATTTCGACGCCCAGGGTCAGTTGCTCTATGTGGGCAAGGCGCGCAACCTCAAGAAGCGCGTGTCGAGCTATTTCCAGAAGAGCCACGACGGCACGCGCATCGGGCACATGATCAGCAGAATCGTGCGCATGGAGACCACGGTGGTGCGCTCCGAGGCCGAGGCGCTGCTGCTGGAGAACAACCTCATCAAGACGTTGAACCCCAAGTTCAACATCCTGTTTCGCGACGACAAGAGCTACCCCTACCTCAAGATCACCGGCACGCGCGAGACCTTCCGCACATCGGCCAAGATGCCGGTGCCTTCGCTGGCGTTCCCGCGCATGGCTTACTACCGTGGCGTGGTGGACCGGCGCCACAGCTACTACGGCCCATACCCCAGCGCCTGGGCGGTGAAAGAGTCCATCACGCTGCTGCAAAAGGTGTTTCGCCTGCGCACCTGCGAAGACACCGTATTCGCCAACCGCACGCGGCCCTGTCTGCTGTACCAGATCAAGCGCTGCAGCGGGCCCTGCGTGGACCTGGTGGACAGCGAAGACTATGCGCGCGATGTGCAGGACGCCGAGCGTTTTCTGCGCGGCGAGACACAGGCCGTGCTCGACGCGCTGGAGCAACGCATGCTGGGGCACGCGGAAAAGCTGGAGTTCGAGCAGGCGGCCGAGCTGCGCAACCAGATGACCGCGCTCTCTCGCGTGCTGCACCAGCAGACCATGGACAACCTGTCCGACAAGGACGTGGATGTGTTGGCCGTGAAGGTGCACGGCGGGCGCGCCTGCGTGAACCTGGCCATGGTGCGCGGCGGACGGCACCTGGGCGATCGTCCGTATTTTCCCGCGCACGTGGACGACGCCACCGCGATCGACAACGCGCTTTCCGACGAGGGCCCGGCGCCCGGCATGGACCCGGCCGAGCGCGTGGCCGTGCAGGTGCTTGAGGCCTTCATTGCCCAGCACTACCTGGGCATTGCCATGCCCCAGATTCTGGTGACCAGCCATGCGGTGGGGCGGCCATTGCTGGACGCGCTCTCCGAGCAGACGGGCAACAAGGTGAACGCGGTGCACAACCCGCGCGAGCACCGCCGCATCTGGCTGGAGATGGCGCAGAAAAACGCCGACATCGCGTTGGCCCGCCTGCTGGCCGAAGAGGGCAGTCAGCAAGCCCGTACCCGCGCGCTGGCCGATGCATTGCAGCTGCCCGACGACCAGCTGGAGGCTCTGCGCATCGAGTGCTTCGACATCTCGCACACGGCCGGTGAATCCACCCAGGCCTCATGCGTGGTGTTCGAGGGCCACAAGATGCAGAACAGCCAGTACCGCCGCTACAAGATCGAGGGCATCACCGGGGGCGACGACTACGCGGCCATGAAGCAGGTGCTGCTGCGGCGCTACGGCAAGATCGCCGAGGCCATGCGATCAGAGGACACCCAGGCGCCGAACCTCGCAGTTTCTGAATCTGCCCAGGCTCTCAACGGTGAGGCGCTGGAGCCCGTGGCAGAGCCCACCGCCGAGTCGATCACCGGCCCGCGCATGCCGGACCTGGTGCTCATCGACGGTGGCAAGGGCCAGGTGAGCGTGGCGCGCGAGGTGTTCCAGCAACTGGGCCTGGACCTCTCGATCATCGTGGGTGTGGAAAAGGGCGAAGGGCGCAAGGTCGGCCTGGAAGAACTGGTGTTTGCCGATGGCCGGGAGAAGGTCTACCTGGGCCACGACTCTGCGGCGCTGATGCTGGTGGCCCAGATCCGGGACGAGGCCCACCGCTTTGCCATCACCGGCATGCGCGCCCAGCGGGCCAAGGTGCGCACCGGGGGCAGCAAGCTCGAGGACATTCCCGGCGTGGGTCCGAAGAAGCGGGCGCGCCTGCTGCAGCGGTTTGGGGGAGTGCGCGGCGTGGCTTCAGCCAGTGTCGACGACCTCTGCACCGTGGAAGGCATCTCGGCCGAGCTGGCCGACGCGATTTACCGAGCGCTGCATTGAGCGGGGTTCAGGCGAACGCGCCGCCTTGAAGGCCGTGGTGCAAGAGTTCGGCGGGCACGGTGGGCTCCCAGGGCGATGCGCTGGGCCATGACGGAGTGCTGCGCGGTCCGCTCAGGATCGGGCGTTCAGCCCACCAGGCGCGAGCGGCATCGGCTGAGCAGGTGTCGCCCAACCAGGTCTTGACCCGGCTGCCGTTCCAGTGCGGGTGGCGGTGCAAGCTGCGTGCGGTTTGCCGCGCGAACAGCTCCAGCATGCGGTGGCGCAGTTGCAGCGATTGACCAAAAGGAGATACCCAGTCGATCAACCAGAGCCGGTCGCCGCTGCGCCAGTCGGCGGGCGCCAGTGGACTGGTGGGGTCCTTGATGTAGCGGCTCTCGGCGCGTGCATTCAAACACGCGTAGAGCAGCAAGGCCACGGGGTCTCGCTGGCGCTCGTGCTGACCTGTGCAGACCAGCACGTACTGTCCCTGGCGGATGGGCTCCAGCAAGCGCTTTTCAAGGTTCTTGATGGTGAGCTGGCGGTGGCGAGGCAGTTGCATCCACAACCACACGGCGGCACCGAACGCCTCGCTGGTTCGATTGGCCTGTCCGGTGAGTTGTGGGGCTTGGAGGTGGTTGGTGTGGTGCATGGTCGGGCTGTTGCTCCGGTTCACGGTCTTCGTTGAGAAGTCGATATGAAAGTTGTATTTGAACGCGTCAAAACAGCTTGAAATTGTCTTTCATGTAGTTGTTTAGATTTCATTGAGTGGCAAGAAACCCGGTACGAAACAGACGTCTTCGTGAGAAAGTCCGCGAGCCTGTTCCCGGGCTTGCCCCGCGCCCCGTGCGCCGTCGGTGGGCCGCCCGACCCAGCCCGCATAATCGCGCCATGTTTTTCAACCTCCCCACCCTGCTCACCTGGGCACGCATCGTGGCCATCCCGCTGATCGTGGGGGTGTTCTATCTGGAAGACATGAGCGTGGCGCGGCAGAACCAGATTGCCACGGTCATGTTTGTCGTGTTCGCGCTGACCGACTGGGCCGATGGCTATCTGGCCCGCAGGCTCAACCAGACCTCGGCCTTCGGTGCCTTCCTCGACCCGGTGGCCGACAAGTTTCTGGTGTGCGCGGCGCTGCTGGTGTTGGTGCACCTCGACCGTGCCGACGTGTTCGTGGCGCTCATCATCATCGGCCGCGAAATCGCGATCTCGTCGTTGCGCGAATGGATGGCCATCATCGGTGCCACCAAGAGCGTTGCCGTGCACATGATCGGCAAGGTCAAGACCACCGTGCAGATGGTGGCGATTCCTTTTCTGCTCTTCGACGGCACGCTGTTCAAGCTGATCGACACCCGGCTCTGGGGTACCTGGCTGATCTGGATTTCTGCGGTGCTCACCGTCTGGTCGATGGTGTATTACCTCCAGAAGGCCATTCCCGAAATCCGCGCCAAGTCGCGTTGAGGCCGGGTCATGCAATCCCCAACGCAAGACAACGCGTGGCTGCGCGCCATGCCCTGGGTGTTCGTCCTCATCTGGAGCACCGGTTTCATCGTCGCTCGCTACGGCATGCCGCACGCGCCGCCCATGAAGTTCCTCGCCGTGCGATACGCGTTGTCGATCGCCTGTTTCCTCCCGTGGATCTTGCTGGCCGGTGTGAAGTGGCCGACCAACCGGACGCAGTGGTTCCACCTCGCCATCACCGGAGTGCTCATGCACGCGGGTTACCTCGGTGGTGTGTGGGCTGCGGTGAAAGCGGGCATGGGGTCCGGGCTGTCGTCGCTCATCGTCGGTTTGCAGCCCGTGCTCACCGCCATCTGGCTCTCGGGCACAGGCTCCAAGGTGAGCAAGCGCCAGTGGCTGGGCCTGGTGCTGGGTTTTGCCGGTCTGGTGCTGGTGGTCTCGCGCAAGTTCGGCACGGGTGGTCCGGGCGATCAAGCCAACTGGTTCAACCTGTCGTTGGCGGTGATGGCGCTGTTCTCCATCACCATCGGCACGCTGTACCAGAAGCGTTTCGTGGCGGCCTGTGATGTGCGCACCGCCAACGCGGTGCAACTGCTCGCGGCGCTGCTCGTCACACTGCCGTTGACCCTGCTGGAGGCGGAGACGATGCGGTGGAACGGGGAGCTCGCAGGTGCCATGGCCTGGAGCGTGCTGGGCCTCACGCTGGGGGGCAGCTCGCTGCTCTACCTGCTGATCCAGCGTGGTGCGGCGGCCAGTGTCACCAGCCTGATGTACCTGGTGCCGCCTTGCACCGCGCTGATCGCCTGGGTTTTGTTCGCCGAGCCCATCACCGCCGTCACGCTGGCCGGCACCGCGCTCACCGCTTTTGGTGTTGCCCTGGTGGTGCGCGCTTCGAAGTAGCGGGGCGCTGCGCGGGCTTCCACGGCTCGTGGCGGAAGCGCTCCACCAGAAAGTCCACCAGCAGGCGGATGCGACGCGGGGTCTGGGCGCGGTAGGGCGCCAGCCAGTGGATGTCGGCGTCGGCCATGGCGTGGGAGGGCAGCACTCGCACGAGTTCGCCGCTGGCCAGTTGTGGTGCGATGTCCCACAGGCTGCGCAGCATGATGCCGCGACCGGCCAGGCACCAGTCGCGCACCATCTCGCCCGAGTTGCTGGAGAGCGGGCCGCTCACCGGCACATGCATCACCTGCGTCTCGCCCGCGCTCTGCAGCCGCCAGTGGTCGAAGCGCTGGCCGGGTCCACCACCGTTTTCACGCACCACCAGACAGCTGTGGTTGACGAGGTCTTGCAGCGTGCGCGGTGTGCCGTGCCGTTGCAAATGGTCGGGTGCGGCCACCAGCACGCGCTGGTTGCCCGCGAGCCGCCGCGACACCCATTCGTTGGCGCGTTCGTTCGGTGCGTTCCACAGCCAGATGGCGCCATCAAACCCATCCACCGCCAGGTCGGGCAACTGCTCGGTGAGTTGCAGTTGCACCTGCACGCCGGGGTGCAGCGACTGGAAGTCGGCCAGCGCCGGCCCCACCCAGAGGCGGCCAAAGCCGAACGTGGCTGCCAGCCGCACCGGACCGGCCGGTTCGGCCTGGCGCTCGCGCAGCTCGGCCCGCACGTCGTCGAACGCGCGCAGCAGATGCACCGCGCGTTCGCACAGCGTGTCACCTTCGGCGGTGGGGCTCACGCGCCGCGTGGTGCGCTGGAACAGTTTCAGTCCCAGGTTTGTTTCCAGCGCGGCCAGGCGCTTGGTCACGACCGACGGCGCCACGCGCAGCGCGCGAGCTGCCATCACGAGGCTGCCGTGCTGCCGCACAGCGAGCACCAGTTCCAGATCGGGGCGGTCCAATTGTTTCCCTTCAAGAACGAATCAATTGCCGGATTATTGACTCTGTGCGGGCTATGCTGGAGACCTTTCAAAATCTGTCCACAGGAGCCACCATGAGCCAGCACCGCATTGCCGTGATCGCCGGAGACGGCATCGGAACCGAAGTCATGCCCGAAGGCATTCGCGTGATGGAGGCCGCGGCCACGAAGTTCGGCATCGACCTGCAGTTCGATCATTTCGACTTTTCCAGCTGCGACTACTTCGAGCGCCACGGCAAGATGCTGCCCGACGACTGGAAGGACCAGATCGGTGGACATGAAGCGATCTACTTTGGCGCGGTGGGTTGGCCCGACAAGGTGCCCGATCACATTTCCCTGTGGGGCTCGCTGCTGCTGTTCCGCCGCGAGTTCGACCAGTATGTCAACGTGCGGCCCGCGCGGCTCATGCCCGGCGTGATCGCACCGGTGGTGCGTCGCGACGGCAGCGCTCGCGCACCTGGCGAGATCGACATGGTGATCGTGCGCGAGAACACCGAGGGCGAGTACTCCAGCATCGGCGGGCGCATGTACCCCGGCACCGAGCGCGAGATCGTGATGCAGGAAACCGTGATGTCGCGCATCGGCGTGGACCGCGTGCTGCGCTACGCGTTCGAGACCGCGCGCTCGCGCCCCAAGAAGCACCTCACCAGTGCCACCAAGAGCAACGGCATCGCCATCACCATGCCGTATTGGGACGAACGCGTGGCCGAGATGGCGAAGGAATATCCCGACGTCAAGGTCGACAAGTTCCACATCGACATCCTCACCGCGCACTTCGTGCAGCGCCCCGATTTCTTCGACGTGGTGGTTGGCAGCAACCTGTTTGGCGACATCCTCTCCGACCTCGGGCCCGCCTGCACCGGCACCATCGGCATCGCCCCCAGTGCCAACCTGAACCCCACACGCCAGCATCCGTCGCTGTTCGAACCGGTGCACGGCTCAGCCCCCGACATTGCGGGCAAGGGCATTGCCAATCCGATCGGCCAGATCTGGTGCGGCGCGCTGATGCTCGATTTTCTGGGCCACCGCGCTGCGCACGACGCCGTGATGAACGCGATTGAATCGGTGCTGCAACCCGGCAGCGGTGCGCCCCGCACAGCCGACCTGGGCGGAACAGCGGGTACCACCGATGTGGGACGTGCGATTGCGCAGGCGATCAAGGGTTGATCCAGGGCGCTCCGCGCATCGGTGGCGCTGTTGAAAGCGTCTAGAATCCAGCCTCTTGTGCCTTCGGGACTGGGCGCGCGACCCCCGTGTATTGACAGGGGTTGCAGCCCATGGGTCTAATCACTTTTCGCGTGTTGCGGTCATCACCGCGTCCAGCGATCAACAGAACCAGTCCCACGGCAGCCAACCGCGCCGTTCCAGGACAAGCTTTGTACCTTCGGAACAACTCATCTCAATTCAAGAGGGGCCATTTGTGAACAAAACAGAACTCGTCGAGCACATTGCCAAGAACGCCGACATCTCCAAGGCAGCCGCCACGCGTGCTCTCGACTCGACCATCACCGCCATCCGCACCACGCTCAAGAAAGGCGGCACCGTGTCGCTCGTGGGCTTTGGTTCGTTCGCGGTGACCAAGCGTCCCGCCCGCAAGGGACGCAACCCACGCACCGGCGACGAGATTAAAATCAAGGCCGCCAAGGTGCCCAAGTTCCGTCCGGGCAAGGCCCTCAAAGACGCGCTGAACTGAAAGCTTCGCCCGTTTTTCAGTCGGGTGCTTAGCTCAGTTGGCAGAGCGGCTCCTTTACACGGAGTAGGTCGGCGGTTCGACCCCGTCAGCACCCACCACCACCAAAAAGGCGAACCCGGGTTCGCCTTTTTTGTTGTCGGTACCGGCAACATTTTTCATTCCATCTGAAGCAGCAGGGTTCCAGGCATGTTCGATACCATCCGCAACCACAAGAAGTACCTGATGGGCTTCTTGATGATCCTGATCATTCCCTCGTTCGTTCTGTTCGGCATCGAGGGCTACACCCGCTTTGACGCGGCCGGCGAAGCCGTGGCCACGGTCGACGGCACGGAGATCACCCAGGTCGAGTGGGATCAGGCGCACCAGATCGAATCGCAGCGCCTGCGCGAGGCCATGCCCACCCTGGACGCCCGCTTGCTGGACAGCCCAGAAGCGCGCTACGCCACACTGGAGCGCCTGGTGCGTGATCGCGTGCTCGCCACCGCTGCTCAAAAGCTCAACCTCTTCACCAGCGACCAGCGCCTGGCTCGCGAACTGCAGCAGAACGAAGCGATCGCAGCCCTGCGCAAGCCCGACGGGTCGCTGGACGTGGAGGCATACCGCGCGCTGGTGGCCCGTCAGAACATGACGCCCGAGATGTTCGAAGCCCGCGTGCGGGCCGACCTGTCGCAGCGCCAGGTGTCGCAGTCCATCGTGGGCTCGGGCTTCGCACCCGTTGGCCTGGCCAACGTGTCCCTCAACGCGTTCTTCGAGCGCCGTGAGGTGCAGGTGGCCCGCTTCAATGCCACCGACTACGCGGCTCGCGTGAAACCCACCGACGCCGAAATCGAAGCCTTCTACAACGCCAATGGGCCGCTGTTCCAGGCGCCCGAGCAAGCCGACATTGAATACTTGGTGCTGGATGCGAGCGCCCTGCAGGCATCGCTGGCGCTCAACGAAGCCGACGTGCGCGCCTATTACGACCAGAACGCAGGGCGACTGGCCGGCACCGAGGAGCGCCGCGCCAGCCACATCTTGTTGACCGTACCCGCCGGTGCGCCCGCGGCCGACAAGGAAGCGGTTCGTGCCAAGGCCACGGCATTGCTGGAGCAGGTGCGCAAGAACCCCGCGAGTTTTGCCGACGTGGCCAAGGCGAACTCGCAGGACCCCAGCTCGGCCGTCAACGGCGGTGATCTCGACTTCTTTTCTCGCGGCGCCATGGTCAAGCCGTTCGAAGATGTGGTGTACGCATTGCCCAAAGGCGGTATTTCCGATCTGGTCGAGACCGAGTTCGGTTTCCACATCATCCAGCTCACCGACATCAAGAGCCCGCCGCAGCGCAGCTTTGAAGCCATGAAGCCGGAGATCGAGGCCGAGCTGCGGCAGCAGCAGGCGCAGAAGCAGTTTGCCGAAGCGGCAGAGACCTTCAGCAACCTCGTGTACGAGCAAGCCGACAGCCTGAAGCCGGCAGCCGACCGGCTGAAGCTGGAGATTCGCACCGCCCAAGGCGTGCAGCGCCAGGCCCAGCCCGGCGCGACCGGCGTGCTGGCCAACGAACGGTTGCTGGCCGCTGTGTTCGCGCCCGATGCGGTGGAGCAGAAGCGCAACACCGAAGCCATTGAAACCGGGTCCAACCAGCTGGTGTCGGCCCGTGTGGTGAAACATTCGCCGGCGCGCACCCGTGCGCTGGACGAGGTGCGTGAATCCGTGCGGGTTCGCCTGGTGGCGCAGCGTTCCGCCGAGTTGGCGCGGGAAGAGGGCGACAAGCAATTGCAAGCGTGGAAAGCCGGCGGCCCCGCCACCGGGTTGTCCGCTGCCCAGACCGTCTCGCGCGAGAACCCGCAAGGCCTGTCGCAGACCGTGCTGACGGCCGCGCTCAGCGCCGATCCCAAGGCGCTGCCCGCCTGGGTGGGCGTGTCGCTCGGCGCCGAGGGCTATGCGGTCGTGAAGGTCGACAAGGTGCTGCCGCGCGAGGCGCGCGAAACGCAGGCCCTCGGCCAGGAAGTTCAGCAATACAGCCAGTGGTGGGCCACCGCAGAGGGCCTGGCGTACTACGACACGCTCAAGGAGCGTTTCAAGGCCAAGATCCTGGTGGCCGAGCCCTCGCCCGCCGCGGTGGCCACCCGCTGAGCTTTTCAACCGCTGCCCATGCCGGAGAGGCGCCACTTCGGGCTATAATCTGCGGCTTGCGGTGGCTGTAGCTCAGTTGGTAGAGTCCAGGATTGTGATTCCTGTTGTCGTGGGTTCGAGCCCCATCAGCCACCCCATATAAACACTGGAAAGCCTGCTATCGAATCGGTAGCGGGCTTTTTCTTTTGGTGTTGCCTGTAGGCAATCTGTAGGCAGACGCGCCGGTTCAGGGTGCTTCGAGGTGTGGGTGCTGGCTGGTGGTGCGCAGTTGATGTGTTCGCATACCTGCTCCGGCCTGCCGCGGCCAAGTGCGCACAGCCGCGCCGCACGAGAAAGGATTTCCCGATACCCAGTGTTGCTTCGATCCGGCAGAATCAAAGTGGGGGGGCGTACCACCCCAGCCGGCGCGTAACGGAGTCGAGCAGGAGGTATCGCGCCGGTCCTGCAAAAAATTTGAATTGCCAGACCCAGTGGGCCTGAAAAAAATTCAAAAAATTTAGCCAGTAAAGGAAGCCGTCTCAAGTGAAAGCTTTCAGCCTCGCACTACTCTCGCTCTGCTTGTTGGCCTCGGCGGGCGTGCGTGCCGAAGAGTGTGCGTTTCTCCCAAAAGGAGACCCGAAAATCGCTGATCTCGCGGACTCTGTGGACTACCTTGAATGTCGAGCTTTGACAGACAAGACTCGGAACGAAGGCAGGCCGTTGACGCTACATCAGCTTGAGCAGATTCGTCTGGAGTTCGAATCCGACAAAACCTACACAGACACCATCTGGATGCGTTTGAGGTTGGCAACACTAAACAAGAAAATCGATTGCATGATCGCAAGTGGCAGGATCGAGGAATGCCACTGTTTGGCAGAGCGCCTGCCGGTACGAGTTGCGTTTGTGGATTACCTTCGAATCATCACGTCTGCTCCTGGCCTCGATTCCGCGCAGTTCGGAATCAGCCAGACTGACTTTTCGAGGCTCAGCGGAATGGTGTGGAGCGTCCGCGACCAATGCCTTGCTACCCAGCGGATCAAATGAAAGAGGAACTATGTTCAATGAGCTGATCGTCGCGTCTCAGAGCGTCCAAGCCTTGACCTCGCTTCTGAAGGCCGCGAACTCACTGGCAAATTACAACGAGATCGTGGCGGCGGTTTCAGACGTCAACGTCAAGCTGATGCAGTCGAACGCTGCAGCACTTGAAGCGCAGCAGACCATGTCTCAACAAAGCGCGCGGATCGCTGAACTGGAGAAGCAAGTCGAAGCGTTCGAAGAATGGGGCGAGGAAGCGAAGGCGTATGGAGTTATCGAAGTTGCACGTGGAGTGTTTGCTGCTGTCCCTCATGAGCGAGCAGGTGACCTTCAAGCGACCCAGAAACTGTGCCTGAATTGTTTCAATCAGCGGACCAAATCCATCCTTCAACAGTCGCACGAGGATCAGCGGCAGATCGGACTCACATGTCACCGTTGCAGAGCCAAAGTGGTCTTTCGCTATTACGCTGACGTGGTCTGAAGTCGTGCCGCTAATTCATCCCCTCGCGCGCGCATGGTAGTTCTGTCGCGTCTGCGCGAGGTAGTAACCCATTGGGTTTGATGAACCCTAGTGCCGGGCATGTGCATCTGTGCACCCCCTATAGGGTGGTGCACTGCACGCACACTTTTTTGCCTTTTGTGCGCCCAGTGCATGCACATGAATGCACCGCTTGCACATGACTAGACCCCTGCGGAACCCACAGCGGTTGCCCTGTCGAACTGCAAAACAGGGAAAAGGTTGCCCGGGTAGATGACCCCCTCAACGCTGGTCAGCGTTCCTGCATCGATGAGACGATCGACGCTGCGCGTGACGGTGGTTCGATTGAACTCAAGTTCCAAGCTCTTCACTAGGTCCTTTCTCATGACCCCGTTTGGATGCCCTCGCATGACTCTGACCACCGCCAGCGCTCCATCCGGCAGGGGTTTGCCTTGCTGTTTCGTTGGGGCTGCAGTAGGTTGCACAACACACGAGGTGACCGGCGACCCCCACTTGCTTTGACCTAGCGTGAGGGTCTGCAGCCTAAACCCGCAGCGCTGTCCCTTGGTGGGCAGGTCCCGCTGCTTGGTGACCTCGAAGCACCTTCCGGCAGGCGTGTCCGTCACCTCAATCTCGGTGTCCACCGCCGCACGGATTCCGGACCATCCCCGCGCACCCTTGCTCTGGTCTTTTCCGCCGTGGTGGATCAGTGCGACATGTGCCCGGCACTCGGTGCGAAGACGGTCAATGCGGCGCACCACCAAGCCCATGTCTTGGCCTGCGTTTTCATTGGCGCCGGCACTCAGCCGCGCGAGAGTGTCGCCGATGATGAGTCTGCATCGCTGGCCGGTTTGTTCCTCCAGGTCCCTCACCACTCGGACGATGGCGTCCGTGTCCGTGTCCCCGTCGAAAAGATCAATCGGGTCCTGCACGATGGCGAAATGGGGCACCCGCACGCCGTGGTGTTGCTGATAGGCCTGCACCCGGCTGCGCACCGATGATGGGCTCTCAGCCGCCAGATAGACCACGAGGCCCGGCTCCGTTTGTCTCCCCATCCAAGGAACGCCGCGAGCCACTGCACAAGCCGCATCGAGCAGCACGAAAGTCTTTCCCGCGTTGCTGTCGCCGTACCATAGGGAGCAGTCCCCCACGGTCAGCAGTCCTTGGATCAGTTCATCAGGCGGCTGGAAAGCCTCGGGAAGGGCATCGGCGAAGACGATCGACAGTGCATGCGGTGGTGGTTCATTCGACGGCGCCGCGGCGCTGGCGGTGAACATCTCCGAAACGTCAAGCTGTGGCCGAGTCCAACCGTAGCGCTGCGCCAGATGGAAGATTGACGCCGGACCCACGGCGTTCTCTTTGTCACTTTGGAAGCTGCCCCATTGCTGTGCGACTGCCTTGTCGCCGGGGTACTTGGTCGGATCGCAAGCGCTCCAGGCGCGCCACATCTCATGGGCTCGTTCTACCTGTCCGGATGCTTCGCCTTGGGCCTTCAACGCGAATCCAGTGCGGACCCACTCATCTCGGGAGCACGATGGGGGTATGGCACTAAGCGCACTGCTCAGGTCGTTCCAGTCTGCAGCGGCTATCCCAACGCGTGCCGCCGAGTGCGACACCACGGGCGAGTTTGTGCGACGGCGTAGCGGCTCGATACGCGCACGAACGAAACCGGCAAGGCATACCGGCTCGCCGTGGCCTTCATCACCGGTAACGGTGAAAAAACGTCGCCCGCTGTACGCTTCGACGCCTGACCCGTCCGCGCCCATGTTGTCGATGCGTTCGCCGCGGCCGATGGCGTGCCATCCCTTTCCGCTGGGGCTGCGCTCCACATAGCCGGGCAGATCGGGCACGAGGTGAGCCAATCCATTGGTATCCACTTTGTCGAGGTCAATTCCTTGCCATCCGTCACCCAGTGCAAAGCCTACGCCATCGAACCTCCCCACCTGCAGCGCTGCGATTGCCTGCTCAAAGGTTCCCATGTGTTCTAGGTCCTCTGGCGAGTCGAGAGTCCCGGAACGTGGAGCACCCGAAACATAGAAAGGCTTTTTTGCACGGTGCAGCAGCCAGCGCTTTGCGCTTCTCATCTCTTTCGGGACATTGCGCATGAGGCGTTGCGCGAGCGTGGTCTCGAATGGGGCACCTGAAAGCCACAGGGGCAGCGCGGTTGTCGAGTCTGAGGAATGGGCGTTCATCGTTCACCGCCTTCCACCAGCGCACTGAGGCGCCGAATCGCCGCCTCTGCGTTTCTCCCTACGGGTCTTGGGAACCCCAAAGCCCTCATGCTCAGGTAGAGGCGTGCGGCGTACTCGTCTCGCGCTGAAATGTCGCGCGGATCGAGAACCCTCTCGCACCCCTCTGGCCCGTCCAACAAGAAACGACCCTCGATGAGGTAGCGACGATCAATGCCCGATTCTTCGAGCAGGTGCTCGCGCTGCATGGCGCGGTCCAGTGAAGCGTGGTGCTTGGCATATCCGACCAAGGTGCCCGGTACAGTTGTCCAGTAGGCCTTTCCCATTCTTCCTTGAACCGTAGTCAATTCAAACGCCATGCGCTCTAAGCGATCTCGGAATCGGTTTGCCCCAGGGCTCGTGTAGCAGCGTTGCCCTCTGCGTTCGGTCTTTTTGAGGCAATGGGAGGCAAGGCGTTGAACGGCAGTGCGGGACCTCGCGCCGCGCAGTTCGCGCTCAAGCTCAGCATGGCGCTCGGCCCTTTTGAACGCGTCCCACTCGGCCCACTCCGCTGGGGAAGCATGCAGGGCAGGACAGTCGAGCGCGCGGTTTACAGAGGCGTTCCTATGTGGCACATTGAGGGTGCTTCGTGCTTTGGTATTTGCGCTCGGCCCGGTTGCCCCCGGGCCGTTCGCTTTTCTGGGGTCTGTTCGTCGATGGTCGGTCATTGCACGACCCCCAGGACGCGGCGCAGGTCAGCCACAGGCCAGGCGAGGCGGCCATTCACGCGGATCGGGCGCACTGGACCATGCTCCCGACATGCCCACTCTCGAAGAGTCTGCGGCCGGCGGTTAAGGTAGTGGGCTGCGGCAGCAGTGTCCACAGCAGGGCGGGTGATCTGTTCCAGCGGCTGGAACTGTGTATCGGTCTTCATTGGGTGGCACCCTTTGTGATTGAGGAACAAGACCTCAATGTGTGGGTGCTACCAGTAGCAGGGGAAGTTAGTGGCGAGGCCTCAGGCATGGCCTGCTATTCACGCGCGAGGGTGCTACTCGTCGGACGGTAGCACCTTCATTTGGCACTCGGCCAGGGGAGCTTAATTGCTGGCGTGACGCAGCGCTTTTGGACGGTTCGCCGAGACACTCCCAAGTGTTTTGCCACCGCCACCTGAGTACACCCCTCGCTGAGCATGCGCTTGCCTTCTGCGATTTGTTCCGCATTTAGCGCTTTCGGGGCCGGGGAAGAGGATGCAATCCCGAGCACCTTTTCAGAGTACGTGAACCCACTCGGCATCAGCCATGCGTCGAGGTCTGAAACCTTCACCAAATCAAGGTCGCACACCTGCCGGTTCGGGTCGAGGCGTTGGCGCATTCCGCTGGGTCCGAACGCTTCTGATCCCTTCAGCCTTTGCCGCTCTTCGGAGGTCGGCACTTCAATTGGGAGTCGTGTTCCCCCGTCGTAGGCAGCCAGTGCTCCGCTCGCCCATGCTTCACACATTCTGAGGTGGTAGGCCTTGCGCTTGCTGTCATCCCCGTCGCTAAGCCTTGTGGCAGCGTCTTGCATGGCCACAAATCCAGCGGACTCGTGAGCCGCTAGGCGCGCGTTCAAGGACTGAAAAAACCCGGCGGGTCGATGTTTGCTGCGCTCCGAATGATTTTCGGCCATTGCTTCAGCTTGAACAGGTGTTAGGTTGGTTTTCATTTCAGGCCACCAGTTGAAGGGCTGCGGGTTCGGTCTTCGCCTTCGCCTCGAACTTCAACCCAGCTTGCGCAAGCACCCATGTTTCGATCCGCTCATGGTGCAGGCGCAGCAGGTCGAGGGGGCGACGCTTGTAATGCTTTTCTGCCGTCGCGCTGGGCTTGTGCCCTTGAATCTGTGCGACGACCCCAGCGGGAATTTCGAGCCACTCGGTGAGGCTGGCGAACGAGCGGCGCAGCCCGTGCAGCGTGAGTCCCTCAAGGCCCGCGGCTTTGCATGCACGGGTGTGCGGCGTGTTGGGTTCCGAGATTCGCCCATCGGCGCTGCGGTTGACCACCGGGGCCAACGGTGCCGCTTCGCCCTTGCGAGCGCTCTTCGTGGCCCTGCGCTTGATGTTGTGCTCGCTCATGTCGAGGGCGTAGGCGCTCGAAAAAACCCACTCATTGCGACGGGGCAAGGCGCAGAGCAGGTGCTCGACGTAGGGGGTGAGCGGTATCTCTCGCGTCCCTTCGATCTTGTCCCGAATGCTGATGCCCTTCCACTGGAGGTTCACGTCTTCCCATCGCATCGAGAGAACTTCCCCGGGCCTTGCGCCAGTGAGCAGCATCACCTGCAGCGCGGCGGCAATGCAGGGGTTCTGAATCTTGCTGACCTGCGTGAACCATGCGGGCAACTGCTCGCGGGTCAGCACATCAGACTTCACCCCCGGACGGCCCAGCGCCTCGCGGGTCTTTCGCGTCTTGGCGGGATTCTGCTGGGGCAGGATGGCTGCGTACTGGGGGTGCTCGCCGCACCAAGTAAGGAACACCGTGAGCAGGCGCCATGCGAGTCGTGCAGATGATGCGCGGACCTTCCCCTCTGCTGCGGCCCAACGCTCAATCGTGGCGCTGTCGAGCTCGCTCAGCTTGAGGCGCATCAAGGGGGCGAGAGGGCCGGGTTTCGTCTTCACTCCCTTTTTGGCTCCGCGCCGCTTGGACTGCTCCCCACCGGGGCGCGCCTTGTCGAGGTGGTCACGGTAGTGCAGGGCGCCCCAGAGCGGTTGCCGCTCGATCAGGTAGGCGTCCCACGCCTCCCCCACGGTAAGCCCCCCTGCGAGCGCATCAGCGGCTTCTGTGACCTGTTCAGCGACCCTCTGGGCCTCCTGCTCACGCTCCACCTCTCGCGGGTCGGTGCCAGCATCGAGCGCCACCGCAAGCCGTCGAGCCTCTGCCCGGGCCTGCTCGATACCCCATGCCTTCACCTCTCCGATGGTGCGCCGGATGGTCTGACCTCTGAGCCGCCCCTCGAATGCATAGGTCTTGCGCCCGGTCGGAGTGACCCGCAGAAGCAGGCCGGGTGCATCGGAGTCCCACAGGAAAGCTTGAGACTTGCCAGGGGGGCATGTGAAGCCCTCGACTCGGCCGGCGGTGAGGCGGGTTCTGCTCTTCGTTGAGGTCATGGGGCTTCCGATCTGTAGGCAATCTGTAGGCAGATTCGACCGAAACAGCCGAATCGCAATCAACACCAAGATGACCCAATGGGTTTATAAGTTGTTGATTTACATAGATTCTATCGACAGACTTCAACGGAGGCAAATACTAGTTTTGCAGGATTGTGATTCCTGTTGTCGTGGGTTCGAGCCCCATCAGCCACCCCAAAAAACACAAAAACCCGTTGTCCAAAAGACAACGGGTTTTTTCTTGGCTGGTCGCAGGCGCTTCCTGCGGAACGCTTGTTTGCGACGAACGCTGCGCGGGACAGTGCCGCTCACCTGGCGTTCGTCTCAGATTCAGATGAGTGCCAGCGCCATCACCGGGAAGATCGCAATCAGCAGCAGCACGACCAGCATCACGCCCACATAGGGCAGGGTGCCGGCAAAGATGCTTTCGACCGACACCTTGGGGTCGTTCAGCGTGGACTTCACCGTGAACACCGAAATGCCGAAGGGCGGGGTGAGCAGCCCGATCTCCACCGCGATGACGGTGATGATGCCGAAGTGGATCAGGTTGAAATCGAGCGCAGCGGCAATGGGCACGGCCACCGGCGTCATGATCAGCAGGATGGAGCTGGAGTCCAGGATCATGCCCAGCAGCAGCAGGATCACCACGTACAGGAACAGGAAGCCGTAGGGGCCCAGGCCGGCGTCCTGCACCAGGTCGCTGATGGCCATGGGCACACCGGCCACCGACAGCATGCGGCTGTAAAAGCCCGCGGCCACCAGCAGGATCAGGATGCCGACCGACACTGCGCCGGTTTCGGTGAGCACGCGCCAGAGGTTGCCGCCGCCCAGCTTGCGCCGCAGGACGGCAATGACAAATGCCCCGAAGGCGCCCACGCCACCGGCTTCGGTGGGCGTGAAGAAGCCCGAATACAGACCGCCCAGCACCAGCGCCACCAGTGCTGCGATGGGCACCAGCTTGCCCAGCATCTCGGTGGTGGAGAGCAGGCGCGCGGTGCTGCGCTCGGCGGCCAGCTCGGCCTGGCGTTTGAGGTCAAACACCAGACCAGGCGTGAAGCGGGCCATCAGCATGATCATGGCGGCGAAAGCCGCAGCCATGGCGAAGCCGGGGATGATGCCGGCGATGAACAGGGTGCCGATGGACTGCTCGGCGAGCACGCCGTAGATGATGAGCAGCAGGCTGGGCGGGATCATCATGCCCAGCACCGAGCTGCCGGCCACCGTGCCGGCGGCGAAGTTGGCGCGGTAGCCGTGGCTCACCATTTCGGGCACGGCCACCCGGGTGAACACCGCGGCCGATGCAATGGACACGCCTGTGACCGCAGCAAACACCGTGTTGGCCGCCACGGTGGCCACACCCAGACCGCCGCGCAGGCGCCGCAGCAGCGTCTCGGCCACGTCGAAGGTGTCCTTGCCGACGTTGGATATCGAGACCAGCAGCCCCATCAACACAAAGAGCGGGATGGTGGCAAAGATGTAGTCGGCCACGCCGTTGTAGGCCGAGAGGTACATGAGCCGCATGGCCATGTCCACGTCTTCGCGGATCAGCCAGATGCCGGCGAAAGCGACCGCTGTCAGCGCCACAGCGATGTGCAGACCGATCAGCACTAAGAACACCAGAGCTCCAATGAGGAGCCCACCCAGGGCCAGTTCGCTCATGCGGGTGCTCCGTTGAAGGGGGGCTGGCGCAGCAGCGAAGGAATGCAGGCGAGGTAGGCCAGTGCGGCCACCACAGAGCCCAGCACGATGAGGGCGCGGAAGGGCCAGGTGACCACGGTGAACACGCCTTGCACGCCAAAATACTCCTTGATCTTCATGGCCTCGGTGAGCTCTGGCCAGGCGATCCAGGCGAGCGCGAAGAAGAGGAAGGCGCCGACGACAACGTTGAACACTTCCAGCGCCTTGAAGGCGGCGGGGGAGCGTTTGCCGATGATGCGCAGCAGAAAGTCGCTGCGGGTCATGCGGCCGGAGCAGACGGCCGCGGCCAACTGCAGGAAGACGATGGAAGCCACCGAGCGGGCGGCGAATTCGGCCACGCCGGTGATGGGTGCGTCAAAGAAATTTCGGCCGAGCACGTCGGCCACGATCAGCAGCATCATGAGAAAAATCCACACCGTACCCACGGCAGCGAGCACGTTGGCCACGCCTTGCAGGGGGTTGGTGAGGCCGGCGACCGCAGGGGTTTCGCTGGCGAAGTCGGGTTCGTTGTGCACAGGTCACCTGTGAGGGCTTGAAGGAACACCACCCGGCAACGCTCGGCGCCACCGGGTGGACAAGACGGCCGGGGCCGATCAGCGGTTCTGCAGGTCCCAGTCGCGCAGCGGCTTCACGCCACGGGCGCGCAGTTCGTCAAAGTAGGCCTTGAGCACCTGCTTGCCGGCGTCGCCCGTGCCTTGCAGCCAGGGCGCCACGATGTTGGGCAGCCCGTTGACCCACTTGGCCTTTTCGGCAGCGGGCAGCTCGGTGATCTGCAGGCCGGCGGCCTTCATGGTGTCGAGCGCGGCGTTGGCGGTTTTGGTGACGTGTTTGCCGTGGGCGATCGACGTGGCCTTGCCGGCCTTGAGCATGGCCTCCTGCACTTCCTTGGGAAGGCCGTCGAACACCTTCTTGTTCACCGCCACGCTGCCGAAGTACATGGCGCCGATGTCGATGCGGGTGAGGTTCTTCGCCACCTCGTACACGCGTGCCGGGCCGATGCCGCTGGCAAACGACAGTGCGCCATCGGTCACGCCGGTCTGGATGTTGGTGTAGTAGGTGGTGAGCGCGCCGTCCACCGGCGTGGCACCGGTCTCGCGCATCCAGTTGGCCGAGGTGCCGGGCGCGTTGATGCGCTTGTTCTTCAGGCTGGCCATGTCCTTCACAGGGAAGGTGGCGTAGATGTCGTAGCTGTCGGTGATCAGCGAGGACAGCGGCACCATGTTCTGTGCCGTCCAGCTGTCGCGCAGCGCGGGCACGGTGGCGTTGAGCTTGTCGAAGATCTCGATGAGCTGTTCGTGGTTGGTGGTGGCAAACGGGGTGAAGTAGGTCACGTTCTGCAGCGGCATCGCGGAGTTCTCCCACACCGTGCCGACCATGCCCACGTCCACGATGCCGTCGCGCACGGCCGCGCGGGTGTCGGTGAACTTGTAGAGCGTGCCGCCGTAGTTCTCGCGCCAGCGCACTTCGTATTTCGCGCCGCCTTCTTTCAGCAAGCGGTCCACCTCGGGCTGGAACACTTCCTTCATGGCGAAGGCCCAGATGTTGGTGGTGGGGTGGCTGGAGCCGATGTTGACCGTGACGCGTTGCTGCGCCAGGGCCGAGCCGACGGTGAGTGTGGCGCCCATGGCGACCAGGGTGGCAAAGGCAATTTTCTTGAGCTTCATGTTGTCTCCTCGGTGGGTGTCAAGGCTGAGCGTTCAGCCGGGTGGGAAGGGTGCCGGTGCCCCCGCACCGGCTTCATCAAAAAGGGTTCAGCGGGCGGCCGTGCGTTTGCGCGTGCTCCCGGTGGTGTCGGCAAACAGGTCGCGGCTGGCGTTCAGGTAGGCGCGCACACGGTCGCGCACCAGCTGTTCGTCATAGCCTTCGTGGGCGCTTTCGCTGTAGACGTCCTGCGCGTAGATCCAGCGGCGCATGGTGATGTAGAAGAAGCCGCCGTGCAGGCCCATGAGCAGCTCCATCTCGCGCTCGCTCGGTTTGGCGCGACTGACCACGCCGCGATAACGGCGCGTCTCGCGGATCAGGCGCGGGAACAGACGCACGCGCAGCATGGCAAAGAAGCGGTCGGTGATGGTGTGGTCGGTCAGGCCCGAGAACACCAGGATGCGCACGAACTCCTGCGAGAGCGTGATCGTCACGTACTCCCAGTAGAAGGCGGTGAGCTTGTCTTCCACCGGGGTGTCGGGGTTGTCGAGCAGGGCGTCCCACTCGGCGCGCCAGCGGCCTTCGAACACCTCCAGGTACACGCGGTCCACCAGCGCCTGCTTGGTGGGGAAGTAGTGGTAGAGCAGGGCGTGGGTCACGCCGATGCTCTTGGCCAGGTCGCGCAGCTGGCCGTTGAAACCGTGCACCGAGAAGAACTGGATCGCACCGTCCACGATCTGGCGCTCGCGTTCGACCACCCCCATGCGACGGCGTGCGGGTGCCTCCGGCGCTGTTTCGTCGGCTTCGATCACCGTGTCAGGGTTTGTCTGGATGCGCACGCTATTTACCGATCGGTCAATGATTCGTACCATTGTTAACCGACTGGTAAACAAAAACACCCGTGAAAACCCGAGGATTCAAGGCATGGAATTGAGTGGAGACATCCTGATCGGCGCACCGCGCGAGAAGGTCTGGGCCGGACTGAACGACCCCGAGATCCTGACGCGCTGCATCCCCGGCTGCGAAGCCATGGAGGTCACCAGCCCGACCGAGCGCACCGCCCGCGTGGCCGTGAAAGTGGGCCCGGTGCGTGCCCGCTTCGTGGGCCATGTGCGCATGGAAGACATCCGCCCCAACGAAGGCTGCGTGTTGCGCTTTCAGGGCTCGGGCGGCGCGGCCGGCATGGCCAAGGGCCACTCCAACGTGGAGCTCACCGACGAGGCCGGCGGCACGCGTCTTCGCTACACGGCCCAGGCGGCCATCGGCGGCAAGCTGGGCCAGGTGGGCGGTCGCATGATCGACGCCGCGTCCAAGCAGATGGCTGACCAGTTCTTCACCGCGTTCAACGAACAGATGGCGGGTGCGCCGGTGGCGGAGACGGCTGAATCGGCTCCCGCCGAGACCGCCGCCACCACCACGGACACTCCTGCCGCTGCACCCCAGCCCACCTTCGTGCCGCGCACCGTGCACGCGCCCCAGCCGGCCGCCAGCGGTGAAGGCGTGCGCGTGTTGTGGTTTGTGCTCGGCGCCCTGTCCACCGGCTTCGGCGTGTGGATCGCATCGTTGTTGACTTCTTGAGGACCGCCCCATGAAAGCCGCCGCCTTCGACTACGTCAAACCCGCCGCCATCGACCAGGTGATCGCGCTGCTGCAACAGCACGGCGACGACGCCCGCCTGCTCGCCGGTGGCCAGACGCTCATGGCCACCCTGAACATGCGCCTGTCAGAGCCGCAACTGGTGATCGACATCACCGGCATCGAATCCCTGCGCGGCATCAGCGTGCAGGGCAAAGTGCTTCGTATCGGCGCTCTGGCCACGCACACCGACATCGAGTTCAGCCCGCTGGTGGCGCGCCATGCGCCGCTGCTCAAGGCGGCCGCGCCGCACATTGCGCATCGCGCCATCCGCAACAGCGGCACCTTTGGTGGCTCCATCGCCTACGCCGACCCGGCCGCCGAGTGGCCCACCTGCCTGCTGGCGCTGGGCGGCACGGTGGTGGCTCGTGGCCCCAAGGGCGAGCGCCGCATCGCGGCCGACGATTTCTTCACCGGCCTCTACAGCACAGCGCTGCAGCCCGACGAACTGCTGGCCGCCTGCGAGATCCCGCTGGCCGGCGCCGAGCACTGGTTCGGCTTCAGCGAACTCGCGCGCCGCCACGGCGACTACGCCATCGTCGGCATGGCCGCCACCGCGCGGCGCGAAGGCGCGGCCTTGCACGGCCTGCGCATCGTGCTGCTGGGCGTGGACGCCACCCCCCTGCGCGCCCGCCAGACCGAAGCGCTGCTGGAGGGCCGCACGCTGGACCTGGCCACCGTGACCCAGGCCGTGGCCAGCCTGCGCAGCGAAATCGATCCGCTGCCCGACCTGACCAACACCCCCGACACCAAGCGCCACCTGGCTGGCGTGCTGCTGCAGCGCATGTTGCCTGTGGCCGCCACCGCCCGCGCCTGAGCCTTCAAGGAATCCCCATGGCAGACCTGTATCCCATCAAAGTCACCGTCAACGGCAAGCCGCACCAGTGCAGCGTGCAACCGCGCACCCACCTCGTGGATTTTTTGCGCGACGACCTCGGCCTCAAGGGCAGCCACCTGGGCTGCGAACACGGCGTGTGCGGTGCCTGCACCGTCGAACTCAATGGCCAGATCGTGCGCGGCTGCCTCACCCTGGCCGTGCAGGCCGACGGCGGGCGCGTGCAGACCATCGAAGGTCTGAGCGAGACCGGCGTCATCCGCGATCTGCAAGAGGCCTTTGTGCGGCGCAATGCGCTGCAGTGCGGCTTCTGCACCTCGGGCATGTTGATGGCGGCCAAGGAGCTGGTGGAGCAGATGCCTCACGCCAACCGCGCCGAGGTGCGCGAGTGGATCTCGGGCAACTACTGCCGCTGCACCGGGTACCACGCCATCGTGGACGCGATCTGCGACGTGCTGCAACAACGCAAGGAGGCCACGGCATGAAGCGCGACACCGTCAACCTGGAGCCGGGCGTGGACCTCAGCCGCCCACTCACCCCGGTCAACGATGACCAGCGCTACATCGGCGCTTCGGTGCCGCGCGGCGGCATCGAGCGCCTGACCCAGGGCCTGGGCCAGTACCTCGACGACATCGAGCTGCCGCGCATGGCCCACGTGGTCTATTGGCGCAGCCCGGTGGCGCACATGCGCATCAAGGCGGTCAACGCCGAGTTCGCGCGCGCCATGCCCGGCGTGCTGCTGGTGGCCGACGGACAAGACATCGCCAAGGTGTGCAAGCCCTGGGTCGCCACGCTGGGCCATTTGGCGGGTATGAAGTCGGCGCCGCAATACGCGCTCGCGCTGGACCGCGCCTGCTGGCAGGGCGAGCCGGTGGTGGCCGTGGTGGCCGAAACGCGTGCCCAGGCCGAGGACGCGCTGGCCTATGTGGAGGTGGACTGGGAAGAGCTGCCCGCCGCCACCGACATGGCCACCGCGCTCGACCCGGCCACGCCACTCATCCACCCCGAGCTGGGTGACAACCTGTGCTTCACCCGCACGCTGGATGTGGGCCAGGTTGACGAGACCTTTGCCAAGGCCGACGTGGTGGCCGCGATCGATTTTGAGTTTGGCCGCCACACCGGCGTGACGCTGGAGCCGCGCGCGCAGATCGCGCACTGGAGCCCGGCCGAGCAGCGCCTCACGGTGTACCACTCGTGCCAGGCGCCGCACATGATGCAAGACCTGTACGGCCGCCAGTTCGGCCTGCCGGCCAGCGCCATCCGCGTGACCTGCAAGGACGTGGGTGGCTCCTTCGGCATCAAGGTGCACGCGTACCCCGACGACTTCGCCACCGTGGCGCTCTCGATCATGCTGGGGCGCCCGGTGAAGTTCGTGGCCGACCGGCTGGAGAGCTTCACCAGCGACATCCACGCCCGGCACCACGCCATCCAGGCGCGTATTGCGGTGAACCGCGACGGCGAGATTCTTGGCTTCGACATGGAAGACCTCACCGGCATCGGCCCGTATTCCATGTTCCCGCGCACCAGCGCGATCGAAGGCAACCAGGTGGTCAACCTCGTGGGTGGCCCCTACAAGCACCAGCACTACCGCGCCAAGCTCAACGTGGTGTTCCAGAACAAGACGCCGACCTGCCAGTACCGCGGCGTGGGCCACCCCATTGCCTGCGCCGTGACCGAAGCGCTGGTGGACCTGGCGGCGCAGAAGATCGGCATGGACCCGCTGAAGATCCGCGAGCTCAACGTGATCCCCGACGACGCCTACCCCACGGCCGGCATCTCGGGCATCAAGCTGGAAATCCTCTCGCACCAGGCCAGCCTGAAGAAGCTGCGCGAGCTGATGAACTACGACGCGCTGCGCGCCGAGCAGGCCGCGCTGCGCAAGCAGGGCATTCACCGCGGCATCGGCTTTGCCACGGTGATCGAACTCACCAACCCCAGCGCCGCGTTCTACGGCGTGGGCGGTGCGCGCATCGCCTCGCAAGACGGCGCCACCGTGCGGCTGGACCCCGAAGGCCACATCACCGTGCTCATCGGCGTGGGCGAGCAGGGCCAGGGCACCGAGGGCATCTACCAGCAGATCGCGGCCGACGCGGTGGGCGTGGACATTGCCAAGGTGCGCGTGGTCACCGGTGACACCGACGCCACGCCGTATGGCGGTGGCACCTGGGCCTCGCGCGGTGCGGGCATTGGCGGCGAAGCCGTGCTGCTGGCCGGCCAGGCCTTGCGGGAAAACATCGTGAAAGTGGCGGCCATCATCCTCAAACGCGAAGGCAACACCCTCGCCGTGCGGCGCGACCGCATCGTGGACGCCACCACCGGCGAAGAACTGCTGCCACTGGCCGAGCTCGGCCGCATCGCCTACTTCCGTTCCGACACACTCCCCGCCGAGTTCACGCCCGAGCTCATGGTCACGCGGCACTACGCGCAGCGCGACTTTCCGTTCATCTTCACCAACGGCGTGCAGGCGTCCTACGTGGAGGTCGACACCGACACCGGCTTCGTGAAGATGCTCAAGCACTGGGCGGTGGAAGACTGCGGCCGCGTGCTCAACCCGATGCTGGTGGACGAGCAGATGCGCGGTGCCATCGTGCAGGGCATTGGTGGTGCGCTGCTGGAAGAGTGCCTGTACGACGACAGCGGGCTCATGGTCAACGCCAGCATGGCCGACTATTTGGTCCCCATGTCGGCCGAGATGCCGGACATTGAAGTGGCGCACATACAGACGCCCACCGCCACCTCGAAGCTGGGTGCCAAGGGCGCGGGCGAGGCCGGCACGGCGGGCGCCCCGGCGGCGGTGATGAACGCCATCAACGACGCGCTGGCGCCGTTCGATGCCCATGTGTTCTCACAGCCCATCACGCCACAGAAGGTGTTGCGCGCGCTGGGCAAGGTGAACTGAAGCGGCGCTGGTGTGCGGCGCCGTGCTCGCCGTAAACTGGTGGCCATGATCCCCCTGGCCCAACGCCTCACCATCGAACCCCTCACCGCCGAGGCCTTCCGCCCGTTTGGCGAGGTGATCGAGGCCGGCGGCTCGGCGCGCCACTTCACCATCAACCAAGGCTTCGCCGAGCGCTACCACGACCTCGTCCACATCGACACGGCGGGCGAGGGCGGCCACACCGTGGTGAGCATCTTCAAGGCGCTGCCACGCACTTTCCCCATGGCCATCACCACCATGGAGCGCCACCCCCTGGGCAGCCAGGCTTTCGTGGCGCTGGCGCCCATGCCGTTTCTGGTGGTGGTGGCACCACCCGGCGCAGCGCCCTCGCCGCAAGACCTGCGGTGCTTTTTGGCGCAACCGGGGCAAGGCGTCAACTACGCCTGCGGCACCTGGCACCACCCCCTGATCGCGCTGGACAAGCCCTGCGACTTCCTGGTGATCGACCGGGGCGGGCCGGCGGAGCAGGGGAACTGTGACGAGGTGGCGTTGGACGAGGGCGCGCTCTGGGTGGTGCGGTGAGGGGGTGGCTTCAGACTGGGTGCCGTAGGCTGGGTCAACTTCCCGAGCATGGGACCTGCACCACTTTGCAGCCATTCAGGCGTTGGCTATTGCAGGCAAGAGCTGCCAGATGTTGTAGCCACGACCAGACTGCTGCAATCAGCCAAGAACGGCTACACGAGGGGTTTCAAGAATGCATGCTGACGTTGACGCTCTTCAAAAACTGATGGGCTATTCCGCTTGGGCGAACGACGTTCTGTACCAAGCGATTGCTGCTGCCGATGAGCGCGTCCTCTCTCATCCGAGGCCGGGGCGGCCCGGCGGCGCAATCGGCGTGCTGGGGCACATCTATGTGGTCGGCATGATCTGGAAGGGTCATTTGATCAGCAAGCCGCACGGCTTCAGTGCGAGAACACTGGACACACTGCCGACGCTCGTGGAACTCAGGGCCCGGCAGTCGGAGCTGGATCATTGGTACGTCGAGTTTGCTTCAAATCTGACGATGAATGAACGGAAAGCACCCATCGACTTCAGCTTTGTTGATGGGGGCAAAGGCAGCATGACCGCCGAAGAAATGCTGCTGCACGTCGCCAACCATGGCACGTATCACCGTGGGTACGTGGCCGACATGCTCTACGACTCAGGGCTGAAGCCTCCCACCATGGATCTCCCGGTTTTCATCCGGGACGTGTTGTCCGGCTGACCCATCCGGGCCCTGGGCGGTGAGCCGAGTCGGGGCTGATGGACGAACAGCATGTAAGAGATGACGGCGCAAGCCAACGCCACGGCAGCCCAGTACGCTCGACGTTGGGCCTTCGACAACGCGTCGTATTTCTCTTTGCTCATGCTTGGCACTGGCATTGGTGCTCCTGATGGTTTGAGACTGGGAAGACCGCTTCTGGCCGATTGCGGCAGTCTGGCCATGGCGCCACCGCCTGAAAGCCGCAGACGTTCGTGGCCAACGATTGAATGGCTGCGATGTGGAGCAGGTCGCACGTTCGGGGAGTGATCACTGAGGACTGTTCACGCTGCTTCCCCGACCCTCACCCTGCACCCTGGGCGACAGCCTCGCCCCATCTCCACCAACTGCCCGGTGCAGAATTCTGTCGATCCCGTTCGCACTTCATCGACAAGGACCACCATGAACCTGTTCTCCAAACTTCAGCAGTGCGCCGCCGAAGGCAAACCGCTTCGCGTCGGCATGATCGGCGCCGGCAAGTTCGGCTCCATGTACCTCTCTCAGGTGCCGCGCACGCCCGGCGTTCACATGGTGGGCATTGCCGATCTGTCGCCCGCGCGGGCCAAGGCGGCGCTCAAGAACGTGGGCTGGACCGACGAGGCGTTTGGCGCCACGTCGCTGGAGCAGGCGGCGAAGCTGGGCAACACCGCCGTCATTGACGACGGCATGCGGCTCATCCAGTCGCCCTTCGTGGACATCGTCATCGACTGCACGGGCAACCCGGCGGTGGGCATTGCCCATGTGCTGGCCTGCTGCGAGCACAAGAAACACATCGTGATGGTGAACGTGGAGGCCGATGCACTGGCCGGCCCGCTGTTGAAACGCAAGGCCGACGAGGCGGGCATCGTCTATTCGCTGGCTTACGGTGACCAGCCCGCGCTGATCTGCGAAATGGTCGACTGGGCGCGCGCCGCAGGGTTCTCGGTGGTGGCCGCGGGCAAGGGCACGAAGTACCTGCCTTCGTACCACGAGAGCACGCCCGACACGGTGTGGAACCACTACGGTCTCACGGCGGAAGACGCGGCCAAGGGCGGCATGAACGCGCAGATGTTCAACAGCTTCCTGGACGGCACCAAAAGCGCCATCGAGATGGCCGCCGTGGCCAACGCCACCGGCTTGAACGCACCCAGCGGGTTGAAGTTTCCCGCCGTCGGGGTGGACGATCTGGCGCGCATCCTCAAGCCCCGGGAGCACGGCGGCATCCTCGACCAGCGTGGCCAGGTCGAGGTGATCTCCAGCGTGGAGCGCGACACCCGCGCGGTGTTTCGCGACCTGCGCTGGGGGGTGTACGTCACCTTCGCAGCCGACAGCGAATACGTGGCGCGGTGCTTCAAGGAATACGGCCTCATCACCGACCCCAGCGGACAGTATTCGAGCATGTACAAACCGTTCCACCTGATCGGTCTGGAACTGGGCATCACGGTGGCATCCATCGGCGTGCGGGGCGAGTCCACCGGCGCGCCAACGTGCTGGCAGGGCGACGTGGTGGCCACGGCCAAGCGCGATCTGCAAGCGGGTGAAATGCTCGATGGAGAAGGCGGCTACACCGTGTACGGCAAGTTGCTGCCCGCACACGAATCGCTGGCCTTGGGTGGTCTGCCCCTGGGCCTGGCCCATGGCGTGAAACTGCTCAAGCCGGTGAAGGCCGGGCAGGCCGTGGGCTGGAGCGATGTGGCGTTCGACGCCAATGCCACGGCGGTCCGGTTCCGCCGCGAAATGGAGCGGACGTTTGCTCAGCCGTGAGCGTCCATCGCTGCCACAGCCTACGGAATCGCGGCCCAACATGAGGCTGCACTTGTCCTTCACACTGAGCCGGGTCCGACACAGACACAGCGGAGCCCGGCCAGCATGCGCGACAACACCGAACAACCCCTTGATCGATTGCTCTGGTGGGCCGGCGTTTCAGCGCTGGCCTTGGCGCTGACGGCGGCCCTCACCGCCGTCTGGATTCAGCGGTCCGTCGACCCTGCCCAGCCGGTGTCGGGTTCGGCCACCGAGGCGCCACGCGCGTCTTCTCCCATGGCCGATGAGGTCGACGACACGAACCTGCCGGTCGATCTGCACCGGTTTGCGCTCAATGCGCTGTTGGCTCCGCTGATCGATGACGCTGTGCCTGCACGATGGACCGACGTGGCGCTGGACTTCATGTGCGATGACGCAACACGCGTTCTGGTCGATGGCAGGCCGATGGTGGTGGGCAGCCCGATTCCGGCGGGACCGTTTTCGGTTCGATGGGACATGAACCACTGCGAACCCTTCGGCCCGTTGATGCCGCTGTCGGGGGGTGTTGACCTGTTCGTTTGGCACGATGCGCTGGAAATGACCGCTGTCGTCGCGCCCGACCGCCTTCGCATCCACAGCGAAAAGGGTCCGATAACGGTGGCCCATGCCTTCACGGCGACGTTGTCGCTGGCGAGTTCACTTCCCGGGCCTTCGGTTCCACCGCCATCAAGATCCTCCCGCACCGACCGATAAAGAAAACATCTCCATCCACCAGGACACACTGTGGACGTTTCTCCTTCAGCCATGGTCGGCGCCGTCGTCGCCGCCCAACAAGCCAACACCGCGCAAGAGGTGCAGTTGGCCGTGATGAAAAAAGCCATGGACATGCAGGGCGCGGGCACGCTGTCGCTGTTGCAGAGCGTCACAGGCAGCTTGCCGCTGGCCACCCAGGGCAACGTGGGCACTCAGCTCAACTTGCTCGCCTGAAGCCGCATCCACTGCTTGCCGCCGCATCTCAGGTCATGAACGCCGAACCCGGTAACGAACACGACAAACCGCAGGGCACCGACCCTTCGGTGAAGATCGATCTGGACGCGGCCTGCCAGCCCGTGCCGCGCCTGCTGTTCGTTGAGGCCGCGCGCCGCGCCTTGAAGCTCATGGGCAACAAGCTGCAGACCGATCTGCAGGCGCTGGAGCCCTACCCGGTGATTCCCGGCATTGAAGACCTGCCCTCGCTGGAGCTGGGCATGCAGTACATCCAGCACCAGTTTGTGGCGGCCGGGCAGCCACAGCCGGTGGCCATGGCCGCGGCGCTGCGTTTTGTGGCGGTGATGTTCACCCGCCGCTACCAGTACAACTTCCAGGACCTGCGCGTGGGCCACGACAGCGGCACGCTGTTCTGGGCGCCCAGCGGCCCCATGCTGGCGGCGGCGGCCAACGTCCCGCTGCAGCTCTGGGCCATCGACTGCCCGCGTTTTGTGGAAGCCGATCTCATCCGCGCCTCGCACGCGATCCACCGCAACTTCGACCATTTCGACGAAGGCGCGTTGATCTACATCGAGCGCTTCATCTGAAGTTGCTCAACGCCACGGCCTGTGGTCGTGGCAGAAAAGCCTTTGCGTGACCCATTGCACGCCCACCTGAGTTCATGCGGACGGAGCAGTGTCTTTTGACAAGGTCCGTCCACGGCGTGCTGCCTACATTGGGTTGGAGGGCAGACATCCGTCTTTGCTCCGCAGTACAGGCGCTTTCCCGAAGCGAGCTGGCCGAACAAGGCGAGGGCCTCACCATGCAACACGACACCCACACCCAACGCGTCATCCTGGTGGACGACAGCGACAACGACAACTTTTTCCACGACATTGCGGTGCGCAAATGCGGCTTCATCGGCGATATCCGGGTTTTCGACAAAGGCGAGGACGCGCTCGCCTTTCTGTTGAGTGACCGTGTCAGTGTGCCCACCATGGTGTTCATGGACATCAACATGGCCGGCATGGGGGGCTTTGAGTTGGCCCGCACGCTGCAGAAGCAGCTGGAGCCCGGTCTGCCGCTGCGACTGCACATGCTCACCTCCTCGTCGTGGTCGGTGGACAAGGCAGAGGCCGACTCGATCGGTCTGATTCAGAGCTACCTGGTCAAGCCGCTGACGAGGGAAACTGCGGCAGCACTGATCGACCTGTCCTGAGCGCCCCACCGGGCTCAGCAGTGGAGGAAGTCCAGCGCTTCCTAGAGCCGGTCTTTAGAAGCCCACCGAGTAGGTGGCCAGCAATGAACTGGTGGCAGCCGACGAAAAAGCTTCCTCGCGGTAGACCCACTGCGCGCTGAACTGGTGCGTTTTGTCAACGTCGTAGATACCCCCGATCGAGGCCACCGGGCGGGTTTTCTTCGGGTTGCTGTTGAACGTGATCGGCTGTAAGGCCGCCACGCCGGAGGCGCTGTAGTCGGTGGTCTTGCGCGACTGGTCATGTTCGACACCCGCGAAGCCGGTGAGCGTGAACCGTGGTGCGAGGCGGGCCGACACATGGCTGCCCAGCAGCAAGACGACCGAGCGTTCGGACAGGGTCCCGTAGCTCAGCGGCGTCGTGACGGTGGCCGAGGCCTCTTCGCTGTAGGCGCTGCGCTCGATGTCGATGGCCCGCACACCCACGTAGGGGCTCACGCGCCAGGTGTCGTTCACGCGCACACCGTGACTCAGTGTCAGTTGCGTGCCGCGCGAGACCAGATCTGCGGTGCCGGCGCCCGGCTCCGAGCCGCCCACCACCGGCCGGGTGATATCGACTTTCTTCTGGCCTTGGCGGTGCGCCACGCGGACCTGGGGACCATCACCGTCGGCACGCTGGTTCCAGACCGCGAACACGCCCAGATCCGGATTGCCCTTGCGAACGACCACCGAAGGATCGCCGCTCGAACCCAGCGGCTGTTCAACATAGGCGCCCAGGCGCAGGGTCGGCTGCAAGCGCCAGGCCAGGGTCACGATGCCCGAAGTGGCGCCAGCGTTCGATCCTTGCAGCGTGGTGTTGCGCCCGGTGGCCGCCACGCACAGGCCTTTGCTGTCGAACATCGCGCAGTCGTAGCTGAGACCAGGGTTGAGAAAGGCCGTCTGCACGCCGAACGCGCTGCGCAAGCCTTGCGCAGTTGCCTGCATTGAACTGAGGGTGGCCTGGGCGCTTGGGCCGGGGGGAGAGAAGACCAGGTCGTAGTTCACGCCGTCGTACAGCAGGGACCAGGTGAGTCCGTCGTAGGAGCCCGTTGTGGTGGTCAGGCGCGAAGCGTCGATACCGGTGAGCACGTCTTCGTACGTGCCGGGGGCCACCACCGAGGTGTTGTAGATACCGAAAGTGAGGTTGCCCGCGCTGTCGGACGCGGACAACTTTCCATAGACCGTGGGGCTGTCGATGATGATGTTGTAGTTTGTCGGCAGCAAACTGGAGAACAGGTGCATGGGCGAGTTGCCGCCTTGCCGGTTGTTCAGGGTGTTGATGGGCGCCGTGTTGTACATCGAGCCGTAACGACCCGTGATCGTGCCCAGGTTGGTGAGCGTTTGAATCGTCCCTTGGTTGTAAAAGTGGATGTCCGATTCGATCACGCCGTTGTTGATGAAGCTGGTGATCGTGCCCTGGGTGAACAGCGAATTGGAACCCGAAGAGACGATGGTGCCGTTGTTGATGAAGGTGATCCCTGTGGCCGTGGGTTTGAGCCAGACGCTGATGGTGCTTGGCGTGTTGACTGTGGCGCCTTGCTCGATAGTGATCGTCTGATTCGGGTTGTTGATCACCAGGAACGAGCAATCGATGCTCACACTCGCGTCGGGCGCGCAGTTGGCCGCGCTGGCCTCGGTCAGGGCGGCCAGCGAGCAGGCTGCCAAGGTGGAGAGCGCAAACAGATGGCGGGCAGATTTGCGTTGGCGAATTGAACGGACCGGGCTGCGGCCGCTGGGGAGCTTCATGAGAAAGGGTCTCGAAAAATTGGGGTGGAACGGGCTTCAAGGCTTGCTTTGGAGGTCTCTTTCAGTAGTAGAGGAAGTCCAGCGCTTCCTTGAGCCGGTCGCCGGTGGTGCGCATGCGGTCCCAGCGCTCCACGGCCACGTCGCCCTGGCGGAACTCGCGGTAGAAGTCGTTGCCCTGCAGTTGCGTCATCACCGCCTCGATGTTGGGCGGTGTGTTGTTGGCAAAGCCAAAGCGCTCGCGCAAGGCCTTCATGCGCGTGGCCATGGGGTCGCCCTCGCTGGATTCGGCGATTTGCACCGGCGCGCGCGGCGTCACCAGGATCAGCACCGAGCGCTGAATGTCGTTGGTGCGCTTGTTGGAGAACAGGTACTGCACACCGGGCACATCTTGCAGGCCGGGCACACCGTCGCGCGTGCTCGACGACGATTTTTCGCTCAGGCCGCTGAGCACGAGCGTGTCGCCCATGTTCATCACCACGTTGGCGTTGGCCGTGGTCTCGCCGATCTCGATCTGGTAGGCCACACGCGGGTTGTCGGAGTTGGCGTTGAGCGAGGTGCGCTGGGCCTCCACCTTGAGTTGCACCCGGCCTTCGGGCAGGAAGTTGGGCGTCACCGCCAGCTTGATGCCGAAGCGCTTGTCCAGCGGCACGATGGTGGTGCCGCCTTGCTGGCTGGTGGAGACCACGCCGGCGCTCAGGTTGGTGCCCGAGAAGAACTCGGACGGCATGCCTTCAATGGCGGCCAGGGTCGGGCGGGCCAGCACCTCGTTGACCGAGTTGTTGGCGTTGGCGATGTTCAGCGAATACGACAGCGCGGGAATCGTCACCGCGCGGGTGATGGCGGTGCTGGTGGTGGGCGCCGCCAGCCCGACCGCGTTGGAACTGATGACGCGCGAGTACGCGGCCACGTTGCCGGCAACCGAGCCCAGTTGCAGGGTCAGTGCATTGAGCAGGTTGATGCCCTTGGACGTGGAGATCAGCTCCTGGGTGGAGAGCAGCACCACGTCCACCAGCAGCATGCGCGGTCCGCTGGTGGCGGTGGCCGCAGGCGCTGTGCTCACGGCCGCGGTCGGCGGTGGCGCGTTGGTGGCTGTCGGTGCCGGGCTGTCAGCGGCCGGACTGGGTGGGCGTGTGGGCGACAGGTTGGGCAGCTTGAACGCCTGCGCCAACTCCAGGGGCCGGTCGTTGGAGGAGGTCGGCGCCAGGCTGGCCTTCACCATCGAAGCTGCGTTCTGCTCCTGCTTGTTGTAGAAGGTCTTCCATTGACTCAGGCGCCGGTCGATGCGCTCCACTTCGGGCGCGCTGCCGCCTTGCTGCACCAGGGCATTGCGCATCCAGTCGGCCTGCGCAAAGCTGCCGCACGAGGCGTACACCGAGACACTGGAGCGCAGGAACCCCTGGGGTGGGTTGGCCGAGACCTTGCGGAACTGGTCGGCCATGGCGCAGGCGGTCCTGGCGTCGCCGGTGAGGTAGGCGGCCACCATCAGGCCGTAGATCGACACCGAACTCTCGGGCGTGAGCAACAGCACTTCGGAGAAGGCCAGCCGGGCGCGGTCGAACTGCTTCAGGTCCATGTAGGCCAGGCCCAGGAACTCTTGTGCGATCCAGTTGCCCGGGTCGATGCGCAGCGCCTGCTGGTAGCCCTCCAGCGCCATTTCCCCCTTTTGCGTGTCGCCCTGGCGGGCTTGCAGGTGGTAGATGAAGCCATTGAGAAAATGCAGGTGCGAGTTGCGCGGGTCCAGTTGCAGCGCTTCGTTCACCGCGAGGTGGGCCTTGGGCAGCTCCAGGCGCTGGATGAAGCCCACCGCCGTGGTGACCTTGGCCAGCATGTCGGAGTCGTGCTGCCCGGCGGGCACCAGCGGCAGGCTCTTGATCATGTCGGCGAACGAGGTGGCCTCGTTCGCCCAGACCGGTGGCAGGGCGCTGAGGGCCAGTGCCACAGCGGCAGCTGCTTTGCCCAGGCGGATGGAGTGGGTGAGGGTTTTCATCAGCGCAGTCCCGTCGATGTGAAGGTCAGTTGATCGGTGGAGCTGCCCGAGCGTCCGGAGACGCAACCCAGCTTTTCACCGGCGGTCACGTTGTAGCTGCCAGGGCTGCCACCACCACCGCCGTAGGGGCCGAACTTGCGTCCCTTGTTGGTGATGAAGCTCAGGTTGTCGATGCGTGAGCCGCTGCGGTAGTCGACCCGCACCACGTATTCGCCCGCCGGAAGCGACACGTCGGCGTTGAAACCGTTGCGGCCACCTTGCACGGGCGCCCAACCGCCTTTGGCATAGCGGAACTGCGTGCGGTCAACGGTCTTGCCGAAGTTGAGTCGCCAGCCCACGAGGTGGTCTGCTGCGCAGGTGCTGGCGTCGCTCCAGGCACCACCACCGCCACCACCGATCTGGCGCGAACCCGCCAGCGGGCCGGTGGCCACCGACGCGGGCTTGGCGTTGCGACCTTCGTCCTCTCCACTGTTGAACCAGTGATCCAGTGCGTCCTCGTAGTTGTCAGCGCCATAGACACGGCGCAGGTCGCTGTAGCGGTTCAGGTAGCTGGCCACGCTGAAACCTTCGCTGCCTTGACGGCCTTGGCGGATGCCGTAGTCCAGCCAGTGCTGCAGGCTGCAAGCCCTGTCACCACGATGGCACAGGCTCTGCACATCGAGGTAGCGGCTCCAGTAGAACGACGAACTGAACTCCGGGCTGCCCTGGCGGCCCTCGTTGAAACCACTGTCCTTCCAGTGGCTGGCCAGGTCCACCTTGGCCTTCACCACGTCGGGTGCGTTGTCGTAGTAGTAGTCCCAGTCGAACACCGACGCTGCGAACTTCGGGTCCGGCCCCTTCTTGTGCTTCTTCTTTTTACCGATGCGCTTGAAAGCGTTTCCGGCGTCCCTGAAGGCATTGCTGGCGGCGTTTGTGGCGCTGTTCGCCACATTGCGAGCCGCGTCTTTCGTCTTCTCGTACTCGCGGCGCGCGGCGTCGGCCACTTTCTCCGCCTCCCTGGCCGCCCGCTGCGCTTCCTGTTCCGCTGCCTTGGCGGCCTTCTGTGCTTCTTCTTCCGCTGCCTTGGCTGCTTTTTGTGCTTCCGCGGCGGCGGCGTTGGCGATCTTGTTCAGCTCGGCATTGGCCGCGGCCGCTGTGTAACCGCCCAGGTGGCTGAACTCGCCCGAGATCTTGCGGTACGCCGCTTCGAGTTCCTTGCCGATGCAGTTGTTGATCTTGGACGGGTCCACGTTCACGCCGCCCTGGCCCTCGAACACCTCGGCAATGTCGGTTGAGGGTTTGATCTCCAGCGAGGTCTTGATCTCGAATGGATTCACGCAACTGGCGCTGACCTCCACCTTCATGGTGCTGCCGCTCATGCCCACTTCCACCTTCTGCCCGGCGAAGTTGCCCAGCAGGTTGATGTCCTGCTTGCTGGCGTTGATGGCCATGGTGGCCTGCATCTTGAACTTCACCTTGCCCAGCGGGCCGAGCTTGAGCGTGATCTGTTCACCCACGTCACCGTTCAATCCAGACCGGCCCGCCTGCGCAAACAGCCAGCCCATCTTCTGCCCGAGGATGCGCACATCCCCTGCCGCCTTGAGCAGTGGTCCGTCTTCGGCCAACGGCCCCAGCAGGGCGAAGTTGAAGTATTTGTTGTCGTCGGGGAACGGTTTGGTGCTGTCACCGAAGCGGTATTCGGAAGGGGGCTCGGGATTGCGCAACTGAACCACGGACAGCGGCTTGGTCATCGCCATCAGCGGGGCCTTGAACGTGTCGATGTTGCGGATGAAGCCGCCACCGTATTGGGCCAGGCGGCCATCGGGTGTGGCCATGCCCACCATCATGTGGGCCGCGTCTTCCATGGTGAAGCTGGCCGGTGTGGCCATGCGGAACTCGAAGTCCAGCAAGTCCATGGCGCCCGCCGGGCTCAACGGGGTCTGGAACTGCATGATGACCTTCTTGTTCTCCGCGCCCTTGAACGCGGCATTGCCCTTGTAGCCGAAGGTCAGCGCGTTGTTGAGAAAGAAGGTGGCGTCGGTCAGCGTCACCTTGGGCAGGTTCATCGGGATGCTGGCGTTCGGCGGGAACTGGAGTTCGACAAACGCCTCCGGTTTCAGCGCATCGGCGCCAGCCTTCTTCATGGTGTCGCCGTGCGCCACGGCGTCGGCCGCACCGATGCCGGCGCCTGCGCCACCGGTCAGGTCGGTGGGGATGGGCATGACCACCGCCGCGCGCATCATGAGCTGGCTGGTGTTCACGCCCATGGACTGCATGGCCAGCTTGATGGCGCCGCCCAGGCTGGCGCGCGAGGCCAGTTGCACACCGCTGGAGAAGGACAGGGTGTTGACGTTGAAATAGTTCTCGCGCACGACCTTCTGCAAGGCGGGGGGCATGCCGAGGTTGTCCAGCTCGTAGTCGGTGGTGGAGATCGAGATGATGGGCGAGCTCAAGGACGTTTCGCCCATGACCTTCTGCGCTTTCTCGCCCAGCAGGCGGGGCATGGCCATCGTCTTGTCCACCACCAGCAGCAAGGTTTGCTGCGAGGTGCCGCTGGTGAAGAAGTAGAGCTGCAGCGGACCCGTCTGCGTCATGTAGCAGCCGGTGAGCTTGCCGCCGCAGGAGGTTTTCTTCAGGGCACCGACCATCCCCTGCAGCTCGTCCTTGACGCCAGCGATGGGCAGGCCGCCGAGCATCTTCTTCAGGCTGGGTGTGATCTCGGGAGCACCTTGTGCGTGGGCTGTTGCATGAAGAGCCAGTGTGCCCAGAAGGAGCGTACAGGCGCCGAACAGGCGCGTCTTCGTTGGCAAGGGTCCGGCTGCCCGGAATGTCTGGCGTGGCATGTGGTGTGTCTCGAGTTGTTGGAGCGTTGACTATCAACGCCACGCCCGACAACTCAAAGGCGGAACACCACCCTGTTCACCTGCCTGTTCTGCTGGTCAGACGGTGCGGCGCAGGGCCTCGAAGAACAACTCGGACTGCAGGCGCTCGCTCTGCATCTGGCTGGCCACGTGCGCAGCGGTGGCCGCGTCGGCCGGTTTCAGGGACCGCCCGGTGGACTGCGCCAGCACCTGCGCCATGCAGGCGCGCTCCAGGTAGTAGAGGTCGTCGAAAGCGTGGTCGATGCGCGGGCCGCACACCACCACGCCGTGGTTGGCCAGGAAGGCGATGTCGGCCGTGCCCATGGCGCGGGCGATGCGTTCGCCTTCGCCCGCGTCCAGCGCCAGTCCGTTGTAGTGCGGGTCAATGGCCACACGACCATGAAAGCGCATGGCGTTCTGCGACAGCGTGGTGTCCAGTGCGCGGTCCTGTGTGAGCGTGAGCGCCGTGGCGTAGGGCATGTGGGTGTGCAGCACCACGGCCTGCCGTGCGAGGCGGTGGATGCCGCTGTGGATGTGCATGGCGGTGGACTCCACCGGGTGCCGCCCGGCGAGGGCCTGGCCGTGCACGTCGACCATCACGATGTCGTCGGCCTGCACCTCGCTCCACAGCAGGCCGCGCGGGTTGAGCAGAAAACGACCCGAACCGTCGGGCAGCTCCACGCTGAAGTGGTTGCAAACGCCCTCGGACAAGCCGAATCGGGCGGCGGCGCGCAGGGCCAGCGCGAGATCGGCGCGGGCTTGTCGGCAGGGTTCGGCGTGGTAGTCGGTTTCGTGGTTCATGTCGGCGGACGCCGCTCAAGCGGGGGTGTTCACCATCACCAGCTTGCCCTTGACCGAGCGCGAACCCATGATGGCGTAGGCCTTGTGCAGCTCGTTCATGGGCAAGGTCTGGTCGATCACCGGTTTCACCTGCCCCTTGGCGTACATCACGGCCAGGGCCTGCATCATTTCGGCGTTGGCCTTGGGTTCGCGGCGCGCAAAGTCGCCCCAGAACACGCCCACGATGCTCGCACCCTTGAGCAGGGTGAGGTTCAGCGGCAAGGCGGGAATGGGGCCGCTGGCAAAGCCCACCACCAGGTAGCGGCCGCGCCAGGCGATGGAGCGAAACGCCGGTTCGGCGAAGTCGCCGCCCACCGGGTCGTAGATCACGTCCGGACCCTTGCCGTCGGTGAGCTGTTTGATCGCGTCGCGCAGGCCCTCCTTGGGAGAGTGCACGCTGTAGTTGATGGTGGCATCGGCACCCAGCTGTTTGCACAGCTCGCATTTTTCGTCGCTCGATGCCGCAGCAATCACGCGCGCACCGGCCGCCTTGGCAATCTGGATGGCCGCCGTGCCCACGCCACCGGCCGCGCCGAGGATCAGCACGGTCTCGCCGGCCTTGAGGGCCGCGCGGTCCATGAGCGCATGCCACGAGGTGGCGTAAATCATGATGAAGGCGGCGGCGTCCACCGCCGGGAAACCCGCCGGCAGCGGCATGCACAAGGCAGCCGGTGCGATGGTGTGCGTGCCGAAACCACCGGTGCCGCTCAGGCAGGCCACGCTCTGGCCCACCTGCAGGTGTTTCACACCGTCACCCACCGCGCGCACCACGCCGGCGTATTCGGAGCCCGGCACGAAGGGCAGGGCGGGCTTCATCTGGTACTTGTTCTGCACGATGAGCAGATCGGGAAAGTTCAGGCTCGCGGCCTCGATCTCGATCAGCACCTCGCCCGCCTTCGGCTCGGGCGTGGGCAGTTCTTTCCAGGTCAGGGCGTCAACGCCCACAGGGTTTTCACAAAGCCAGGCGTGCATGCTGTCTCCTCGGTGGTTGGGGTGTGTCGGCCCATGATAGGCAGGGCAATGTCCCCTTTTGCAGCGGGTAAGCCCGTTGCCTGTCTCAAGCGTGACCGGGGGGAAGCCACCTAAAATCGCTTGATGAAAATCCTCATCTCCAACGACGATGGTTACCAGGCGCCCGGCCTCATGGCGCTGTATGAAGCCCTCAAGGGCCTGGCCGATGTGGAGGTGGTGGCGCCCGAGCACAACAACAGCGCCAAGTCCAACGCGCTGACCCTGCATTCCCCGCTGTACGTGCACACCGCGCACAACGGTTTTCGCTACGTCAACGGCACACCAGCCGACTGCGTGCACATCGCGCTCACCGGACTGCTGGGCTACCGGCCCGACCTGGTCGTTTCCGGCATCAACAACGGCGCCAACATGGGCGACGACACCATCTATTCAGGCACGGTGGGCGCGGCCATGGAGGGTTACCTCTTCGGCATTCCGGCCATTGCGTTTTCGCAGACCGAAAAAGGCTGGGGCCACCTGGCCGATGCGGGCCAGATGGCGGCGCGCCTGGTGGCGCAGCTGCTGCCCTCACTGGAGAACGGAGCGCCTGTGGAACCCTGGCTGCTCAACGTGAACATTCCCAACCGCCCCATCGCCGACCTCAAGGGCTTCAAGGTGGCGCGCCTGGGCCGGCGCCATGCGGCCGAGCAGGTGATCTCGCAGACCAACCCGCGCGGCGACACCATGTACTGGATCGGCAGCGCCGGCAAGGCCAAGGACGACGCCGACGGCACCGATTTCCATGCCGCCGTGCAAGGCTACGCCACCATCACGCCGCTGAAGGTGGACCTCACCGACCACGAGCGCCTGGCCTACTGGGCGCCCACGGCCGCCAGCCTGTCGGCGCCGGCCGGGGGAGCAAGCTCTTGAAAGACGGCGGCAAGGCCCGCCCGACCTTCCCGGCCCGGCTGCCGGCGGCCAGCCCATCCCCCGCCTTGCGCCCATCGGTGGCGCGGGTTTCCCAGCCACCGTTGGCCTCGGTCAAGCCTGTGCCGCGCCCGGCCATCAAAACCGCCCCCGTGGTGCGGCCCTCCGTGCCCAGCGGCGTGGGTATGGACTCCTCCGCCGTGCGCGCGGCCATGGTGCGCAAGATCCAGGCGCAGGGCGTGAGCCACCCCGGGGTGTTGGCCGCATTGCAGGCGGTGGAGCGGCACCGGTTCGTGGATTCCGCGCTGGTGAACCAGGCGTACGAAGACACCAGCCTGCCGATCGGCCTGGGCCAGACCATCTCGAAGCCCGGCGTGGTGGCCCGCATGATCGAACTGCTGTGCGCCAGCCAGGCGGGCAAGCTCGGCCGCGTGCTCGAAATCGGCACCGGCTGCGGCTACCAGGCGGCGGTGCTGGCCCATGTGGCGCGCGAGGTCTACAGCATCGAACGCCTGCGCGGACTGCACGAAAAGGCGCGCGAGAACCTTCGAGCCTTTCGCATCTCCAATCTCCACTTGCTGTTCGGCGACGGCATGGTGGGGTACGCCAAAGGTGCTCCTTATGCCGCCATCATTGCCGCCGCCGGTGGCAACGACATTCCCCAGGCCTGGATCGACCAGCTCGCCGTGGGCGGCCGGTTGGTGGCGCCCGCGGTCACCGCAGCGGGCCAGCAAAACCTGGTGGTGGTGGACAAAACCGCCACCGGCATCGTCCGCACCGAGCTGGAGGCCGTGTTTTTTGTGCCTCTAAAATCGGGTATCGCATGAGTTTTCCCCTCTGCCGTGGGCAGCGGGGCGTTTTATCCATCGGGGCCGCCGCAAGGCTTGCCCCGTCCACAGGTTGGGAGTTTTCATGTACATGCGTCATCCCCTGGCACCGACCGTGCCCCGTGAACAGCGCCGTTCCCCTTGGCAGGTGGCTGCTGTTGCTGCGGTGGCGGCGGTCGTGCTGATCACGGCCGGTTGTTCGACCCGCCGCGTGTCCGGCCCCGCCCCGGTGGAAGACCGCGGCATGGCCCGGCCAGATGCCGCCGTGGCGCTGCCCGGCGCCGAGAACGCCGGCAAGCCCGGCTACTACACGGTGAAGGCCGGCGACACCCTCTACCGCATTGCCTTGGACAGCGGCCAGAACTGGCGCGATCTGCAGGCCTGGAACAATTTGTCGAACGCCAATGCCATCGAAATCGGCCAGGTGCTGCGCGTTCAGCCGCCCGCTCCTGTGGTGGCCCAGGCGGCACCGGCCACCGGCGTGTCCAGCAACCCGGTGAACCCGACTGGCGTGGTGTCGCGCCCCCTCACCGACACCGCGCCCGTGGCACCCGCCGCTGCGCCCATTCCTGCACCGGCGCCCGCGCAGGCGCCTGCGTCGGCTGGCGCTGACGAGCTCAATTTCGTGTGGCCGGCTCAGGGCACAGTGGTGTCCAGCTTCGACGAAACCACCAACAAAGGCGTGTCCATCGCCGGCAAGATCGGCGACCCGGTGGTGGCCGCCGCCGATGGCCGCGTGGTCTACGCTGGCGCCGGCCTGCGCGGTTACGGCAACCTCATCATCCTCAAGCACAACAACACCTACCTCACCGCCTACGCCCACAACCAGGCCTTGCTGGTGCGCGAAGACCAGGCCGTGCGCCAGGGCCAGAAGATCGCCGAAATGGGCAGCAGCGACACCGACCGGGTGAAGCTGCACTTCGAGGTGCGCCGCATGGGCAAGCCGGTCGATCCGATCGGTTACTTGCCCAAGCGCTGAGCCGGGGCCGCCATGGCCTGGCCGGTGCTCGTCTTCGACATCGAAACCATCCCCGATGTTGAAGGCCTCAGGGCCCTGCGAGCTGCACCGGTTGACCACACCGACGAGCAGGTCCATGCTGCGTGGTTGGCCGAGCGCCAGGAAAAAGGCCAGAGCGATTTCATGCCGCTGCACCTGCAGCGCGTGCTGGCCATCAGCTGTGTGTTTCGCAATGCCGAAGGCCTGCGCATCCACTCGTTCGTGGACCGGGACGGCCAGAGCGAAGGCAAGGTGGTGCAGGCCTTCTTCCACGCGGTGGAAAAACACACGCCGCAGCTCGTGAGCTGGAATGGTGGCGGGTTCGATTTGCCGGTGCTGCATTACCGGGGTCTGCGCCACGGCGTGGAGGCCAGCAAGTACTGGGACCTCGGCGAGGACGACCGCGAGTTCAAGTGGAACAACTACATCAGCCGCTACCACATGCGCCACCTGGACCTGATGGATTTGCTGGCCATGTACTCGCCCAAGAGCAACGCGCCGCTGGACGCCATGGCCAAGCTCTGTGGCTTTCCCGGCAAGCTGGGCATGGACGGCTCGCAGGTGTATGCGCAGTACCTCGCCGGGCAGACCGAGGACATCCGCCGGTATTGCGAGACCGACGTGATGAACACCTACCTCGTGTACTGCCGCTTTCAGAAGATGCGCGGCGGTTTGACCGAGGCGGAGTACGAGCAGGAGATCGCGATGGTCAAGGAGACGCTGGGCAACCTGGCGCCGACCGAATCTCATTGGGATGAATATCTCAGAGCCTGGCGGTGAAGTTGGAAGGTCGCCTCGCACGGCCTGAGACAATCGGGGCATGACGACAGCCGCCACCCTTCACATCAACAGCCTCCTCACCACCGCCAACGCCGCGGCCCACGACGCACCCGACCAGCCATTGCCCGACGGATGGCTCGCGGTGGAGTCCCTCGATATCGATGCCCAGGGCATCGCCCGCCGCCCCGATGGCAAGGTGGTCTTCATCGAGGGTGCCTTGCCGTTCGAGCAGGTCAGCGTCAACGTGCACCGCAAGAAAAACAACTGGGAAGCCGGTGTGGTGACCGCAGTGCACCACGAGTCGTCGCAGCGCGTGCGCCCCGGCTGCCCGCACTTCGGTTTGCACGCGGGCGCCTGTGGCGGCTGCAAGATGCAGCACCTGCACGAATCGGCCCAGGTGGCCGTGAAGCAGCGGGTGCTCGAAGACAACCTGTGGCACCTGGGCAAGGTGAAAGCCGAGACGATGCTGCGCCCGATCGAGGGGCCCGCCTGGGGCTACCGCTTCCGAGCGCGGCTGTCGGTGCGCCATGTGCACAAAAAGGGCGAGGTGCTGATCGGTTTTCACGAGCGCAAGAGCCGCTACGTGGCCGACATGAAGGTGTGCCCGGTGCTGCCGCCGCACGTGAGCGAGATGCTCATGCCGCTGCGCGAACTCATCTTCGGCATGGACGCGCGCGAAACCTGTCCGCAGATCGAGCTGGCCTGCGGCGATGAGGTGACGGCCATGGTGCTGCGCCACCTGGAGCCGCTGAGCGACGACGACATCAGCCGCCTGCGCGCGTTTGCGCAACAGCACGGCGTTCAGTGGTGGTTGCAGGCCAAGGGGCCTGAGACGGTCAAGCTGCTGGACCCCCCTTCGACAGGCTCAGGGCGAACGGGTGTGCTGTCCTACGCTCTGCCCGAGTTCGGCATCAACATGCCGTTCAAACCCACCGACTTCACCCAGGTCAATCCGGCCATCAACCGCGTGCTGGTCACGCGCGCGCTGCGCCTGCTGGATGCGCAGAACAACGAACGTGTGATCGACTGGTTCTGTGGCCTGGGCAACTTCACCCTGCCGATTGCCACCACCGCCGGCGAGGTGCTGGGCATTGAAGGCAGCGAAACCCTGGTGGCCCGCTCGCGCGACAACCTTGCGCACAACCAGGCCGGGCGCAGCAGCGCGCTCGCCCCCACCAGCTTTGCCGCGCGCAACCTGTTCGAGATGACACCAGAGATGCTGGTGGCCGACGGTGTGGCGCACAAGTGGCTGGTGGACCCGCCGCGCG
>JAJNQE010000090.1 GCA_021154985.1 Hydrogenophaga sp.
GCTGGACGCTTCGGCCACCCGGCTGGAGGTGATTCAGACCGAGCTGCACACCCTGCTGCAAGCCGTGCCCAACCTGCCGCACGAGAGCGTGCCCGTGGGCAGCGACGAGCATGGCAACGTGGAACTGCGCCGCTGGGGCACGCCCCGCGTGTTCGACTTTCCCGTGCGCGACCACGTGGACGTGGGCGCGCCGCTCGGGCTGGACTTTGAAACCGGCACCAAGCTCGCCGGTTCGCGCTTCACCTTCATGCGCGGCCCCATCGCGCGCCTGCACCGCGCGCTCGCCCAGTTCATGCTGGACGTGCAGACCCAGGAGCACGGCTACACCGAGTGCTACACGCCCTACATCGTCAACGCCGACACGCTGCGTGGCACCGGCCAGTTGCCCAAGTTCGAAGGCGATCTGTTTGCGGTGAAAAAGGGGGGCCAGGAAGGTGAGGCCGTGCCCGACACGCAGGCGCTCTACCTGATTCCCACCAGCGAAGTGACCTTGACCAACGTGGTGCGCGACACCGTGGTGGCCGAGTCCGAGCTGCCCATCAAACTCACCGCGCACACGCCGTGCTTCCGCTCCGAAGCCGGCAGCGCCGGGCGCGACACGCGCGGCATGATCCGCCAGCACCAGTTCGACAAGGTTGAAATGGTGCAGATCGTGCACCCCGACACGAGTTATGAAGCGCTCGACGCCATGACCGGCCACGCCGAGGCTGTGCTGCAGAAGCTGGGCCTGCCCTACCGCGTGCTGGCACTGTGCACCGGCGACATGGGCTTTGGTGCCACCCGCACGCACGACCTCGAGGTGTGGGTGCCTGCGCAGGGCGCCTACCGTGAGATCAGCTCGGTCTCCAACTGCGAAGCGTTCCAGGCGCGGCGCCTGCAGGCGCGCTTCAAGAATGCACAGGGCAAGAACGAGCTGGTGCACACGCTCAACGGCTCTGGTCTTGCAGTGGGGCGCACGCTGGTGGCGGTGCTGGAAAACTGCCAGAACGCCGACGGCAGCGTGACCGTGCCCGAGGCGTTGCGCCCGTACATGGGCGGGCTGGAGCGTTTGACGCCGGCTTGATGCCCGCATTACCTCGTCTGGCCAGAAGCCCCGCACTGCGGGGCTTTTTTGTTTGCCAACGGTTGCCTGGCAAGCCAGGTGCGAAGGCGGAACTTTCCCGCCGGGAATGGTCTCTGCCCACGGCAATCCCATGCCTTTGATTTGACCAACGTGGGCGCACCTCCTCCTTCGGATGTACCCCTTTTCCCATGTCGATACGCCACCCCCCCCGGTGGCCAGGAGAAACCCTTGAAGACCGCCTTGATTTCTGTTCTTGCGCTGGCGCTCGCCGGCTGTGCCCTGCCTGGTGCCCAAGCACCGAGCCCCTCGATCCTGGTGGATCTCGACCCGGCCAGCACGGAGCGGACGGTGATCATCGAGAGCATCACCGCCGACCGCAACGGCCTGCTGTACGTGGCCGACCGGGTGTCGGGCAACGTGATGCGCATCGATCCGAAGAACCCGCGTCCGGTGGTGGTCGGCCGCATGGCGGCGCGCCAGGTCAACGGACAGAACGCGGCGCCCAACCCCTCGGGCATGGCCTTCAATGCGAGAGGCGACCTGTTGATCGCGGCCTCGGCCTACGGCGAGATCCAGGTGCTGCGCGCAGCCGAGCTGGACCCGGCGCGTCCGGGCGTGGCACAGATCTTTGCCACGGGCCTGCCCGGCGCGAACGGCATCGATTTCGATCGCCAGGGTCGCCTCTACGTCAGCGGTGGGGCCAGCGGCAACGTGTTCCGCGTCGGACCCAACGGTGGCGCGGTTGAAACCGTCGCAACGGTCGAGCGTTTCGCACGCACATTGCCGGGTGTGAGTGCGCAGCAAGCCATCGTCGCCAACGGCTTGGCGTTCGATGCAGCGGGCGTGATGCACGTGGCCGACACAGCGCGCGGCGCTGTCTGGCGAATCGCGTTCGACGCCGAAGGCCGGGCGCAGCGCCCGGTGTTGTGGGTGCAGAACGAGGCGCTTCAAGGCGCAGACGGTCTCGCCTTCGACGCGCGCGGGCAGTTGTGGGTGGCGGTCAACGAGCTCAATGCCCTGGTGCGCATCAGCCCGGCGGGCGAACTGACCGAGGTGGCGCGCAACGGCGCAGCCGGGCCGCTCGAGTTTCCCGCTGCGCTGGTGTTCGTGGGTGACGCCGGCTATGTTGCCAACTTCGACACACCCCGTCGCGTCAATCTCGACCCCGGCAGCGCGACCACGGCGCGTGCAGGCATCGGTGCGTCGATCGCCCGGGTGATGCGCTGAGTTGCCGTGCCGCCTCTTGAGCGCCAGAAGGCGGCAGGCTTGGAAAACTCAACGCCGACACAGCTTCACCGGCCCGAGCTCCTGGCAACCGCGGCGCTGCGTTTCCACACTGCAGTGCAGGTCGTAGGCGGCGCCTTTCCACGCCCACACCGGTTCGCAGAAGCCTGCAGTGCCGATGCGCAGGTCCTGCCAGCCCTGGGTGCGTGTGGGCAGGGGCGTCACGCCAGCGCCTGGGAAGCCGAGTTGCTGCGTGTAGCGGCCCTGCGCGTTTTTCACGAACAAGAACACCGAAGAACCGGTGTGGCCTGAAGTGCAGCCATTGCCCGCGGTCACCAGCACCTCGGGCACGCCGTCGCTGTTCAGGTCAAGCACCTGGGTCTCGTGTGCGATCTCGCCGCAATCGGGGGCCATCAGGGCCTTGCCGCCCGGGGCGACGCGGTAGTCGAGCAGACGGAAGATGGCCAACTGGTCGGCTGCAGGCAGGCGACTGGCCAGGTCGCCGAACAGCAGGCGTGGACCCGCAGGCTGGGCCCAGGCCACCGCAGCTGTGGTGAGCCCGATGGCGGCCAGCCAGAAAAGGCGCACGTTCATGCGACGCTCAAAGTTTGGGCGTTGCGCCGCTCGACAGCCGCGCTTTCACGGCCGCTTGCCGCTGCTGTTCCACCCAGTCTTTGGCCTTCTGGTGCGAGCTGGCCCAGGCGCCGTAGTCCACCAAGCGCACCGTGAGGTTGCGCACCGGCTCGCCACCCATGCTGGCAGCCGCAGCCAACCCGCAGGTTGATGGGTCTCGCGGCACATAGCCCTTTTCCTGACCACGCTTGAGGCCGCTCAGGATGTCGGTCGCTTCGCCCACCCCAATCACCGTGGTGTTGGGCGTGCTGCGCCAGCACATGGGCTTGCCGGGTTCGCCCCAGACGCTGTTGGTGGTGGAGTAGTTCTTGCCGCTCGTGGTGGGCTGACCGTAGCGCTGCGCCAATTGGGCGCCGAGCTGGGCCTGCGTGGGTGGTGAGTTCAGACTCATTTGCCGCGACATGCCGAGCACGCGTGGCGCGCTGGGCGGTGGCGAGAAGTACAGCCTGAAATCCTCGCGGCCTTGCGCATCGTCGAAAGTGGCCCACAGTTCGTACAGGAAGGGCTCCGTGCTCAGTTGCTGAACCCCGTCGCTGTAGTTGTAGGTCATGTTGCGTTTTTGTACGCGAATGCCGGGTCGGTGGGCATTGAGCACAGCCATCGCTTCGGCCTCGCTCATGCCAGGGCGCAAGCCCACGATGTCGAACGACGGTTGGGCCGTGGCGGGCAGGCACAGTGCGCAGGCCATGGCGAGCAGCCCGGCAGCAGCCAGCCGGGAAGCGGTGTGACGCATATCAACTCCCTTCGGATGTGGTGAGCGCATGCTAGGTCGCACCAGCGCACGAGGCACCTCCCAAATGAGAGGCCCGAAACTCAAACTGCGGCTTCAGGGCGAGCGCAGCGGCGTGGCGAGCTCGCGCTGCAAACGCGCGATCAGTTCGGCCTGGCGCCGCACACCGGTCTTCTGAAACACGCACTTGAGGCGCGTGCGCGCGGTGCCGTAGGTCAGGCCGAGGAGTGATGCGGCGTCTCGCAGGCTCCATCCATCGAGCAGGGCCTCGGTCAACCGCACCTCGGCCGGGGTGAGCCCGTGCGCCAGGCGCAGCCAGTTGGCGCGCGAGGGTGGCGGGTCGTGGGCCGTGCCCGAGAGCGCCAGCAGCACGCAAGGCCGGTGCGTCTGGGCCGACGACAGCGGCAACGCAAGTGCGGCCGCTTGCACGCGCAGGGGTGCGCCCCCGCCCAAGCGTGGCAGCACCAGCGTGTCGGTGTGCGAGGCTTGTCCCTCGGGCCGCGGCGCGTGGATCTGCAGCAGCGCTGCGAGCGCGGGCCGCGATGCGCTGTTGGCGGCCTGCACGCGGCCTCGCCGGTACACCAGTGCGTCGGCCTGAGCGAGTGCCTGCAGTGCGGCCTGGTTGGCGTGCACCAGGCTGCCATCTGGTGTCACGATGAGCATGCCGCCTTGCAGGCTGTCGAGCGCGCCGGCGAGTTGATCGCGGCGCAGCGAGGCCGTGCCCAACCGCTCGCGGATGCGCAGCGCGCGCACGAAGTGCCCGCTGAGAAGCTCGAAGAGGCGAACCTCTCGATCGCTGAAGGTGGGCAGGTCGGGTGCGCGCAGCAGCGTCACGTTGGCGATGCCGCTGCGCTCGGTGGTGAGGGTGTTGCCCAGGCTGTAGCGAAACCCCTGCGGCCGCATCCACTCCTGGTAGTAGCCCGACCGGTACAGGACATCGGTCTCTCGGGTGTGGGCGTCGAGGCGTTCGTTGGTGCGCACCATGCCGAGCCGGTGCGGCGCTTCGGAGTGCACGTTCCAGGGGTTGTCGGGTGCGAAATACAGCGCGTCGAAGCAAGTCATCCAGCGCGGTTCAATGCCGGCCAGGTGCGCCTGGGTGAGGCGGCGGGTGCCGAAATCGAGGACATAGAAGGTCTCAGCCTCGGTGCGGAAGCAGGTCTTGAGTCGCGCGAGAACCGCGGGCCAGTGCAGTGCGTCGAGCGCGGCATCGTAGATGGCCGCGGTGAGGTCGTCGACAGCGGACGGGGTCATGGCCTCAGTGCATCTGGAGCGGTCGGGCCGACTGCGTGACCCGAACCAGCAGCGCCGTCAGTTCGCTCTGGCGCGTGGACCCGGTCTTTTGAAACAGGATTTTCAGATACCAGCGCGCAGTGGCATAGCTCATGCGCGCTCGCGAGGCGGCTTCGCGCAGTCCGCCACCGTCCATCAGTGAGAGGGCGAGCCGCGCTTCGGCAGCGGTGAAACCGAAGAGCGCGGTCAGTGTCTCGCGCGCCTGTGCCACTGGCGGTGCCAGCGGTTCGGACAGGCTCACGAGCACGGCCGCTCTCGGCGACACGAACACGCTGCGGGTGCTGCGCAGGGGCGTCATCTGCAGCACGAGGCCTTGTGCCACGAGGGCGGCCGGCTGCGCCGGTTCAGGCACGGTGCCGCCGGCCGTGCAGGCGCTCAGCAAGGCCTCAAGCCGTGCCTGGTCTTGCGGCTCGCGCGCTGCGAGCCTTCCGCCGCGCAAACAGAAGCCCTTGCCACGAGCGAGCAACTGCAGCGCTGCCCGGTTGGCTTGCAGCAACGCGCCGTGCGCGTCGAGCACCGCCATGCCCTGCGCAACCTGATCCAGAGCCATGGTGCTGTCACTGCAGCGTTGCGTCAGGGTGTCGAGCTTCACCACCATGCGCATGGCGCGCTCCATGTGCCGCGCGAGCTGACCCAGGCGGCGCTGTTCGGCCATGCCGAAGCCGCCACGACCCGGCTCGCGCAGCAAGCTGAAATTGAGCACCAACCCTTCCTGTATCCATGGCGTGATGCCCATGGTGTGCGCAAGATCCTGCGGCCGAAGCCACTCATTGAAATAGGTCGATCGCCTCAATGCACCCGGGTCGCCCAGGTGAGCGAGCATGCTTTCATCGGTGCGCACAACGCCGGGTCGGTGCAGTTCGGGCGTTTGCAGGCAAGGGTTGTCGGGCAGGTAGAAACTGGCCGAAAAACGCTGGAGTTGTGCCCGCTCGACGCCTTCGATGCGCACAGGTCGAAGGGTGTGCGCTCGCAGATCCAGGCAGTACAAGGCCTCCACCCGAGACTGGAACAGCGTGCGCAGCGCCGGCATGACCTCGTCCCAGGCGGCTGGGTCGATCACAGCGTCGTAGAGGGCCTCGGTGGCCCGGTGCAGAAGGACATCGGGTCGGGACATGGCAGCTTTTTAACCGATATCGCCACACTGCGCCCCGTCTCCATTCATGTGCTGTGACGGCCGTCTTCAGTCGACCGCGCTCAATCCCACAGGTTGACGGTGAGCAGTCAGTCGTCATTTCGCCATGCATGACTGCGAATGGGTATCAGGTTGACTGTCCGACCGCATGCGTGCGGGCACGACCCGTCACATGCCCTTCGAAGATGGCCGCTTTTTCATGATCAATTCGAACGCTTGCAAGGCCATTGAACCAGTAGCCTGTCGAGGCGTGAGACCCCGTCTTGGGACAGGGCCGAGGGGCAGAGGAAGGCGCCCTCGCCCAGACGTCCTCTGGCGGTATCGAGACGGACATTCTGCCGCTCGCAACCCTCACGTCCATCCCGATGAATCCCATTTACAGCCTCATGACCTTGACCTCCCCAAGCACAAGCCAGCTGGCGCCTCAAACCGGAAAGCAGCGAAGCGTGAGCCGTCCCGCCACATCACGCCCTGCTGTGTCGGCCGCCGCAGCGGGTGCGTTGCTGTTGTTGGGCTGGAGTCCGGCGCTTGTGCATGCCTGCACTGGCCCGGGCAGCGTCACTCTCACAGGTTCACGAAGTTTTGATTGTTTCCTGGGTGCAAACAACTCGCTGACCATCTCTCCTTCAGGGGTCATCAGCAGGCCTGTTTCTGCCATCGTGGTGCAGTACCTGGTCCCTGGCGTATCCATACGGAACGAGGGCACCATCGAAGCCCGTTTCGAAGGCATCTACAACGCTGGACAGATCACCCAGCTCACCAATTCCGGCTCCATCACCGTCTGGCCTTCCACCGTTGCAGGCTACTACGCCATCGTCAACTACGGTGAGATCGGACTGCTGACGAACATGGCGGGAGGCATCATCGGAACTGCCTCCAGCTCCTACGGCATCTACACATTTGGTGCGAACACGACGATCACCAACGAGGCAGGAGGCTCCATCGGAGGGAATCGCGCGGCTGTGTATGCCCGTTACGAACCCATGACCCTGAACAACGCGGGCGCCATCATCGGCAACGTCGATGCCGAGTTGACCACCGTCAACCTCCTGGGTACCCAGGCCAGCATCACCGGGACGGTGGTCAACACCGGGGGCTCCGTGAACGTTCGCAGCGGCGCCGACTTCACGCCCCAGAACACCTTCAACTCCAGCTCCTTCCTGATTGAAAACGGCGCCACCCTGCGCGTTTCAGGCGCCTCGTACGCGCTGACCGCTCAAAGCAACGATGCCGACGCCTTTCGCAACGCCGGCACCCTGGATGTGGCAGAAGGCCTGGTGGGCAACGTGCAAGGGAACTACACCCAGAGCGGCACGCTGCGTGTCGGCGCCAGCAGCACCACCAGCCATGGTCGTCTGGCCGTGAACGGCCATGCAACGCTCACCAGTGCCGCACGCTTTGAAGTGGATGTGAATAGCACCAACACCTTGGCGGTGGGTCAGACGCTGACCAACGTGTTGACGGCCACCACGCTGTCCAACAGCGCTTCCGCGCACAACGTCACGGACAACAGCTACCTCTTCGACTTCGAATCGGTCATCAACGGAAATGCGGTGGACCTGACGATCGTGGCGGCTGCTGCGCCACCCGCACCCGGCCCGGCACCCGTCGGCGTGGTTGATGCCGTGCAGCAGAACAGCCTGCGCAGCGGGGCCGCTGCCGCCGGTGTGCTCGACGGTTTCATTCGTGGCGGCGCCACCGGCACAGACTTCGACAACGTGGTCACCAGTCTGGGAAGACTGCCCAACAGCCGCTCCGTTGCATTGGCCGTCGGCCAGGCCCTGCCATCCCTGCATGGGAACGCTCCAGCAACGCTGATGCACCTCTCGGGCAGCACCGGGGTGGTGATTCAGCAGCAACTGCAGGCCGTACCGCTGGCCAGCCTGCTGGAACGCTACCTTGCTGTCGGCGGTAGAGCCGTGGGCAGTCGGGCTGGAGACGCCCATCCGCAAGGCCAGGGGTTGTGGGTCAAGACCTTGGGCAATCGGGTCAACCAGGACGCAATAGACGGCGCCAGCGGCTACCAGTTGGTCACCGATGGCCTCATGGTGGGCGCGCAAACCGATCTGAATGAAACCACCACACTGGGCTTTGGTCTGGGTTACCTGACGAGCCATGTCGGCGGAGAGGGCTTCGCTGCCAACCACAGAAGCGACATCGAGAGCGTGCAACTGGTGGGCTATGGCCAGGTCGCCCTGGACAGCACCGGCTGGAAGATGAGTTGGCAGGGTGACTTCACCCACAGCCGCGTGGAGTCCGAACGCAACTTGTCTTTCATGGGCCGCATCGCGCAGGCCGACTACAACGGAGTCTCCTCGCACCTGGGCGTGGGCATCAGCAAAGCCTACAAGATGAACCCGCACACCACCCTGCGACCGCTGGTGGCATTGGACTGGCGACACCTCAAGGCAGACGGCTACACCGAAACGGGTGGCGGCGCACTCGACCTGCAGGTCGACGAACAGAGCGCCCATGAAGTGACCCTGAAAGTGGGGGCGCAAGTGCAGCAGCAGTTCACGCCGAAAGCCCAGTGGCTGGCCAGCGCGGCGCTGGGCCGTGACCTGCGCAGCGAGCGCAACGCCGTGACCGCGCGCTTCACGGGTGGAGGCGTGGCATTCACCACCGAGGGCTTGCCCGCCTCACGCGCGCTGGTGGAACTGGGTCTGGGCATCCTCTACAAGGCCAACGACAACCTGGATGTGGTGGCCCAATACGATCTTCGGCTTCGTGAAGGGCTGCGCGATCAGACCGCTTCTGTCCGGCTGAACTGGGCGTTTTGAAAGCAGAGGTACGGCGCAATTTTTGAACTGATCTCAGCGGGTTCAGCCACAACCTTGCGCGGTACTCAACGGGACTGAGAGTGCCCAGAGGCATCTTGATGCGCCATGCAACTTCGTTTGCCTTGCAGGGGAGGCCTGTCTTGCCCATCGCGCAGCGCCCACCGTCGAGAGAAGAGAGAGAAATCGTCTCCATCCCCAATGGCTGGAAAAGCGTCCCTGGCGGCAGTTCAGAGAGAGATCAGGGAACCCGAGGCCTCCCGAACCCCGCAGAAACACTGGCGTTCCGCCAACAAAAAAGCCCCTGCGTAACAGGGGCTTCATTGAATACTGGCGGAGAGGGTGGGATTCGAACCCACGGTACCTTGCGGTACGCCTGATTTCGAGTCAGGTACATTCGACCACTCTGCCACCTCTCCGGTGTTGGTCTTCGTCGCGAACCGGCGAGTATAGCAGGCAAGCGCAGTCTCTCTTTTGACAAGCCGGTCGCTCAGGGCCGGTGAGACAATGCGGCCACAGCCCTCCCTACCGCCATGCTCGTCGACACCCAACCTGCGACTTACCAACACATGCCGGCTTCGCCGGAGGTGCGCGACCACTGGGTGAACTCCCAGCTCATCGGTGTGTTGATGGACAACATGGGGGCCTCGCTGCTGGCGGCCCTGTTGTCGTTGCCGGTGCTGATTTTCATGATGGCGGGTGAGGTCAACACGGTCGGCCTGCTGATCTGGTCTGGCCTGATGCTGGCGATGCTGATTTATCGATATCACCTGATCGGCATCTATCGCCTGCGCCACGACAGCCTGGAAGGGCCGCAACGCATCACCTTCATTCAGCGTTACCACTGGACCTGGGCCGCCGTGGCCTTGCTCTGGGGCGGACCGGTGTTGCTGAGCTACCAGCAGGCGCCGATTTCCACGCAGTTTGTGTGTGCCCTGGTGGTTCTGGGACAGGGCTTGCTCACGCTCACCGCTTTCAGCGCCTACTTGCCGGTGTACCGCACCTACGCCAACGCGTTGATGTTCTCGGTGCTCACGGGTCTGGTGGTCGTCATGGTCGCGTTGCCCCAGCCTGCCGGGTCGATGCAGACGGGGTTGGTTCTGGTGCTGCTGCTGGTGGCGTTTTGGGGGCTCCTGTTCATGACGGGCACGCGCATGCACGAGGTGCACCGAGCCAGTTTCGAGCTGCAGTTCTCCAACCAGGAGTTGATCGATTCGCTCACACTGCAAACGCGTGCGTCCCTGCGTGCCGTGGCCACCAAAAACCGCTTTCTCGCGTCGGCCGCCCACGACCTGCGCCAGCCGGTGCATGCCTTGAGTCTTTACGCCGACTGGCTGGCCACCGAGCCGGAGATGGCGCGCGATATCGCGCCGCGCATCTTGCAGTCCACGCGCGCGATCAACGAGCTGTTCGACTCGCTGTTCGACCTGACGCGCATCGACGCTGGCAACTACAAGGTGCGGCTGCAGCACGTGGATGTGGAGAAGCTGTTCGCCGACCTCTCGCTGCAGTTTGAACCAGTGGCGGTGGGCAAGTCGCTGCGGCTGCGCACCCACACACGGCCGACCACCTTGTGGTCAGACCCGGTGGTGTTGCGCCGCATTCTGGGCAATCTGGTGTCGAACGCCTTGCGCCACACGCACCAGGGCGGTGTGTTGCTGGCTTTGCGTCACCGCGAAGACATGCTGGTGTTCGAGGTATGGGACACCGGTGTGGGCATTGCCCGCGAGCACCAGCAGGCGATTTTTCAGGAGTTTTTCAGGGTGTCGCAGCACCAGGGCACCGAAGACAGCCTGGGCCTGGGCTTGACCATTGTCTCCAAGCTGGCGTCGTTGATGGGCTATCAGCTGGCCTTGAGTTCGGAGGCGAACCGGGGCAGTGTGTTCCGGGTGATGCTGCCCGCCTTCACCCAGCAGGAGGCCACTGGACTGCCCGAGCCGACGGTGGTGCGCAGCGCGGCCTGATCGCAGGCCGAGCGGCACAAAGCTCGGTCAGAGGTCGAGGAGACCGGCCGTGCGAGCCAGGTGGCTGGCTTGTGAACGGCTCTTGACGTTGAGGCGGCGGAACAGGCGCCACAAATGCACCTTCACGGTGTGCTCGCTGATCTGTAGCTGTTCCGCGATGTCGCGGTTGCTCAGGCCGCGATCCAGCATGACCAGCAGCTGTTTCTGGCGCTTGGAGAGTTTGTCGGGGATGGTGGGTGCGTTTTCGTCTTCTACCTCTTCGGCCAGAAACTCGCGCAGCACCTTGGCGATCTGCGCGGCACCGGCCGACTTCTCCACATAAGCGTCTGCACCGGCTTCGCGGGCCAGGTCTTCGTAGTCTGACGAGGGTGAGGCGGACAACACAATCAACGACGTGTCGGGCAACATCTGTCGCACTTCGCGCACGCCGGAAACACCGTTGGTGTCCGGGAGCTTGAGATCAAGGCAAACCAGTTCGGGCTCGCCGTGTTCGGCAATGGCCTTGCTCACCGACGCCAGACGTTCGAGTTCGATCACCTGGGTGGAGGCACGCAGGCGGCGAAGCAGCATGACGACGGCTTCGCGCATGAGTGGGTGATCGTCAATAACAAAAATACTCATAACGGGCTGTGCTGGTAATAAATGGTTTCAACTGAAGAGCATATCGACAAGTTGGGGCTTTGGCGATAGCGGCCCCCGGCGAAATCGGGCCTGAGGTGGGACTTGCGGCACGGAAGGGATGCCTGTGAAAGGTCTGGACCCGGATACCCACCGGCATACCCCATATGGTACGCCGATGGTGGTGAGCCGGTTCGTCCGTGAACGGTCATGCCCAACGAGGTCTGAAGGCCGCTTCGCACAAACGTCCAGACGCTCCATCAGGCACCGGGCTCGCTGAAAGATCGAAGCACCGCGTCCAGTGCGTCGGCGTCACCCCGACTGGCGATCTGGCTCGCGAGCGCGTCCAGCGCGGCGCTGCCCTCTCGCTGCAGTGTGGCCATGGCCTGAGCGGCGTCGCGAGGGGCCTTGAACCCGGCGCTTTGCAAGAGCACCGCGCCTTGGGCATCGAGCAGCTTGAAGTAAAACAGGCCGTCTGGCTCGCGGTACTGCTTGAAGACCGGTGTACTGGCCTTGTTGGCCTTGCCAGTGGTGGGGGCCACCACCGCCTGCAGCGGGCGCAGGCCGACCGCGTGGCGCAGGCGGGCGGTGAAGGGCGAGGCGATGGCGCGGGCCTTGTCGGCGCCGATCTTGAGCGTCTTTTCGATGCGCGCGGGTTCCTGGATGAGCTCGTCGTAAACCGCCCGCATGGGCGCGATTTCCTGGTCCAGCCGCTCGAACAGGATCTGTTTGGCGTCGCCCCACGCAATACCGTCGGCGTAGGCCTTGGCCAGCGCGGTGGTTTCTTCGGCAGAGGCAAAGGCCTGGTAGAGCTGGAACAGGGCAGAGTCCTGGGTGGACTTGGGCTCACCCGGTGCGCGCGAGTCGGTCACGATGCCCATGATGAGTTTCTTCAACTGGTCGCGCGGCGCAAACAGCGGGATGGTGTTGTCGTAGCTCTTGCTCATCTTGCGGCCGTCCAGGCCGGGCAGGGTGGCCACGTGCTCTTCAATCGCCGCTTCGGGCAGTGTGAAGTGTTCGCCGTAGAGGTGGTTGAAGCTGGCGGCGATGTCGCGCGCCATTTCAATGTGCTGGATCTGGTCGCGGCCCACGGGCACCTTGTGGGCGTTGAACATGAGGATGTCGGCCGCCATGAGCACCGGGTACATGAAGAGACCGGCGGTCACACCCGCGTCGGGGTCCACGTTGGCTGCGTTGTTTTTGTCGACCGAAGCCTTGTAGGCGTGTGCGCGGTTGAGCACGCCTTTGCCGGTGACGCAGGTGAGGAACCAGGTGAGCTCGGGGATTTCAGGGATGTCGGACTGGCGGTAGAAGGTGACCTTGTCCGGATCGAGCCCGCAGGCCAGCCAGGTGGCGGCGATCTCCAGCGTGGAGCGCTGCACCCGCGCGGGCTCACCCACCTTGATGAGTGCGTGGTAGTCGGCCAGGAAGTAAAAACTCTCGACCTCGGCCAGCCGGCTGGCGCGCACGGTGGGCCGCACAGCGCCCACGTAGTTGCCGAGGTGGGGCGTGCCCGAGGTGGTGATGCCGGTGAGGACGCGTTGGGTTTTCATTTAGAGCAGCATCAAGCGAATGGGGGTGAGCAGCACTTCGATCGCGCTGCTGGTGAGCATCATCAGCGGGCGCAGCCAGATGTTGCCCACCACACCCGTGATGACCAGCGCCATCACGATGAAGAAACCCCAGGGTTCCACGCGCGAGACCAGTTCGGCCTGGCGCATGGGCAGCAGGCCCACCAGAATGCGGCCGCCATCCAGTGGGGGCAGGGGAAAGAGGTTGAACGCGAACATGACCAGGTTCACCAGCACACCCGCGCGGCACATGTCCACAAAGAACCGTTCCTCGACGCCGGTGCCCACCAGCACATAGAGCAGAACGGTCCATGCGATGGCCTGGAACAGGTTGGCACCGGGCCCGGCCAGGGCCACCCACACCATGTCGCGCTTGGGGTTGCGCAGCCGCCCGAAATTGACCGGCACCGGCTTGGCGTAGCCGAACAGGAAAGCGCCGGCGGTGGCGAAGTACAGCAGGAGCGGCATCGCGATCGTGCCGACCGGGTCGATGTGTTTGACCGGGTTGAGCGTGATGCGCCCCATGAGTTCGGCCGTGCGGTCGCCGAAGTGTTTGGCCGCGTACCCGTGCGCCGCCTCGTGCAGCGTGATGGCGAACAACACCGGAATGGCGTAGAGAGCAACGGTTTGAACGATCTGGGCGAAATCCATGGGGGTGCGCTCGGGGCAAACGCGTATTGTCCCAGAGTGGACGCTGGCTCCGCCGGGCGGGCTCAGAGCCCGAGCGGGCCGAGGGCGCCCTGGCCTGCGCGCACCACCTCGGGCTCGCCGCCGCTGCCCATGGGGGTGAGGTCGATCACCGTGGTGGGCTCCAGCGCACAGGCGCCCGCGTCGATGACGCCGGCCAGTTCGTGCTGCAGGTGTTCGCGGATGTCGTGCGCGTCGTTCAGTGGCCCGCTCTGGCCCGGCAGGATCAGCGTGGTGGAGAGCAGCGGCGCGCCGTGCAGACCCAGCAGTTCCAGCAGGGTTTTGTGTTCGGGCACACGCAGGCCGATGGTTTTGCGTGAGGGGTGGCTCAGGCGCCGCGGCACTTCCTTGCTGGCCTCCAGGATGAAGGTGTAAGGCCCGGGCGTGGCGAGCTTCAGCAGCCGGTACTGGCGGTTGTCCACCCGCGCGTAGCTGGCGAGTTCGCTCAGGTCGCGGCAGATCAGCGTGAGGTGGTGCTTGTCGTCCACCTGGCGGATGCGGCGCAGGCGGTCGGCGGCGGTTTTGTCGTCGAGGTGGCAGACCAGCGCGTAGCTCGAATCGGTGGGCACGGCCAGCACGCCGCCGCGCTCGAGCAGCTGCACCGCCTGTTTGAGCAGCCGCGGTTGGGGGTTGTCGGGGTGGACTTCAAACAACTGGGACATGGCGATGGCCGTTCAGGCTTCGGGCTGCTCCACCGGCAGGCGCCGGTCGCGCGCGGTGAGCCAGCTGGCGGTGGCGCCGCAGAGCACGATCATCGCAATGCCGATGAGCTCCAGCTGGCCCGGCACATGGCCGAACACCACCCAACCGCAAAACATGGCGAAACCGATCTGGCCATAGAGGTAGGGCGTGAGGGTGGAAGCCTGCGTGCGCTTGAACGCCAGAATCAACAGGAAATGGCCGACCGTGCCCATGAGACCGATGAGGCACAGCAGGGCGAAGGTGGCCACATCGGGGATGGCCTTCCACACAAAAGGCAGGGCCAGGCTGGCCACCAGCGCGCCCACCCAGCCGGTGTAGAAGTGCATGGTCATGGGGTCTTCGGTGCGCGCCATCTTGCTGGTCAGGATCTGAAACCAGGCGTAGGTGAACACCATCACCAGCGGCAGCAAGCTGGCCCAGCCGATCACGTCGCCCCCCGGCTGCACCACGAGCAGCGCACCGGCAAAACCACCGAACACCAGCAGCCAGCGCAGTGGCGGCACGCGCTCGCGCAGGAACAGCGCGGCCAGCAGCGTGACCACCAGCGGCGTGATCATGACGATGGCGGTGAACTCGCCCACCGGCATGTATTGCAGGGCCACGAACGAGATGGCGCTCACCGCCAGCAGCAGGCTGCCGCGCAGCACCTGAAAGCGCGGGTGGGCGGTCTTGATGAGGCTGCGCCCGCGCAGCGGCAGCATCACGGCGGTGACCAGCACGGCGTGGAAGGCGTAGCGGAACCACACGGCCATGAGCACTGGCACGAAGGCGCCGACGTACTTGACGGTGGTGTCCAGCACGGCAAAAAACGCCGTGGCCAGCACCAGAAAGGCAATGCCCAGCGCGGCCTGTGCGGGCGGGTAGCGCGTCGGCTCCGCCATCACTGGATGCGCGACTGCAGCAGCTCCCACACCGGCGTGACGCTGCCGGGCAGGTCGGGCAATTTACCCAGATCGGTGTGGCTTTCCTCCGGGCTGTGGAAATCGCTGCCGCGCGAAGCGGCGAGGCCGAATTCGGCGCAGTAACCCGCGTATTTCACGTAGTCGGCCTGGTTGTGGGCACCGGTCATCACCTCCACGCCTTGCCCGCCGTGGCTCTTGAACTCGGTGAACAGCGCGAACTCTTCGTTGGGCGTGAGCTTGTAGCGGCCCGGGTGGGCGATCACGGCCACCCCGCCGGCCTGTGTGATCCAGCCCACGGCGTCGGCCAGCTTGGCCCAGCGGTGCGGCACGAAGCCGGGTTTGCCTTCGGTGATGTACTTGCGGAAGACGTCGTTGGTTTCCTTGCAGACGCCGATCTCCACCAGGTAGCGCGCGAAGTGCGAACGCGAAATGAGTTCGGGGTTGCCCACATACTTCAGTGCGCCTTCGTAAACGCCCTTGATGCCCACGCGGGCCAGGTCGTCGCTCATGTCCCGCGCGCGCTGTTCGCGCCCGCCGCGCGTGGCCCGCAGGCCGGCCAGCAGGGCAGGGTTGTTGTGGTCCATGCCCAGGCCGACGATGTGCACCGTGATGCCGAGGAAGGTCACCGAAATTTCGACGCCGGTGAGGTAGTTCATACCCGCTTCGCGTGCCGCCGCCAGTGCGCGGTCCTGCCCGCCCAGCTCGTCGTGGTCGGTCAGTGCCCACAGTTCCACGCCATTGGCCTGGGCGCGCTGCGCCAGCGCCTCGGGCGTGAGGGTGCCGTCGGACACGACGGAATGGCAGTGCAGGTCGGCGTTGGTCAAGGTGTTCACGCCTTCATTTTAGGTTTGGTCCGTTCACCCTGTGTTGCGCAGGCCTGCGGCAATGCCGTTGATGGAGATGTGGATACCCCGGCGCACCCGTTCGTTGCGGTCGGCATCGTTCTCGGCCGCGCGGTATCGCCTCACCAGCTCGACCTGCAGGTGGTGCAGCGGGTCGATGTAGGGAAACCGGTGGCGCATGGAGCGTTGCAGCGCAGCGTTGTTGACCAGTCGCTGCTTTTCACCGGTGATGAGCGCCAGCGCATCGGCCGTGCGGTGCCATTCGGCTTCGATGGCGGTGAACACCTTTTTGCGCAGGCGCTTGTCGGGCACCAGCTCGGAGTACAGCGAGGCGAGCGCCAGATCGCTCTTGGCCAGCACCATGTCCATGTTGGAGAGCAGGGTGCTGAAGAACGGCCACTGCTTCACCATTTTCTGCAGCAGCGCCTTTTGCGCCGCCACGCCCTTGGGGCCGTCGCGGTGCAGAAAGGTGTGCACCGCCGTGCCAAAGCCGTACCAGCCGGGCAGCGTGAGGCGGCACTGGCCCCAGCTGAACCCCCAGGGAATCGCGCGCAGGTCTTCGATCTTTTGCGTGGCCTTGCGCGAGGCCGGGCGCGAGCCGATGTTGAGCTCGGCGATTTCCCGGATGGGTGTGGCGGCAAAGAAGTATTCGGCGAAACGCGGGGTGTCGTACACCAGCGCGCGGTAGGCGGCCATGCTGGCACGCGAGAGCTCGTCGGCGGCGGCCAGAAAGGCCTTGGGCGCGTTGCGTGTGGGCTGCAGCAGCGTGGCTTCCAGCGTGGCCGCCACCAGGGTCTCCAGGTTGCGCCGGCCGATCTCGGGGTTGGCGTATTTGGAGCCGATCACCTCGCCCTGTTCCGTCAGGCGGATCTGGCCGCGCACCGTGCCGGGTGGCTGCGCCAGGATGGCCTGGTAGCTCGGACCGCCGCCGCGCCCCACGGTGCCACCCCTGCCGTGGAACATCCTGAGCTGGATCGGGGTCGGGCTGCCTTGATTCAGCGCATCGAACAGTTCGACCAGCGCGGTCTCGGCGCGGTACAGCTCCCAGTTGCTGGTGAAGATGCCGCCGTCCTTGTTGCTGTCGGAGTAGCCGAGCATGATGTCCTGCTCGCCGTAGCCATCGGCCGCGCCGCGCTCGATCATGGCGCGCACGCCGGGCAGGGCCAGGTACTCACGCATGATGGGCGCGGCATTGCGCAGGTCTTCAATGGTCTCGAACAGCGGCACCACGATCAGGTCGCACACGGCATCCTCGATCAGGGTGCCGCGCATCAGGCCGGTCTCTTTCTGCAGCAGCAACACTTCCAGCAGGTCGCTCACCGTTTCGGTGTGGCTGATGATGGCGTGGCGAATGGCCTGTGCGCCCAGGCGTTCGCGGCCCGTGCGTGCGCCCTCGAAGATGGCCAGCTCGCCCAGCGTGTGCGCCGAATAGGTGACGCCGGGCACTCGCAGGGGTCGGGCGTCGTTGAGCTGGCGCAGCAGCACGGCCCGTTTGCCGGCTTCGTCCAGCTGCGAATACCGTGGCTCGATGCGTGCGGTGGCGAGCAGTTCGGCCACCACCTCTTCGTGTTTGTCCGAGCTTTGCCGCAGGTCCACCGTGGCAAGGTGAAAACCGAACACCTGCACCGCGCGCATGAGCGGCCGCAACCGGGCGCGCGCCAGCGCTTCGCCGTGGTGCGACTGAAGGGATGCCTCGATGGTGCGCAAATCGGCCAGCAACTCGGCGGCACTGCTGTAGGCGTGCTGGGGCGCCACCGCGTGGCGGGCCGCTTCGCCACCGGTGAGGTCTTTCAGCGTGGCCGCGAGGCGTGCGTACATGCCGGTGAGGGCACGGCGGTAGGGCTCGTCCTGGCGGTGGGCGTTGGTGTCGGGAGACCGCTCGGCCAGCGCCTGCATGGCCGGGCTGACGCGGGTGAGCATGGCCGACACCGACAGCTCGGCGCCCAGATGGTGCAGCTGCGTGAGGTGGTGGCGCAGCACCATGTCGGCCTGGCTGTGCAGCGCGAGCTCGAGCGTCTGCGCGGTCACGTTGGGGTTGCCGTCGCGGTCGCCACCGATCCACTGGCCCATGCGCAGGAACGGTGCGATCACGGCGCGCTCACCCAGATCACCCAGGCCTTCTTCGAGGTCGCGGTACAGGCGCGGGATCTGTGTGAGGAAGGTGGCTTCGTAGTAACTCAGTGCGTTCTCGATTTCGTCGGCCACGGTGAGCTTGGTGAAACGCAGCAGGCGGGTTTGCCAGAGTTGGGTGACGCGCGCGCGGATCTGGGCCTCGATGTCGGCGCGCTCGCGCGGCAGGCGTTCCTGTTCGTCGCGCTCGCCCAGCAGGCGCGCGATCGCACGCTCGGCGTCCAGGATGCTCTTGCGCTGCACCTCGGTGGGGTGGGCCGTGAGCACGGGCGAGATGTGGCTTCGCGAGAGGGTGGCGACGATCTCATCCGGCTGGATGCCAGCCTTGTGCAGACGTTGCAGGGTGCGTGCCAGACTGCCTTCCTGCAGCTCGCCTGCGCGCTCGTGCACGGCGCGGCGGCGGATGTGGTGGCGGTCTTCTGCCAGGTTGGCCAGGTGGCTGAAATAGGTGAAGGCCCGGATCACGCTCACGGTCTGGTCGCCGCTGAGGCCCTTGAGCAGTTTTTTCAGCGCCTTGTCGGCCGACTGGTCGGCGTGGCGGCGAAACGCCACCGAGAGCTGGCGGATCTGCTCGATGAGGGCGTAAGCCGCCTGGCCTTCCTGTTCGCGGATCACATCGCCCAGGATGCGCCCGAGCAGCCGGATGTCATCGATGAGAGGCTGGTCCTTGTCGGCGCGGCTGGACGGGCGGGTGTGGTTTTGCGCGATCGTTCGGCTCATGGTGTTGAAAGATGAGTGGCCTGCCGACCGGGCCAGGTGATCTGGGGAAAACCCGGTGGAAGGGCCATGCTAGCATTCAAAAACACCCTTCCCGGTTACGAACCGGGTACCAATTTCGCGGCTTGTGCTGCCCCAGTTTTTCTCCATTCCCATGCCCACCTCCACCTCCCTGGCCATCACCATCGCCACCCGCGAAAGCCGACTGGCGCTGTGGCAGGCCGAACACGTCAAGGCCTTGCTCGAAGGCCTGGGCCACCGCGTGACCTTGCTGGGCATGACCACGCTGGGCGACCAGATCCTGGACCGCAGCCTGTCCAAGGTGGGCGGCAAGGGTCTGTTCGTCAAGGAGCTCGAGGTCGCACTTGAAGAAGGCCGCGCTGACATTGCGGTGCACTCGCTCAAGGACGTGCCCATGCAGCTGCCCGAGGGCTTTGCGCTGGCATGCGTGATGGAGCGCGAAGACCCGCGCGACGCCTGGGTGTCGCCCCACTGCGCGGGCCTGGCCGAGCTGCCGGCGAACGCGGTGGTGGGCACTTCCAGCCTGCGCCGCCTGGTGCTGTTGCATGAATCGCTGGACCGGCTGGGCCGCAGCGACGTGCGCATCGAACCCTTGCGCGGCAACCTCGACACACGCCTTCGCAAGCTCGACGAAGGCCAGTACCACGCCATCGTGTTGGCCGCAGCCGGCCTCAAGCGCCTGGGTCTGGGCCAGCGCATCCGCCACATTTTCGAGCCGGTCGACTCGCTGCCCGCTGCCGGCCAGGGCGCGCTGGGGATTGAAGTGCGCGCCGATCGGCAAGACCTCATCGACGCGCTGGCACCGCTGGCCCATACGGCCAGCTGGCAGCGCGTGGCGGCCGAGCGCACGGTCTCGCGCGCCATGGGCGGCAGTTGCTCCATGCCGCTGGCGGCGTATGCCGACTGGCAGGCCGATGGCAGCTTGCGGCTGGATGCCGCCTGGGGCGACCCGCAAGGCCAGCAAGCCGTGGTTCGCGTGAGCGGACAGGCGCGTGTGCAGACCTTGGCCGAGGCCGAGGTCCTGGGCCAGCGTGTGGCCGCCGATCTGCGCGCAGCCGGCGCCACACCGCCGCCGGTGGAGGCCTGAGGCCTTGGACGCCACCACCACCCGGCGGTCCGAACCCGGCCGGGTGGCGCGGCTGATCGTGACGCGGCCCGCGGCCGAAGCGGCGCATTGGGTGCAGGTGCTGCACACCAACGGCTGGCCCGCCCACGCCTTGCCCCTGATCGACATTGGCGAGCCCACTTCGACCGAGGCCCAAGCCGCACTGCAGGCCTGGCGGTCCGACTGGCAGCGTGCCGATGCGCTCATGTTTGTCAGCGGTGCGGCCGTGAACCATTTTTTTGCCGAGGGTGTGGCACCGCCTGCAAGTCCGCTCCTCACCCGCTTCTGGGCACCGGGCCCCGGCACGGCCAGGCAACTCGCCCAGGCGCTCGCCAGGCTGGGGATCGCTCCCGACCGCATCGATGCACCCGCCGCCGACGCTGCCCAGTTCGATTCCGAACACCTCTGGCCGGTGGTGACGCCGCAGGTACGAGCCGGTTGCCGCATCCTGGTTGTGCGGGGCGTGTCGGTGGACGCGCCGGTCAGCACAGGATCAGTGGCCGGCAACGGGCGCGACTGGTTGATCCGCCAATGCGAGGCCATGGGTGCCCAGGTCGATGGTTGTGTGGCCTACGAGCGCCGCCCGCCGGTGCTGCGCGAGGGCGACGTGCAGCGCATGACGGAGGCCACGAAAGCCGGCAGCGTGTGGGTGTTCAGCAGTTCCGAAGCGCTGGCCGCGTTGCGCGTGTTGCAACCGCGGGCGCCCTGGGGCGCTGCCACGGCGCTGGCCACGCACCCGCGCATCGCACAGGCCGCGCGCGAGGCCGGTTTTGGCCGTGTGATCGAATCACGTCCCGGCCTTGACGATGTGTTGCGCGCCCTAGAATCGGAGCGGTCCACACCATGAGCTCCAACCAACCCCTCCCACCCTCCACCGACACCGCTGCCCCCGTGGCGGTTGCGCCTTCGGCTTCGCGCCGGCCCGGCCAGGGCCTGGTGTGGGCGGCGCTGCTGCTGGGTGCGCTGGCGCTCGTGTTCGCCGGCATGCTGTGGCAAAAACTCAGCTTCACGCAGCAAGAGCTTGCCCGCCGGGTGCAGGACAGTGGCGCGCAGGCGCTGGAAGCCCGCACGCTGGCGGCACAGGCCGAAGCACTGGCGCAGGAACTGCAAGGCCGCCTGACAGTGGCCGAAGTGCGATTGTCCGAGGTGAGCCTGCAGCGCAGCCAGCTCGAAGAACTGATGCTTGCCCTCTCGCGCTCGCGCGACGACAACCTGGTGCAGGACCTGGAGTCGGCCGTCAAGCTGGCACAGCAGCAGGCCCAGCTCACCGGGAGCACCCAGCCCATGGTGGCGGCCCTGCGCGCGGCCGACCAGCGCATTGCGCGGGCCGCGCAACCGCGGCTGAACCCGGTGCAAAGGGCCATTGCCCGCGACATCGATCGCATCCAGGCAGCCCCACTGGCCGACATCCCGTCGCTGGTGTTGCGGCTGGACGAACTGGCCAGGCAGGTGGACGAGTGGCCCGTGCGCAACCAGGTGGGCCAGCCGAATGCGCTGCCCGCAGCCAAGGCGGCCCAACCCTCGGAAACCCTTCAGGGCGAGCCAACCCCCGCCGCCCAGGCTGAGGGCGAGCCATCCAGCGAGCCCGCCGTGGCGGCCGCCGAGTCAGGGACCACCCTGGACACCGCGGCCGACGAGAGCGGTCTCAGCGCAGGCTGGAGCCGTGTCTCTGGCTGGTGGAGCGCGCTGTGGACGCGCACCTGGGCCGAACTCACGCGCAGCGGCCGCGAACTCGTGCGCGTGAGCCGCATCGACCGGCCTGAGGCCGCGCTGCTCGCGCCCGAACAAGCCTTTTTCCTGCGCGAGAACCTCAAGCTCAAACTGCTCAACGCCCGGCTGGGTCTGCTGGCGCGCCAGTGGACCACCAGCCAGGCTGACCTGCTGGCGGTGGAAAAAGCGATCGAGCGCTACTTCAACACCAGCGTTCCGCAGGTGGCCACTGCACAAACCCTGGTGGCCCGCCTGCGCCGCGATCTGATCGCCACCGACGTGCCGCGTCCCGACGAAACCCTGGCCGCGCTGGCCGCCGCTGCGGGAGGCCGCTGATGCGCAGCCGCCAGCGGGGCGCCATGCGCAGTGTGTTCTGGCTGCTGGGCCTGGCGGCGGTGGCCGTGGCGCTGGCGCTGCTGGTGGGCCACAACGCCAGCACGGTCACGCTGTTCTGGCCGCCTTACCGGTTCGACGTTTCCTTCAATTTGGTGCTGTTCTGCCTGATCGCCGGCTTCGTGCTCCTGCACGCTGCGCTGCTGGCCATCGGTGCCATCCGCGATCTGCCCATGCGGGCCCAGCGCTGGCGCAGCCAGCAACTCGAACGCTCGGTGGTGGGCTCGGTCATGGACGCGCTGGCACACCAGCTCGCCGGGCGGTTTGTGCGGGCCCAGTCGGCGGCGCAGCACGCGCTGGACCAGCTCAAGTCGGTGGCGCCGGGCCAGTGGCCACGCCGGGACCAGTTGCAGGTGCTGGCGCACCTGCTGGTGGCCGAGAGTGCACAGTCGCTGCAGAACCGCGACCGCCGCGACGAAAACCTGCAGGCCGCGCTGAACCCGGCATTGGCCAAAGGCGCGCCCGATGCATCCGAGGGTGCCCTGTTGCGCGCCGTGCGCTGGGCTGTCGAAGACCGCGACGTGGACGCCGCGCGCAGCCGGCTGGCCGAACTGCCTCAGGGCGCTGGCCGCCGCATCCAGGCGCTGCGCTTGAAGTTGCGGGTGGCGCGGCTGGGCGGCGCCACGGCCGAGGCCTTGGAGACCGCCCGCCTCCTCGCCAAACACAAGGCGTTTTCGCCCGACACGGCGCGCAGCATCGTGCGGGGTCTGGTGATCGACGCCCTGCGCGAAGCCCACGACATGGCCCAGCTGGAATCCGTGTGGAATGGCCTGGACGCCAGTGAGCGCGCGATGCCCGAGCTGGCGCTGGCGGCAGCGCGGCGCGGCAACCAGCTCGTGCTGCAACACAACGACGCCGACGGGGACGAAGCCCGCGCAGTGGCCGCCCAGCTGCGCGGCTGGCTGGAGCCGCTGTGGCAACAGTTCGATGCTCTGGAGGCCGCCCAGCAGCGGCAATTGGTGGCGACCTTCGAGCCCGGCCTGCCGCAGCTGGACAGCGCCTGGCTCGCGCGCCTGGAGCAGTTTCAGCGAGGCTCGCCCAACAACGCCCTGCTGCAATACCTCGCCGGGCAGGCCTTCATGCAGCGCCAGCTCTGGGGCAAGGCCAGCCAGTTGCTCACGCAGGCCAGCCACGGCCTGCGCGATGCCGCGCTGCTGCGCCGCACCTGGCGTTCGCTGGCGCGCCTGGCCGAAGAGCGCGGCGACGAGGCGGCGGCCCAGGCCGCCTGGAAGCAGGCGGCGCTGCTCGACTGATCAGGTCGGCGGCGGGCACCCAAAAGAAAAGCGCCCGAGGGCGCTTTTCTTTTGGGTGATGCACCGCCAGGCGCTGGGCGCCCGTCGGTGCTGTTTCGTTT
>JAJNQE010000095.1 GCA_021154985.1 Hydrogenophaga sp.
AGGCCGTCAATCCCCCTCTTCAGACACTCCAGCAGGCTCATCCTGCTCCGCTTTGGCCCATCAACCGTCAAATCAACTGCGCCGGCAACTCCTCACGCATCAAGTCGTCCGACAAAACGCTCTGCCGCGCAGACTCCTAGCAGGCTTTGGACTGCACCCTGCCTGCGCTGCTCTTCCTTGGCCATGATCTCCCGCGCCGCTTCGAGCTGTTCCGGCGGCATGTCCTCAAGCGGGGGCACGTTGGCGAAGTGCTGCCCCCAACGATGTTCAATGGCTCGTAAGGACACCTCGTCGGTGTTGCCGCGATGCTCTTGGGCATAGACCAGCGGCATCAGCTCCGGGGCCATATCCTTGCCGTCGATGAGCCGCTTGAAAATCCAGAGGTAGACATCGACAAGCTCGAGTCCTGCGCTGTCGGTGCCAGCCGCGAACTCGATGGGTGTCTTGGGCATAGGCGTCAGCTTCACGACGATTCGCCCTTCTCAAATTTTCGGACGATGTCTTCGTAGATCTTGTCTGCGAACTCGACGAACTCGAAAAGCATGAACAGTGGCGCCGTGAGTCGCTGGACGTCGGTCACCAGCGTTTCACTGATTGAGCCGAGCGATACCACCACTTCAGACTCGCACCTGTCGTCAACTGAAGTGCGTGGTGAGACATGGCGTCTGCCGCCAGCGCTGCTTAGGGTGCGGCCTGCCAGTCCGAAGTGGGTGACTCGCACGCTGAGACGTGCATCGGCAGGCGCGCCGAGATGTGTATACAGGCCACTAGCGAACATGAGAGCTTCTGTGACGCGCACAATGCGCGTGTTGAAGAAAATTTTGCCTTCGTCTCGCATGTCCTCGAACAAGTTCTGCAGCAAATAGAAGTCACCGCTCTTCGCAAGGGCCCAGTAGTCGAAGGACTCTCTGCCGGAGAGTCCGTCCTTCTGAATTGCGACCTCTGCGCGAATGCCGTCGCCGAACGGCCGAGGCTTGTACTCATTCCGATTGTCCAGCGTGATACCAATCGGCCAGCCGAAAGTGTGAATTTCGGAAGCTCTGACTGCGGTGAGGAGATCGATCTGCGACTTGTTCACCGGTGCGTGTAGTGCGAACCGAAGCTCCATCCCAGCCTTGACACCGAGGTTAGCCAAACCGGCCTCGGCGGCTGTACGCTCTGACTCAAACCATTTCCCGGAGAGCAGAGGCTCTCCTGTCGGCAGCGAGCCTGTAGCCAAGACTGATCTAGCTGGGGCTGCGGCAGTCGGAATCAAAGCTGAGAAAGGGTTCGAACCGAGCGGCGGCTTCGGAGTCGCTGGCATTCCAAGCAGCTCACGGCATAGGGCTTCCAGTGACGCAGCGTACGTCGCATCGTCGCCGAAATCGATGAAGAGCCTCGGCCCGAGATGCTTAGGTGTCTTTGACGTTGATTGGTTCGCCCGGACTATTGGTATGAACTTCTTGGTCTCGATGGCCTCGACCATCTCGGCCGTAACGATCAGCCGCTCGTAGCCAACGCCGCCCAAGCCCCCTTCTGACTTGCGGACGTACTGTTCAGTACATACCAACAGGACACGATCTGCTTTGGCAATTCCATCGTGCATGAAGGACACAACGTCTTGGCCTGGAGCCAAGTCCCACTGATCGATTGACGCATCGATGCCGGCCGAGCGGAGGTCCGTGGCTAGCTTCAGCACCCACGCCTTGTGCTCCGGGGTGTCGTGTGAGTACGAGATGAAGACGGTCGGGGTGGGCATGTGATTCGCTTCTGACGACTAACGTTTGAATTGAGCGGACCGCTGTAGGCGGGCCGCTTGACGGGGGCTTGGCCTCTGACATGGCCCGCCAGAACCTCCAGTGCTAGAAAGTACTGAATACATGGTCATTGATGGGCGTCAATATCTGCGGCGCGACCTGCATAGAGATCTATCACGCCGACGAGTTCGTGTTCGTAGACTTGCTTGAAGCTCTTCAACTCCGACGCGTGCTTGGAGATGTCTTAGTTCAAGGTGCGTGTCGAGGGCGAACTGAGCCTGCGAGTGCTGGCGGTGTTGACACTTGGCGATACTTGGCTCGGCCACTGCCTGAGTCTTGGAGCGCACGGCCTGTCGCCTGTGCATCTCAGTTGGCGAAAGGCCCAGGCCCGGCTGGTGCGTTTGGCGCATCCAGCGCGAAGGCGCAATCGAAATATTTCTCCGCCTCGCTCCACGGCGCGTTTTCCTTCCACAAGGTCAGGAAGGCTCGGCTGGCATCGACGACGCTGGGGCTGACCTGAAGCGTCTGCAGGCCTAGTGCATTGAACGTGTCTTCGTGGTCGTGCAGACTGCCCACCTGGCCCGCGTAGCTGAAGAACTGGCTGATCTTGCCCGGCTGCCCGAACCGCGGGATCGTCTCGCACGAGGCACCGCTCTCCGGGTTGCGGCCCGCATGGGCCTGCGAGAAGCTGTCCTGGAGCATGTGCAGCAACGCCCCCATGGCGACCTTGTCCAGATCCTTGCGCACTTCGATGATGCCGGTTGCGAACAGATTCGTGGCCGTCATGTCGCCCGGGAAATAGTGCACCAGTTGCTCGTCGCCCACCGTGCGGATGAAGCGGTCAGTCGGGGTTACCTTGGTCGCTACGCCCCAGAGGAACTGCGCCCACATCCTCATCCGTTGCTGGGTCTCAGCGGCGGTTTCACCGTCGTACGCGGCCATGGAATGGAAGAACTGCAGGTCGCCAAAATGCGATCGATAGAGAAGGTAATCCCCTGGTCCGAAGGCAGGTCGGCCAGGCTTGCTAGCCATGCGCTGCTTGGCCGTCTTGTCGGCGTCCGAGAAAAGTCCCTTCCAGCATTTCGGCTGCGCCGTCGAACGTAGCGTGACCTTGGGGTCACAGTCTGCAATGCGCGGTGGCGATGCACGATTGAGCGCGAACGGGGGATCATCAGGCCAACGCACACCGTAGAGAAGCACTTGGTTCTCGCGGACGGCCGCAGTCGTCAGGCACTGCGCCTCCGAGCCCGCCGGAACCACGCAGTTGAGCGCGTTCAGGGTAATGGCCTCATGGACTGGGCTCTTGATCATGGGAAGTGCGTTCCCGACGAACCATTGTCCGATGCCGTCAATGAACTGGTTGCCGCCCAGACCCGTTAGCTTTCGGTCCACGTCGCTGATGCGAGGAAGGACCTGAAACGCTGGCGCGACGCCTGGCAGCAGCGTCGCCACGATCAAGGCTGCGGCCAAGTAGCTCTTCAACCCGGGTTTCTTCATGGTCGCCGTCCTCCAAAGCTCTATCTTGTTAACGCCCTATTGATGAAGTGGGCGATGTGAAATCAATCGTAAACGAAAGATGGCCTAGATTACTGGGCCGAGAGGTCTGCAAGACGGCCAAGCTTGGAGGTCACCTTCTACGCGCCTATTCGTCGAACTCGGTGCGGAATCAGTGAGCCATCTACAACAGATCGTCAGCGCTCGGCTGGCTGGTCGGCGTGTCCGCAAGGTTACATTTGCAGGATTGAAAACGGAGAAAAGATGTCGATAGCAGCCACTGCCAATTGCGTCCTTGCTGATAACTGGAGTATGCAAACTATTGCCCAGGCCCTCTCGAAGGGCATTGACACTGGCGAAGCTGCTTTGCTCGATGTGGACACTGCTCGGGACAGTCATAGTTTTAGGAGTACGGCGGAGGGCGCGATCGCGATCGAGGCACTTTTTGATTTGATTGCAGACATAGTGCTCAGAGAGCAGATCTGGGTTGATACGAACTTCAAAGACGCTTGGTTGGGAAAGAGCAATGCGCTGGATTCTCTCGTCGACGACGAAATAGTTGTTCCGTTCGGCTTTCTTGCTGAACCTGAAGGATTGCATGAATCGCGGAACTATTTCCTGTCGAAACTCTGTGCAACGGGCTCTCTGAGATCGGCGCAAAAAGAGAATGAGGAAGGTTGGAGAATTCGCAAGGAAACTCCGCATCATTTGTTATCTCAGATCGTCTGGGGCGGTGCAGGCATGCTGGCTCGTGCACATTGCTACAACTTGTCCTACACGCCATTTCCAGTCAGGCGCCGAGCAATGGTCAGCGCTCGCGTTGTTTGGGCTGAGGACGCTGCTCTAGGGCTCAGGGATCTGATATCCGAGAAGCAGGCGAAGATGAGTCTGGTGGAGGGGCAAGGCTCACAAATTACCCGGCTAAAGCTAAATGGCGCGGAACTCGCGGCGTTTGCCATTCGGGAATCATCGAGCCCCAAGGATCTCATCGCAGTTGCATTGCAACTGCGTCAGGAGTATGCGGAGCTTCGCGGCTGGCTGACTGAATACCAGCGCGCGTTGGAAGTCCGTGATGCAGAAACGATCACACGTTGTAGAAAAATTCTACGGTCGGTGTCCAGTTACGTCGATGCCAAACTGGGAAAAAGCAGTCACTCAGGTCCGACTTTTACCCTTGGTTGGGGCGCCATGCAACTTGCTTTGCAGGTAAGCCCAGTTCAAGAAGTGAAGAACCGGTTTGGGGTGCAAGCACAAATCAACAAGCTGATGTTCTCTCAGAGTGCTATGCAGGATCTTAATAAATTGTTGACGCTGTTTGGTCAGCGTACGACGCACAATGGACTAGTCATTTCTGAACACTTTCAGTCTATGGTTTGATAGGATGTACTCGCGTTGAGACGGTGCGCCCATCGAACAATCTACGGAGCTTACGGTTTAGCTGGTCGTATGATAATTCGGCATCGCATGCACACCGGGGGGGTGAGGCCGTGAAGATCGACATCCATACGCATACACGGAAGTGCAAGTCCGGCGATGCGGCTACGCGGGAAGTTGCACCAGAGGATTTCTACTCTGCCATCTTGTCGACAGAGGTGCGAGTAGTTGCGATTACGAATCACAATGTCTTCGACCTTCCGCAGTTTGAAGACATCCGGACGCGCGTCGGGACGGACGTTCAAGTATGGCCTGGCGTGGAGCTTGACGTCCACGACCACAAGACCAAGGGCCACTTGCTGGTGATTGTTTCACCTGACTTGGCAGCAGAGTTTTCGTCCGCTGTTCTCGAACTCACGCGCGGTCACACCCCCGATTCCTTTAAGGTCACCATCCCGGAGGTACTCGCCAAGTTCGACGCAATGGAGCCGCTCTATGTCGCGCACTACAAGCAGAAGCGGCCGAGCGTCTCGGACGACATGCTCTCCGTTCTGGAGACGGGAGCGAAGAATAGTTGGTGCATCCTCAAGGAGGTGAGCAACGCCATTTCGGCTGGCATCCACATTTCACACGGGCGGCCCTCGATTTATGGGTCCGACATCCATGACTGGGGCAAGTACGGAGAGATCGCCCGCGAGCTGCCCGATCTTCGCCTGCCCATCGACAGCTTCGAGCACTTCTGCCTGCTCTTGAAGAAAGACCCGACGACGATCAACACGGCCATGCATCGGAAGACATGCGAGACCTTGACGCTGGTTCCCTTCGAGGATGGGAAAGCGCTCACGCTCAACGTGTTCGACGATATCAACATCCTCTTCGGACCGAAGGGAACTGGGAAGTCGAAGATTCTTGAGGCGATTGCCAAGCACTACACCAAGAGCGGCATTGATGCGCGGGTGTTTGAATCGGCTGCAGACCGCCTCGATGACATCTTCGATGTGAAGGGAAGGAGCCTGAGCCTCAACCTCAACACCTACGACATCAACTACTGCCAGGATGAAATTCAGGTGGTGCGCCAGGCGGTGGAGGTAGATGTCACGAGCACGACCAAGTTCAGGGCCTTTTTTGAGACGACTGCATCGAACAAGAACGCCAAGAAGATCCTGCTCAAGGACATCGACACCGAGGAGCCAGGCGACGCCAAGCGCAACTTCACAAAGTACCACGAGACCAGCGTCGAGATCAATTCCTTCGCCAACCTGCTTGAGGGCGATTCACTCATCAAGGAGGAACTCTCCAGCGACGAGTTTGCGGACTTGCAGCGGCTCGTGAGGCTGCTCCTCGCACGCCTCAATGGGAAAGAGTGGCGGGGTTTCGTCGATTGGAAAGAGATCACTTTTCTAAACTCAGCCATCGCTAAGTTTCGCAAGGAGGTGGAGCGCAAGACTGGGACACCTGCCAAGCCAACCACTACGGGCTTTCGCGACTACGCAATGAATCGCATACAGGTCGCCGTCAGCGGACTTGCCATCCTCAAGAGTCTGAGGACGGCCATACCGAACGACGAAGATGTCGTTGGCGACCTGGGATCTGGCAAGGGAGAGTTGAAGTTCGTGACTCGATACCTCTTCCAGGACGGCAACGTTACCGATGGCGAGCTATTGAGCATCACGAGCGTGAAGAAGGGATTGCAGAAGAGGTTCGCCAACGCGGTTCGTGAGGTCGTCAAGCGTTCATTTCAGGATGACCTGTTCAAATTTGTCTCAGACCTGAATGACGTCGAGGGAGTGGAGGACGTCAGTACTGTCTATGAGCTCCTGATGTTCAAGCGGTACTTTACGCTCGACGGTCTCCCTTATGAGCCGTCAAGCGGCGAGGCGTCGATGGTGATGCTGCAGAAGGAGCTCGGAGAGGACAAGGACGTGTATATCCTCGACGAGCCAGAGAAAAGCTTGGGAAACGAATACATCAATGACGTGATCGTTCCGCTCATCAAAGAACGGGCGAAGTCCGGCCGAAGGGTGTTTATTTCGACCCATGATGCAAATATCGCGGTACGGACCTTGCCGTACTGCTCGATCTATCGCACACATGGGCCGGAGGGGTACAGAACTTTCTCGGGAAACCCGTTCACAAACAACCTCGTGAATGTGGACGACGCCGCCATGCTGCACAGCTGGAGAGACGTCAGCATGAGAACGCTAGAGGGAGGCAAGGACGCATTTGGAGAGCGGGGGAAAATCTATGGTCACACTTGAAGCAACGGTGGAGCACCAAGACGAAGTGTGCTTCCTCAAAATCAACGTCGAGGTCGGGGCCGTCATGATTCCGCTTTCCCACGACGATCCGAATGCCGTGAAGAGCGCCTTCAATGGACTCATACAACGCATCAGACTGGGCGAGTTCACCATCCAACTTGACGAGGTGGGGGATGACCTATTCTCGATGGTTGCCAACGAATACCTCTCTCAATTGAATCGCGAGATTCAAGAGGTGCATAGCCAAATGAAGGAATATGGGCTACTGAAGTCGGTCGACCCGACTGCGGCGTAGACAGCTTCTGGCCGATTGCGGCAGTCTAGCCATGGCACCGCTGCCTGCAAGCCGTGAACCGTCATGGCCAACGACTGAATTACTGTAATGTGGTGCAGATCGCACGTTCGGCACGCAAGCGCAGCCGGCAGCTATCGTTTAGGTTTGTTCGACACCTGCCCGCGGGCCACACACACACCACGATGCGCCAGGATGAAGGGCGGGTGTTGAACAAGCCTCGAGGGAGGAAACCGCGGCGAACGCCACGGTGCCGGTTCACGCTATGGCGATTGCGTGCGTGCGGTGGCGCGGTGATGGTGCTTTTGGATGGCGCGCTGCCTCCCAACGACCGGGCTCATACGGGCAATGATGCGCAACGTCGTCATCGACGAGGCCTTGTGCGGGGGCGGACGTGAGCGTGTAGAGCGCCGAACACGAGCTGACCGTGCCGACGTTTGAAGCGTCAACAAACATGGGTTGCCGAGGCAGCGAGGAACGTTCATGGCGGCGCCTGAAGAGGTGGCGCACGGATCGTCTCGCCGCACGTGAAGGTCAGTACGATGGTCATCGCGTGGCCGCAGTGCGGGCAGACGAAGGTTGGGCGCACGGTGTCCTGCGGATCGTCGCAGGGTGGCGGAACCTGTGGATCCCGCAGAGGCACTTGCAGCAGCTGGCGTGCGAGGGCCAGGCAGGCTGCTCGGTTGCAGTTGGCCAGCAGTCCGTAGTGGCGGATGCGGTGGAAGCCACAAGGCAGCACATGCAACAGAAAGCGGCGCATGAACTCGCCGGCATCGAGCGTCATCGTCTTGTGGCGTGTCTTGCCTTGGACTCGGCCCTTGTCGCGGTAGTCCTTCCACCGGAAGGTCACGCCGCGCTCATCAAGCGCCACGAGTCGGCTGTTGGAGATGGCCACCCGGTGCGTGTAGCGCGACAGGTAAGCCAGCACCGCCTGGGGTCCGGCGAACGGGCGCTTGGCGTAGACCACCCACTCGCATTGGCGCAGCGGTGCCAGCCAGCGGGCGAACGCCGCAGCGTTAGCCAGCGGAGCGTGTTCACCAAAGAACTGCAGCCGGGCATCCCGGTGTGCCTGTTGCAGCGCTTCGAGGAAGCGCCGGCGGAACAACCGGGAGAGCACGCGCACCGGCAGGAAGAACCCGCGCCGGCAGGCGATCCAGTGTTCGCCGTCGCTCGCCAAGCCGCCACCGGGGACGATGCCGTGCACGTGCGGGTGGTGTGTGAGCGCCGAGCCCCAGGTGTGCAGCACCAGCGTCACACCCAGTCGAGCGCCCAGGTGCTTCGCATCACCTCCGATGGTCAGAAGAGTTTCTGCGGCGATGTCGAACAGCAAGCCATAGACCACCGCCTTGTTGCAGTACGCGATGTCGGCGATGGGCGCCGGCAGCGTGAAGACCACGTGGTAGTACTCCACCGGCAGCAGGTCGGCGGTGCGCGCCTGGAGCCAACGCCGGGCCGCGCTGGCCTGGCACTTCGGGCAGTGCCGGTTGCGGCAGGAGTTGTAGGCGATCTGGTCGGTGCCACACCCCTCGCAGCGCAAGACATGCCCACCCAATGCCGCGCTGCGGCACTGCTCGATGGCCGACATGACCTTGAGTTGGGCCAGGCTCAGGTGGCCACGCTGAGCCTGACGCCAGGCGGGTCCATGAATGCGGAAGATGTCGGCGACTTCCAGGGCTGCGCGCCCCACGACCGCAGGCTTACGACGAAGGCAGCGTCTCCAGTGGGCTGATCACCGCGCGCAGCACTTCGGTGGCCACGTGCGTGTACAGCGCGGTGGTCTCCAGTCGCTTGTGGCCCAGCAGCACCTGGATCACGCGGATATCGACCTTCTGCTCCAGCAGGTGCGTTGCAAAGCTGTGGCGCAGCGTGTGCATCGACACGCGCTTGTCGATCTGGGCGGCGTCGGCGGCCAGGTGAATCGCGCGGTTGAGCTGCCGGGTGGACAGCGAGTCCAAGGGGTTGAGCCCCGGAAACAGCCAGCCATTGGGCAGGATCTTGCCTTGCGCGTGCCCCACCCGCCACCATGCCCGCAGCCGCTCGAGCAGCACGGGCGAGAGCATGGCGTAACGGTCCTTGCGGCCCTTGCCTTGCTCCACGCGCAGCGTCATGCGCTCACTGTCGATGTCGGTGACCTTCAACGCGCAGACCTCGCTGGCGCGCAGCCCGGCCCCATAGGCCACGGAAAGATCTGCCTGGTACTTGGGGTTCGGTGCAGCGGCGATCAGACGGGCGACCTCGTCGCAGCTCAGCACAACGGGCAGCGGGCGTGGCTGGCGAACAGGCTGCACCTTGACCAACAGTTCGGCGTGGCCCAGCGTCACATCGAAGAAGAACTTCAGGCCACTGAGCGTGGAGTTGATGGTCGGCGGTGCCGTGCCGGTCTCGACCATGTGCAGCTGGAAGGCCCGAAGGTCCTCGGCGGTGGCGGTGTCCGGCGATCGCTTGAGATAGGCGGCGAGCCTGCGAACGGCGCGGATGTAGTGGATCTGGGTCTTGCCGTTGAACTTGCGCATCCGCATGTCGTCGATCATGCGTTGGCGCAACGGGGAGACGGAGGGCGTCAATGAGTTCATGGTTCAACTCCTGTCGAAGAGCGAGGCGGATTGCCTCACCCGTCAACATGGCAGAACCAGCGGCGGAACGAATAACCACGATGCTGCCGGAGCGATTACCGCGAAAGCGGTTTAGTCCATCGCTGCACAAGAGCCATTGCCTCTGAGACTTGGCCAAGTAAAGGTCCGCTTGTTGTCAGTCGGAAATCCTCAAGCTTCAGCAACCGAAAGAGATCGTTGGTTCGAATAGTCAGGGCAGTCAAGTTGACTGGGCCTGAGCCCAATGGTCAAAAACGACCCCTGTCGAAGGTCGGCAGGTTGGAGGCGGGCCATGAGTGGGCCGCGGATGGGCCACAGAAAATGGCCAGGAAGACTCCTGACCATTGCACTACCAGTTCTGCGAAGCCCATATTCGTAGCTAATGTGGGGAACTGGAATTCACTCGACTGCTGCATGGGCCATGAGAGGCTCACGTAAGTCGTTGATTTTGGTGCGGCTGGCGGGGATCGAACCCACGACCCTCGGCTTCGGAGGCCGATACTCTATCCACTGAGCTACAGCCGCATGCTGCTTGGAGACCAAGAGTCTACTCGTTGCGTTTTTCTCCGATGACGACAGCCTTCGGAGGCCAATACTCTATCCACTGAGCTACAGCCGCAACCGGGCCGATTCTATCAGCGAGGGGTTTTTGAAAGCGCTGGGCAGAGGGCCTTGGCTATAATCGAGGGCTGTTCCAGAACCCTTCTTTACGGGCTGAGCCGTCATTGCACTGACCCGCTCAGCCATCCCTTGAGGACACCATGAGCGACCACGAGCACGAACACCACACCGGCCCGATCAAGACACCTTCGCAGTTGCTGTGGACGTCGTTCTTCGCATTTGTTGCTCCCATCTTCATCATCATCGGGCTGGTGTACACCGTGACCTCGGGGAACAAACCTGCCATGGGCGCGGCCGATCCTGAGTTGGCGGTTGCGCAACGCATCCAGCGCGTGGGCACGGTTGAACTGCGTGATGCCAACCGCCCGCTCGCATCGGGTGAAGCGGTGTATGCGGCCCAGTGCGTGGCCTGCCACGCCGCGGGTGTGGCCGGTGCGCCGAAGTTTGGCGACACGGCCGCCTGGGCACCCCGCATTGCCACCGGCTACGAAGCCTTGCTGAACTCCGTGCTCAAGGGCAAGGGCGCCATGGGTGCCCAGGGTGGTGGCGCGTACCGCGATGAGGAACTGGGCCGCGCTGTGGTGCACCTGGCCAATGCTGCAGGTGGCCAGTTTGCCGTGCCGGAAGCTGCGGCTGTAGCGGCTCCTGCTGCAGCACCCGCAGCCGCAGCGCCAGCAGCCGTCGAAGCTCCCACAGCTGTTGTGGCTGCTGCGCCGGCGGCCGCTGCGCCAGCTCCCGTTGCTGGCGCCACGGTGGCGGCCGGCGCGGGTGAAGCGCTCTACAAACAAGCATGCGCCGTTTGCCACGTGGCAGGCGTTGCGGGTGCACCCAAGTTCGCCGACAAAGCGGCTTGGGCGCCTCGCCTGGCGCTGGGCCTTGATGGCCTGACGGCCAGCGTGATCAAAGGCAAGGGTGCCATGCCACCCAAAGGCGGCTCAGCCGCGTCGGATGCCGACATCAAGGCGGCCGTGCAGTACATGCTCGACGCCGTGAAGTGAACCCGCTCACAGCCTGGCAAAGGCAAGTGAAAAGGCCGGTCAGTGATCGGCCTTTTTTTCATGCGCGCGCGCCGGGCAACACCCCGTGTCGCCATTCGCGCGGCGACACGCCGTACTCTTCACGGAAGCTTCGGCTGAAATGGGCCGCCGTGTTGAAGCCCCAGGAAAAAGCGATGTCGGAGATGCCGTGCTCGCGCCAACGCGGGTCCGCCAGATCACGGCGGCAGGCGTCAAGCCGCTGCTTCCAGATCCAGCGCGAGAGTGGAACCGGTTCGGTGCGAAACAGGCGGGACAAATGGTCGGGTGACAACTGAAGCGCCTGGGCGATGGAGTAAACCGAGAGCTCAGGGTCGCGCAGATGGTCACGAACGTAAGCCTTGATTCGAGACAGGTGGTAAGCGCGCAGGCTGGAGGCCTTGACCACATTGGCGTTGGGCAGGCCGCGCAAGCCGGCGGCCACCATGCTGGTGATGGCCTCGGACACACCGAGGGCCGAAGAAGGCAGCAGGCGGTCAACGTCGGCGTGCAGGGTGGCCACCATCGAGATCAACAGGTGCCCAGCGGCGTCCTGGCCCGGCACGGTGGTGGCGGTGAGCTCTTCAAGGTTGCTCACGTGCACCTTGAGCTGGGCGCGCGGCAAACGCATGACGAACACATCATGACCGCCGCTGTCGAACAGCAGTTCGTAAGGCCGGATGCTGTCGTACAGCACAAAATCGCCGGGCTCGACGACCGCACTTCGCCCGTCCTGCTGCACCATGCAGCGCCCTTGGCGCTGCACCTGAACCAGCAAACAGTCTTCTCCGCCGAGGCGGATCTGTGAATCGGTGCGGGCCACCCGCGGAGCGTTGGAGCGCAGGTGGGTCAGGTCGATGGACCCCAGCCGGTTGAAGGCGATGTCGCCATACAGCGGTTGGTTGCTGGGCTGGTCGCAGTCCAGCTTCACATACATCGCACAAATCATGTCCAGCCAGTAAGCCGTGCGCTCCGAGGGCGGCACTGTTGTGGTGCTCAGCACGCGGGCATCGGCTTCGTGCGAGGGGGGCGTCAAGGTCGTGATCATGGCTAGAGACATCAAGGAATGTGTACGTTACGCCGCTGTCAAGAGGCAAACCACATGACTAACCCTTAGGGGCTCACTCTTTCCTCCAGACGGCAAACTTGTAAGCAATATGGGTGCCATATTGGATTGCCGCGCACCCAAACCGCGATGTCGATCGCAAGCAAATCACGGGTCTGCTGCAGGCAAGACGCGTCGCAACCCCGTCCATAGCATCACGGCTCCCTCACCCCTCAAACGGAGCCGCCATGAATCAACCGATTGTCTCGACGTCCACCCGCCGGAAATTCCTGCACCAGTCCGTGGCCACGGTCGGCGCCCTGAGCGCCCCCAGCGTGTTCGCCCGAGACACCATCCGGATTGGCTACGTCAGCCCCCGCACCGGCCCGTTTGCACCTTTCGCCGAGGCGGACGAGTACATCCTGCAAGGCGTGCGCCAGTCCCTGGCCAACGGATTGCGCATTGGCGGCAAGACCTACGCCGTGGAAATCGTGACCCGTGACGACCAGAGCCGCGAAGACCGCGCCTCCAACCTCGCCGGCGAACTGATCAACAAACACGGCGTCGACCTGATGCTGTCCCAAGGTGCCCTGACAGTGGTCGGCGTCTCGCAACAATGTGAGCTCGCCGGTGTGCCCAGTGTGTCCACCATGACGCCCTGGCAAGCCTGGATGTTCCCGCTCAAGAGCGACCCGGGCAAAGGCTTCAAGCACGCCTTTCACTTCTTCTGGGGCATTGAAGACATCGGCAACGTCTACACCGACATCTGGAGCGACCTGCGCACCAACAAGAAAGTGGGCATGGTCTGGAGCAACGATGTGCCGGGCAACGCGTTCGGCGATCCAAAGCTTGGACTCCCTGCGCATTTCGCCAGCGCCGGTTTCTCGACCGTTGAAGTGGGCAGATTCCCGGTCGGCGCTGACGACTTCTCAACGCACATTCAGGCGTTCAAGCGCGACGGTGTGGAAATCGTGACCGGCCTGTTCAATCCGCCGGAATGGGCCACTTTCGTGCGCCAGTCGGCCCAGATGGGTTTCAAGCCGAAGGTTGCCACTGTGGCCAAGGCACTGCTCTTCCCGGGCGGTGTTGCAGCGCTGGGCCCCAGCGCCGAAGGCATGTCCACCGAAATCTGGTGGACGCCGCGCTACCCCTTCACCTCCAGCCTCACCCAGCAAACCGCCCGCCAGCTCGCCGAGGGCTACACCAGCGCCACCCAGCGCGACTGGACACAGCCGATCGGCGTGGTGCACGCGCTGTTTGAAACCGGCATTGCCGCACTGCGTGCCAGCGGAGATCCAAAGAATCCCGACAAGGTAAGCGAAGCCTTGCGCACGCTGAAGCTGCAGACCGTGATCGGGCAACTGGACTTCGCCAACAGCGGCATCAAGAACGTGTCGAAGATGCGTGTGGTGGGCGGTCAGTGGAGTGTGGGGCAGGGTGGCAAGCCCGAAATCTTCATCACGCACAACAAGACAGCACCTGAAATCCCTGTGCAGCGGGCATTCAACCTGCTCAAAGGCTGAGGCGAACCACTGTGTTGCTCCAGCTCCATGGCGTGTGCAAGCGATACGGCGCCACGCCCGTGCTTCGAAACATCGACCTGTCGGTGCAGACGGGCGAATTCGTCGGTGTCATCGGTCCGAACGGAGCGGGGAAAACCACGCTCTTTGGATTGATCGCCGGCAACCTCGCCTGTGACAGCGGCCGCATCGAGCTCGAAGGTCGCGACCTGACCAGGCAGCGGGCGCAGCAGCGTTGCCACAGCGGCATCGCCCGCACGTTCCAGGTGCCCCAACCCTTCGAAACCCTCACGGTGTACGAAAACACGCTGGTGAGCGCCACGTTTGGTGCCGAGCTGCAAGGGGCGCAAGCCGCCGAAGCGGCGATGACGGCGCTCAAGCGCTGCGGCTTGCTGCGGGTAGCCGACCATCCTGCGGCCACCCTCGGTTTGCTGCAACGCAAACGGCTGGAACTGGCGCGCGCGCTCGCCACACAGCCGCGCCTGCTGCTGCTGGACGAAGTCGCAGGTGGTTTGACCGACCGCGAGATGGTCGATCTCGTGCAGCTCGTGCAAGAACTGCATACCGAGGGCGTGACCGTGCTGTGGATCGAGCATCTGGTTCACGCCCTCGTTCCAGTCGCTCAGCGCCTGGTGGTGCTGTCAGAGGGGCAGGTGCTGGCAGACGGTCTCCCTGCCGAAGTGGTCGCCAATCCCCAGGTGCGCGAAACCTACCTGGGCACCGATTTCGACGTCAACACATCGGCCACACGCGGCGAGGCAGAACATGCTGCGAACTGAACTACTCGACGCTCACTACGGCCTGTTCCAGGCTCTCTTCGGCGTCAGCATCGAGATTCAAAGGGGCGAGGTTGTTGCCCTGGTGGGTTCCAACGGTGCCGGAAAGACCACGCTGATGCGCGCCCTGGCCGGTGCACTGCCGGTGGCACGCCAGGCCATCCAGCTTGACAAAATCGCGGTGGGGGGCAACCCCGAAAGCAGGCAACTGGCCCATGGCGTGGCACTGGTCCCAGAGGGTCGACGCCTGTTTGCCGACTTGTCGGTGGAAGACAACCTGCGGGTGGCAGCAGAGTCCAGCGACCGATCTGGCCCTTGGAACCTGTCCACGCTATTCGACGCCTTACCGGCACTGGCCAACGTGCGCCGCCGCAACGCCACCGCCCTGTCTGGCGGGCAGCAACAGCTGGTGGCGGTGGCCCGGGCTCTCGCCACCAACCCCGACTACCTGTTGTGCGACGAGATCTCCCTGGGGCTGTCGCCCGTGGCTGTGCAGGCGGTCTACGACCTGCTGCAACGGGTGAGTGCCAACGGCACCGCTGTGCTGCTCGTTGAACAAAACGTCTCGCGCGCACTGGCGGAATCCAGTCGCTTCTATTGCCTGCAAAAGGGGCGTGTGGTCTTGAGCGGGACATCGCGCCACGCCGACACGCAGCAGGTCGCACACGCCTATTTCGGGAGCTGACATGACTGCGCTGCAAATGGTGGAAATGTTGATCAACGGTCTGATGCTGGGGGCCTTGTTCGCGCTCTTCGGCCTGGGCCTGAGTCTGAGCCTGGGCGTCATGCGCATGATCAACATCGCACACGGCGACCTGATCGTGCTGTCGGCCTATCTGGTGCTGAGCACAACGCCGTGGTTGGGCGTGGGCCCTGTGACCGCCCTGCTCGTGAGCGTGCCCGTGATGTTCGCACTCGGCTGGTTGCTGCAACGCGGCCTGCTCAACCACCTGGTCGGGCGGGATCCCATGTCGGTTCTTCTGGTCACGTTCGGCTTGTCGATCGTGCTGCAAAACCTGCTGCAGGAGATCTACACGGCGGACACCCAGAGCCTGGACGCCGGCTCGCTGGCCACAGCCAGTCTTCAGATCGGCGACATGTCCATCGGCTGGCTGCCTGTGGTGATCACGGGGGTAAGCGTGGCGGTGTACGTGTTGACCCATCTGCTCATCGCCCACACCCCGCTGGGGCGCCAGGCTCGGGCGGTGTCCACCGACCCCGAAACAGCGCGGCTGGTGGGCATCCGGGATCGCCGCCTGTTCGCGCTCATGACCGGCTTCATCTTCGCCGTCATTGCCATTGCCGGCGTCTTCTATGGCATTCGCACCCCCTTCGCGCCAAGCGCCGGTCCCGAGCGCCTGCTGTTCGCCTTTGAAGCCGTGGTGCTGGGTGGGCTCGGCAGCATCTGGGGCACGTTCATCGGCGGCCTGCTGATCGGCCTGGCCCAAGTGGTTGGCGCCCAGATCCACGCCGGCCTGGGTCCCTTTGTGGGGCACCTCGTTTTTCTGGTGGCGCTGCTGGCGCGCCCCAACGGCCTTTTCGCTCGGCGGTAATCGACATGAACGCCCCTTCACGCACCTTGCTGCAAACACTTCTGTCCATCGTGGCCCTGCTGGTGCTGGCCAGCCTGCCCTGGTACACATCCTTCGCCACCCAGCGACTGTTGGTCGAGGCATTCACACTCTTTGTGCTGGCGACCTCCTGGAACCTTCTGGCTGGCTATGGCGGCATGGTGGCCATTGGCCACCACCTCTTCGTGGGGGTGGGCGCCTATGCACTGTTCGCCTTGTGCACCCACACAGGTCTCAACCCCTGGATGGCCTGGCCCCTGGCAGGTCTGGTGACGGCGGCGATTGCGTTGCTGGTGGCGGTGCCCTTGCTGCGCCTCACGGGTGCGTACTTCGCGGTGGCCACCTGGGTCATGGCCGAGATGTTCCGGATCGGCACCCTGAACACCGAATGGCTCGGTGCCGGTGCGGGTCTGCCGCTCACGGTGATGCGCGAGTTCGGTCGCTTTGAACGCAATGCAGGGGTGTACTGGAGTGCCCTGGCCATCGCCTTGGTGGCGCTGATCGCAGCCCATCGCTTGCTCAAGGGCAGCCTGGGTCTGGCCCTGATGAGCACGCGGGATGCGCGACAGGCCGCCGATGCCAACGGCGTGCCCGTGCAGAAAACCCGGCTGACCCTCTGGGTGGTGGCGGCCACGCTCGCCGGGCTGGCCTCGGGTGTGGCGCACATGAATATCTTGCAAGTGTCTCCCGACGCCAGCTACTCCCTGCACTGGACCGCCGCCGCGCTGTTCATCGTGGTGCTGGGCGGCATCGGGACGCTCGAAGGTCCGATCCTGGGCGTGCTGGTCTACATGCTCCTGCGCGAAAACTTTGCCGAGCTGGGCGCCTGGTACTTCATCGGTCTGGGCCTGCTGGCCATGGCCGTGATGGTCGCGGCACCCGGCGGCCTCTGGGGCTGGCTCAACGGCCGTGGCCTCCCTTCCGTGTTCCCCGTGCGTCGGCGCATGCCGTCGGCCACAGAACCCTCGCCCCCTCCATCCAACTGAAAGAAAGCACCAACCATGAACATGCTTCGCTCTGCCGCCCCCTGGATTTCGGCCCTTGCCTTGCTGGGCGCCGGTACGGCCCAAGCCACCGAAGGTGGCGGATCCACCTACAACCCGGGTGTCGAGAACTTCCTGGTCGGCGCCGCGCCACCGCCCGGCTTCTATGTGCTGGAGTACCTCACGCACTACCGTGCCAACAAGGTGATGGACAGCAACGGCAACGTGGCCACGCCGCCCGATTTCAAGCTGCGCGCCACCGCCGCCGCCACGCGCTTCATCTGGTCCACGCCCACCCAGGTGGCAGGCGGCAACCTGGTGATGCACGCCATCGTGCCCCTGGTCAATCTCAAGGTGTCCGTCGGCGGGTTCAGCCAGAGCAAAACCGGCCTGGGCGATATCACGTTCGGCCCGGGCATCGCTTATCACCACTCGCCTGCGCTGCACAGCGTGGTGGGCCTGGACTTTGTGGCACCCACCGGGCGCTACAAGTCGACGGACCCCGTGAACATCGGCCGCAATTACTGGTCGCTTCAGCCTCTGTACACCGTGAGCTACATCAACCCCACCGGCTTCAACGGTGACTTCAAGGCCACGTTGAACATCAACGGCAAGAACAGCGCCACCCAGTACGCGTCAGGCGACGAGTTCATCCTCGACTACTCGGCCGGTTATGGCCTGGGCAACGGCTGGGTCGTGGGCGTGGGTGGCTACGTGTACGAGCAGCTCAACAACGACAAGCAGAACGGCGTCTCTCTGGCCAACAGCAAGGCCAGCAGCTTCGCCATCGGCCCGTCCCTCAAGTACGACAACGGCAAAGGCTGGTTCATCACCGCCAAGCTGCAAAAGGAAATGAACGCCAAGAACCGCCCCGAGGGCACGGCCTTGTGGGTCAAAACCGTCATTCCGTTCTGATCCATCCATTCATCTAGGAGAAGCACCATGGGTATCACGCACCACCAATACAAAGTGGCTGTCGTCCAGGCGGCACCGGTCTGGCTGGACCTGGACGCCACGGTCGACAAGACCATTGCCTACATCAACGAGGCCGCCGCCAAGGGCGCGCGCCTCATCGCCTTCCCCGAGACGTGGATCCCCGGATACCCATGGCACATCTGGATGGGCGCGCCTGCCTGGGCCATTGGCCGGGGCTTCGTGCAGCGCTACTTTGACAACTCGCTCAGCTACGACAGCCCGCAGGCGGAGCGCATCCGCCAGGCGGTGCGCAAAGCCAAGATCACCGTGGTGCTGGGCCTGAGCGAGCGCAGTGGCGGCAGCCTCTACATTTCGCAGTGGTTCATCGGAGCCAACGGCGAAACCATTGCCCAACGCCGCAAGCTGCGTCCCACCCATGCGGAACGCACGGTATTTGGCGAAGGCGATGGCAGCCACCTGGCTGTGCACGACGTGGCCAACATCGGCCGCCTCGGTGGTTTGTGCTGCTGGGAACACCTGCAGCCCTTGTCGAAGTACGCGATGTACGCGCAGAACGAACAGGTTCACGTGGCTGCGTGGCCCAGCTTTTCGCTGTACGACCCGTTCGCGCACGCCCTGGGTGCCGAGGTGAACAACGCCGCGAGCAAGGTGTACGCAGTGGAAGGTTCGTGCTTCGTGCTGGCGCCGTGCGCCACCGTGTCCCAGGCCATGATCGACGAGCTCTGCGATTCGGAAGACAAAAAGATGCTGCTCAAGACCGGTGGCGGTCATGCGGTGATCTACGGTCCCGACGGCAGCCCGCTGGCCGCCAAGCTGGCGCCCGATGAAGAAGGCATCCTGTATGCCGACATTGACCTGGGAGCCATCGGCGTGGCCAAAAACGCGGCTGATCCTGCGGGTCACTACTCGCGGCCGGACGTGACGCGCTTGCTGTTCAACAACAAGCCGGCCAACCGGGTGGAGCACTTCAGCTTGCCCGTGGACAGCGTTGCGACGCCATCAGATCCGGTGGAGCAGTAATCCCATGAGCCGCACTGCTGCTCTCACCACCTTGGCGGTGTGCCTGCTCAGCGCGGGCCTGTGCATGGCCAACCCGGCCGGCAAGGCTGGGTTGGCAGGTCCGATCAAGGTCGGGGCGATCAGCAGTGCTGCGCTGTTTCCCGAGGCGGCCTCAGCGGTTCAGGCCTACTTCAACACCGTCAATGCGAGCGGTGGTGTGCGAGGCAGGCAGTTGCAACTCATCGCTGCCGACGACAAGGCCGATCCCGTCATTGCAGCCCAGGAGGCGCGCCGGTTGGTCGACACCCATGGCGTTGTGGCCCACGTCGGCAGCGCCAGCGCGTTGGAGTGTGCGGTGAACGCTCCCTTCTACGCCGAGAGAAACATCGTCTCCATCCAGGGCACCGGGGTGGACCCGGTCTGCTTCGACTCCCCCCACATCGCTCCGGTCAACACCGGTCCGTACGGCAGCATGGCCGCAGCGCTCCGGTTTCTGTCCGAGGTGCGCCGCCAAACACGCGTCTGCGCTGTGACCGTGGCGTATGCGCCTCCCCAGAAGCCCGCGTTCGAAAAAATCGTGACCGACTGGGTCGCCAGGGGTGGCAAACCGCTCCAGTACACAGCCATGGGCATTGCGCCCACCGAGGACCTTGGCGTTCACATCCAGAAGGCCTTCGACAACAAATGCGAAGGTTTGGTGTTCACCGCCATCGAGCCTGCGGTCATCGACTGGGTGAAAAAGGCGAAGGCGATGAAGATCGAGGGCATCGACTGGGTGTTTCTCACCCCCGCCTACACGCAGAACGTGGCCGACACGCTGAAAGCCGATGGTGAAGGCATCTTCGCCATGTCGGAGTTCGAGCCCTGGTCCAGCCGCTCGGGCATGCTGACCGACTGGCGCAACATCATGGTCAAGAGCCAGGTGCCATTGACTTCACTCTCGCAAGGCGGCTACGTGGCAGCCTCGGTGTTCGTGACCACGCTGCGCAGCATTGAAGGCGACATCACCCGTGAATCGGTGACCAAGGCCTTCCAGTCCATGACGCCCCGCAAGGTGTCCCTGATGGGCACACCGTTCAGCTTTGGCAATGCGCCCCGCCACAACCCCAACCGCGCGGCCATCCCCGTGCGGCTCGAAGGTGGCAAGTGGCGTGTTGCGCATTGGGAATACATCGCCTCCCAATGACTCCGTGTGCAAGCACACGCAAAGGTGCGCTTGCACGGTTCTGTTTGCACCACCGAGGAAGCACCATGGAATCAGCCATTCCGCAACACCTTCGCTGCCCACGCACCCGTGCGGCGCGCGCCTCTGAAGACTACGCGCCGCCCTACCCGGCCTGGGTTGCGCGGTTCAACCCGATGACCACGCAGGTGGTGATGGCCTACTTCGGCGTGCAGACCCGAGGTGGTCGCCAACACGCTGTGGCAGCGCTCCAGCCCATCCTGGACCAGCTTGGACTGCCCCACGGACCGGGGCACCACGACGTGGCGCACTGTGTGGACGCACAAGGCTACGACACCGTGGTGGCCATCGCCTACTGGGACGCACTCGCACCCTTCCACCAGTGGGCCGCACAGACTGCGGTGGACGGCTGGTGGCAGGCCTCCGAGCGTTTCGAAGAAGGCGTGGGCTATTTCCGCGAGATTTTTCTGCCTCACGTCGAACGTTTCGAAACCTTGTTCTCCACGCCCGACAAGTTCGAAGGTGTCGGCGTGCTGGCAAGCCACCTCAGCGACGACATCCAGGAGCACGGCTACTGGGGCGGTATGCGCGATCGCATGGCCGCGTCCCAAACCGACGCACTGGGCGCAGGCCAGGCCATCGCAGGTCCGCGTCAACCGGGTCCCCGGGTGATCGTTCAAGGCCGGGACAACGTGGCGTTGATCCGTTCAGGTCAGGACTGGGGCGAAACCGACGGGGAGGAACGCAGCCTGTACCTCTCCGACATCGAGCCCGAGCTGCGCGCAGGCATGGACTTTCTCGAACAGAAGGGGGAGTCGGTGGGTTGTCACTTCAACCGCTACATGCACCACATCGATCGCGCTGGTCAGCCCGTTGAAAAGTCGTTCGGGCTGAGCCTGTGGCGAACCCTCGAACACATGGAGCGCTGGTCGGAATCGCATCCCACGCACCTCGCCATTTTCGGCACTTTCATGCGGGTGGTTCAGCAGATGAACTTCCAGCTCAAGCTGCGGCTGTACCACGAGGTGCTGGTGGCCAAGGCGAACGAACAGATGTATGAGTATGTGAACTGCCACCCGAACACCGGCATGCTGCGCATGTCGCATGCACCGACCGCCAGTTGATTTCTGCAACCTCCTCTTGGGTTTTTCGGCCTCGCCATCGCGAGGCCTTTTTTTTGGCCACGACCAGCGCCACACGGACACCTGGCGTCTCGTGTCTGGCGTGATGCGCACTCACCCAGGACGCGACCTGGGCTGTTGAAGCGATGGTCGGCTCCAGCGCGATTTCACACACTGGTCCCCCCCCTCAACCAACCCTGTTGTTTCATCATGGACATCTTTGCCGAAATAGCCAAGCGCGACATCAAGACTTTCGAGCCCATGCTCAAAGCCAACCCCGAACTGGTGAATCAGATCTCACCCGTGCTCATGGGCAACCAAGGCCCCGGGGACTATCCCGAGGGCGTGCGACCGCTGATGTGGGCCACCTTCGTGCTGCGCGGTCCCAGCGATGCCCCCTTTGTGGCGGCCCTCCTCAACACCATGCTCGCACACGCTCTCAAAGTTGCGCCGAAGGACCCCGTGCCGGTCCTGAACGACATGCTCAATGAGATCGACATTTTTGCCGGCCGTACCGCACTTCACTGGGCAGCCCACAACGACAACGCCTTCATCTACAAAATGATCGAGACGTTCGCTGCGGCCCACAAGGTCACACTCAACTACAACCAACGGGACAACGGCGGAAAAACACCGACCCAGGTGGCCCTGGCCAAGGGATACCGTGGCTTCGCTGCGGCCATGGCCCCTGCGCGCCTGAAGAACGTGGGCTCTGGCCCGGTGCACCTGGCCATCGTCGGCATGGGCGCCACAGGCACGGCGCTCTTCATCCGACTGGTGCGTGGCATCGTGGAGGCGCCGGCGGTTTACCCCCGGGGCATCGGCAAGAACATCACGTTTTCCTTGATCGACTCCAAAGGCACGCTCGGGCGCGGCATGGCCTATTCGGACGAGCTGAACTCGGTCACATCGATCCTCAACGTGCACGCCGCCGGCATGAGCATCGACAGCACCGACCCGGCCGACTTCCTCAACCACATCAAGAAGAACTACCTGGAAGGCGATCTGGAAACCAGGCTGGGCGAGCCCGGCTACCTGGGCCTGACACCGGTCGCACCGCCGAACCCGACCGGCTACTACCCGCGCATCTTCTTTGGCGAGTACTGCAGCGAACGGCTGAACCATTGGATCGAGGTCGCCAAGCAGAACGACATGACCGTGAACATCCATTCCCACACCGTGGTCAGTCACGTCAGCAAGCCCGACGCCAAGACGGGTCTGATGACGGTGGAGCTCAAGGGATCCGAGTTTGGCGATCCCAAACTCAAGGGCACGAAGACCGGCGATCTGCAGGTCACCCACACCTTCAACTCGACCGGTCACTGGGACCACAAGATCACGACGCCCAAGCCTTATGAAGTTCACGTCGACAACGGGCCTCGCTGGATCAATTTTCCGGCCAGCCGCGAAACGCTGACGAAGAACGGCTTCTTCGACAAACCGGCCCATGTGGCGGTGATGGGTTCGTCCCTGTCGGCGATTGATGCGGTGTTCGCTGTGCTGCTGCATCCCAAGGTGGGGCACCTGGAATGGGTGGGCAGCCAGCCACGCTATGTGCCGCACTATCCGGCCACCCCATGGCGCGTCTCATGCTATTCGCGTCGAGGGGTGTGGCCCAAGGTGCGCCCCAACGACAACCGCGACGTGGACGCCAAGTGGACTTCACCCGCCATGTACGAAATCGTGCGACAGGTCTTCAACGACGGCAAGGGTCCGGATCTGAAAACCTGTCTCACCCTGCTGGACAATGAGTTGGCGGACATCTACAAACGGCCCCTGCGTGGCGTGACGCCCCAGACCGGCGACAAGAAGCCGCTGCCCACGGCGGTGGACCTGACCGACCCGCTGAAGCTGCTGCCCGAAGGCGTGAAGCGCGACCCGTGGGCACTGGTCACGATGGACGTGCGTGAGTGCGACGACGGCGACGACGGCAGCTGCGCGGAACGTCCCTGGGTGCGTTGGTACCAGGTGATTCACGGCCTGTTCCCGGTGCTCGCACGCGCCTACCGAGGCTGGAGCCCCGAGGACCGCACCCGCTTTGACAAGGACATCAACACCCCGTTCCTCTGGGCCTTCGCACCGATGCCGCTGCACTCCGCCCGTGTGTTGCTGGCCATGCACCAGGCTGGCGTCCTGAACCTGTATGCCACACCAGAAAAGGAGACCCCGGTGCTGTCGGCCGACAAAAAGCACTTCGACTATCCGTTCTTCAATCCCGAAACCGGGAAGCGGGAGACGAATCCGCATGAATTCCTCGCGGTCACCATTGGACTGGGCTCCGACGTTCGCCTCGATCCGTCAGAGCTCACCGCGTCCGACCTCGCCGAAGGCAAATTCACGCTGAAGGACCAAGAGGCGGACGATCCCAAGAGCGAAAACACCGTGTTCCTGGCCAACGACGACTCGTACGAGTTTGTCGATGTGCACGGCCAGCATTCGCCGGCTCGCCGGGGTGTGGGCTTCTTCACCCATGGCAGCTACTTCACGATCCAGGCGGTACCGGCGGTGGTGGGCCACACGCGCAACGCAGCCGAGCTCTACCTGGCGGAGTTCATCGCACGGCTGACGGGCGATCCGCTCAAGGCACTGCCCGCGCAGAAACCCTTCGAGATGCCCAAGCCCGATTCCACCAAACCGGCGGCCAGCGGTCACTCGCCCCAATCGTCGAAACTCTGACCGCTTCAACGCGGCTGCCGCACGAACGTCCAGCGTGACGGCAGCCCGGCGTGCTCCGCCGGGCTGGGCGCCCAGCGTCCGGCCTCGATCCAGTCGGCAGCCAGCGCCATGTCGGCGCTGTGCACCAGCCCCACACCCAGGTTGGTGACCAGGTACAGCCTGCCGGATTCGTCCAGCAGGCTGTCCTGCGTCTGCACCTCGGTGCCGGTGTGGGTGAGCACGCGACCGTCGGGCTGCAGACGCCAGATCCAGGGCGTGTCTTCCAGGTCGACAAACACGCGCTGCGGCCCGTTCTGAAAGAACCAGCGACCTTGCGCATCGGCCGCGTAGTTGCGCTGAATGAAGTCGATGAGCTTTTCGTGCTGCAGCAGCGAGCCCTTGCTCGCGGGGAACGGCCCGGCGGCCTGCACCCGGTCGTCGCGCATGTACCAGTTGCCGCGTGCGTCGAGCCCGAGCCAGCCAAAACAGTCGGGCACGTTGGGCCACTTGGCCATGGCGGCCTTGACGATGTCGTCCATGGGTGTTCGATCAGAGGTGCTGGAGCAGCCAGTGTCCCACGGCCTCGGGCATGGCGCGCACATGCCCGGGCAAGCCCAGCGCCCCGTGCGACACCGGGAACCCGACGTGGCCACCCTCATCGGGTTGCCACAGCGTCACGTGTCGGCCCACCTGCTGCGGCATGGGCAATGACGACGCCGGCACGAACGGGTCGTTGCGCGCATTCAGCGCCAGCGCGGGCACGCGGATCTGGTGCAACACCGGTTGGGCCGACGCGCGCGACCAGTAGTCGGGCGTGTCGCGAAATCCGTGCAACGGTGCGGTGAACAGGTTGTCGAACTCGAACAGATCGCGAGCGGCGAGCAACGCAGCGCGGTCGAACAGGCCGGGGTGTTGCTCCAGCTTCTTCAGCGCCTTGGGCACCATGCTGGCCATGAACATGCGGGTGTAGACCAGCCGGTTGAAACCGCGGCCGATGGCGTGGCCTCCTGCGGCCAGGTCCAGCGGCGAGCAGATGGACGCCACCGCCCGCACCTGCTGGCCAGCGGCCTCGCCCACCTCACCGGCCCATCGCATGAGTGCATTGCCGCCGAGCGACACGCCGGCGGCCATGAGTGGCCGCCCGGGGTGCTCGGCGGCAAAGCGCTTGAGGATCCAGTCGATCTCTTCAAAGTCGCCCGAGTGGTAGGCGCGCGGTGCGCGGTTGAGTTCGCCCGAGCAGCCCCGGAAATGCGGCACGGCAAACGCCAGGCCCTGGGTAGCCGCAAAGTCGGCGAAAGCCACCGCGTACTGGCTGGCCGAGGAACCTTCGAGGCCGTGAAAAAGCACCAGCAGTGGCGCGCCTTCGGGCGCAGGATGCCGCGCCTGATCGACGTCGATGAAGTCGCCATCGGGCGTGTTCCAGCGGCTGCGCGTCCAGGTGGGGGCCGGGCCAAAGTGGCGCCGGCTGGCGAGCGCGGCCCACAGGGTCTGCGCGTTGCCACCGGGCAGCCACCACGGCGCGGTGTAGCGAAAGCCGTCGGTGCTCAATGCAGAACCGGCTTGGCGGTGAGCACCTCGGGCGGCTCGGTGCGCATGCCCGGGCTGGCGTGGTGGGCCACCATGCGCCAGCCTTGCGCGGTCTTGGCGTACACGTTGGTGGCCACCACCCAGGCGTGCTGCGGGCCGTCGTCGGTCATGACGGCCACGCGCTCGACCAGGCTGTGCACGCTGCAGGCGCCCGCGTCCAGGCGGCGCACTTTCTCTGGAAACGCCTGCACGCTGCCGTTGGCAAACAGGGCTTCGAACGCCGAGCGTACCGCCGCGTGGCCCACCAGCCGGGGGCCGCCCGGATGCACACAGACGATGTCGTCTTCATCGGCCCAACAGGCCATGAGCCGTTCGATGTCGGCGTGTTGCAGGGCATCGTAGAAGGCGGCTTCCGTGTCGTCGGCCGACCCGGGCGGGAGTTTGGGTTTTCGCATGGCCGTATTTTGACGGCAGCGCCCCGCGCGTGTGGCCCGGCTCGCCGCCCTGCGCGAGGCCCCGGGGGTATAGTCCCGCAGATTCAAGGCTCCGCCAGAGCTTCGGCATGAACGGCCCGTTGGCCATTGGAGGTTTTATGCGCACATCCCTGCGTTCGCTCTCTGTCTGGGCAGCCGCCTTGCTGCTGTCTCTGGGCCTCACCGGCTGCGGCTACAACGACTTCCAGCGGCTCGACGAACAGACGCAGTCGGCCTGGTCGGAGGTGCTCAATCAGTACCAGCGCCGTGCCGACCTCATCCCCAACATCGTGGCCACCGTCAAAGGCGAAGCCAACTTCGAGCAGGAGACGCTCACGCGGGTGATCGAAGCGCGCTCCAAGGCAACCAGCATTCAGGTGACGCCCGACATGCTGAACAACCCGGCCGCCATGCAGCAATTTCAAGCCGCACAGGGTGAGCTGGGCAGCGCGCTGAGCCGCCTCATGGTGGTGGTGGAGCAGTACCCCAACCTCAAGGCCAACCAGGGCTTCAGCGACCTGCGCGTGCAGCTCGAAGGCACCGAGAACCGCATCACCGTGGCGCGCAACCGCTACATCCAGACGGTGCAGGAGTACAACGTGCTCTCGCGCAGTTTCCCCACCAACCTGACCGCCATGGTGTTCGGCTACGCGCCGAAGGCCAACTTCCAGGTGGCCAACGAAGCCGCCATCGCCGCCCCGCCCACGGTGGATTTCAAGAAGCCATGACGCGGTCCTGCGCCCGGTGCCTGCTGGCGCTGGGGCTGTGCTGGGTGGTGGCCTTCGCATCGGCCCAGGGTCTGGTGCCCGTGCCGGCGCTGAGCGCGCGCGTGATCGACCAGACCGCCACGCTGGACGCCGCGAGTCTCAACGCCCTGGAGGCCAAGCTCGCCGCGTTCGAACAAACCAGCGGCTCGCAGGTGGTGGTGTTGATGGTGCCCACCACGGCGCCCGAAGACATCGCTGACTTCACCCAACGGGTGGGCGACGCCTGGAAGATCGGCCGCGCCGATGTGGGCGATGGCGCCTTGTTCGTGATCGCCAAGGACGACCGGCGGCTGCGCATCGCGACCACCAAAACCCTCGAAGGGGCCATTCCCGACCTGATGGCGCGCCGCATCCTTGACGGTGCCGTGACGCCCGCCTTCCGGCGAGGCGACTACGCCGGGGGCATCAACGCCGGGGTCGACCAGATGCTGGCGCGCATTCGCGGTGAAGAGCTGCTCCTGCCGAACGCGTCGGCGGCGCAGCGCGCGGCGAGCTCCAGCGACTTCGAATGGATGGACGCGCTGATCTTTCTGGTGTTTGCGGTGCCCATGCTCTCCGGGCTGCTGCGCGGGATGTTCGGCAACAAGCTCGGCACCGTGCTCACCGGCGTGGGCGCGGGCGCGCTGGCCTGGGTGCTCACCGCCGTGGTCTGGGTGTCCATCGGGGCGGGCCTGCTCGGCATGCTGGCCGCGCTGTTCATGCAGTTCCTGCCGGCCGCGCCTGTGAGCGGTTCCGGTCGGGGCGGACGCGGAGGCGGTTGGGGTGGCGGCGGTTTCGGCGGAGGAGGCTTTGGCGGAGGACGTGGCGGCGGCGGGTTCAGCTCGGGCGGCGGCGGCAATTTTGGGGGCGGCGGCGCTTCGGGCGGATGGTGAGCACATGAACAAGCTGCTGCGTTTTTTCAAACACCGCTGGATGGATCGCTCTGACACCGTGCGAGCCGTGCCCGACGACATGGCCGAGCGCATCGCACGCCGCGTGGCCGCCAGCGAAGGTCGCCACACCGGCGAAGTGCGCCTGTGCGTGGAAGCCTCGCTGCCGCTGAGCTACCTCTGGCGCATTGGCTCCGAAACACCGCTGGCTCAGGTGGTGCGCGAACGCGCCATCACCTGGTTCGGGCGGCTTCGCATCTGGGACACCGAGCACAACAACGGTGTGCTGATCTACGTGCTGCTGGCCGAACACGCCATCGAGTTTGTGGCCGACCGTGCGCTCTCGCGCCGCGTGAGCCCGGGCCAGTGGCAGGCCATCGTGGACCGCCTGGCGGGGCGACTGCGGTCGGGTGAATTCGAAGACGGGCTCACACAGGCGCTGGAAGAAGTGTCTGCGCTGCTGGTGCTGCACTTCCCCGCCGAAGCCAGCGCCGAGCGCCCCAACGAACTCCCCGACGCAGTGGTGCGCCGGTAGCCCCCAGAGCCGGTCAGCCCCGGCGTTTGTCCAGCGGATTGCGGCTGTTCATGACCACCTGAAGTTCTTGCTGCAAAGCCTTGTTCATCTGGGCAAAGGTCTTGAGCTTGCGGGTGGTTTCGCGCAGGCGGTCGGCCATGCGTTTGGAAATCGCCAGCAGCAGGCGCGAACCCAGGCGCGGGTCTTCCTTCAAGATGCGCATGAGCGCGGTGCGCGAGAGCACGGCCGCCGCGATGTTGGTGTTGGCGGTGCAGGTCGCCGATCGCGGTGCACCGTCGAGCACGCCCATTTCGCCAATCAGGTGCCCCGGGCCCATGATGTTGACCACCATGCTTTCGTGCAGGCCGGGCATTTCGTTCTCCACCGCGATATCGCCTTCGAGCACCAGCAACATGTAGTCGGTCTGCCGCACCTCGCCCTCCTGGATGATCACGGTGCCCGCCTTGATCAGCTTGGGCCGCATGTAGCCCACCACCTTGAGCGCATCGCCCAGCGTCAGGTCGGCCAGGGCCGATGGCGTGACCAGCAGCCGCGCAGCCACTTCCTCGGGGGCCAGTTCGGGACTCTCAAAAATCGATGACATCGTCTGCGCCTTTGTTGACACCCCGCATGGTATTCGGACTGTTACACCTTGCCTCAAGGAGGTGGCAAAAAAAGACCGGCATCAAGCCGGTCTTTTTGGAAACACAGGCCAGCGCCTGGAATCTCACTTCTTCTGGCGGTACTTGCGCAGTGCAGCAATCTGAGCCGCCATGACGGCCAACTCCGACGTCGCCTTGGCCAGGTCAATGTCGCTCTTGGCGTTTTTCAACGCCTCTTCCGCCACCTTGCGGGCGTCCAGTGCCTTGGCCTCGTCGAGGTCCTTGCCGCGGATGGCGGTGTCGGCCAGCACGGTCACGACACCGGGCTGCACTTCGAGGATGCCGCCGGCGACGAAGACGAACTCCTCTTCGCCGTTGTCGGCCCGCTCGATGCGCACCGCGCCCGGCTTGATGCGGGTGATCAGCGGCGTGTGGCGCGGCAGGATGCCGAGCTCGCCGGCGTCGCCCGGCAGCGCGACGAACTTCGCCTCGCCGGAGAAGATGCTCGCTTCTGCGGAGACGACGTCGACGTGGATGGTGGCGGCCATGTCGGCTCCTTAGTTGATCTTCTTGGCTTTCTCGAAGGCCTCGTCGATCGTGCCGACCATGTAGAAGGCCTGCTCGGGCAGCGAGTCGCACTCGCCGGCCACGATCATCTTGAAGCCGCGAATGGTTTCCTTCAGCGGCACGTACTTGCCAGGCGAGCCGGTGAACACCTCGGCGACGTGGAAGGGCTGCGACAGGAAGCGCTGGATCTTGCGGGCACGCGACACGGCCAGCTTGTCTTCCGGCGCCAGTTCGTCCATGCCGAGAATGGC
>JAJNQE010000125.1 GCA_021154985.1 Hydrogenophaga sp.
GTCGAGGTTAGGACGCCCGGGTTGAGTTCTCTACGCAGCACCGCCTGGCTTCAGATCCCACAAAAACGTGGGCTGAAACGGCGGTCACGATGACCGAAATGATCGGTCACGTTGCCGAAACGGCCGGTCACGATGAACCGACAACGGAGTCGGTCACGATGGGCCGAAATCCTCGGTCACGATACCGAAACCAGCGGTCACGTTGGTCCGAAATACCCAACCTCCGTGCCTGACTTGAAGAGGAAGCTCATGCGATACATCCGAAAGTACAACGAGCAACCCAAACCAGTGAAGTGGAAGTACTGTGATCTGTCACGACGCATTACTCCCGATTCAATCGTTACAGTCCACTAGGAGGACTGGCACCACGCATCGCCTTGGAGCAGGGTGTGACGCGACAGCGCATCGTTGAACTTGCAGCGGCACAAGGGCATTGAGCTTGACTGCCACTGAAATTCAAGGACCTCAATCCAGCCATTGTTGAACTGCCTCCCTCCTGCGTATTTCTCCGTTTCCGACTACTTCAGCCCCGAGCAGACAGCCCGAGCAAGGGACTCTTGCGTGTCAGAAACGAGGACGAACAAAGCCCGCATTGCCAAGCGGTGCGCGCTGATCTCCCAGCCATATCTGTCCCAGAACACGCGTTCTCAAGCGCGAGTCAAACTCACCTTCATTCGACTTCGGTGACGAGGGCCAAGGCCTCTCTTTTGCCCAAGGCAAGCCGTTGGAGAATCTGAGGTACCCGTGAAGCCCGCGGCACTGCGCCGCCGGATTCCCACTTCCAGATCGACAGTGCAGAGACCTCCAGCAACCGGGCCATCTGGTCTTGCGTGAACCCCAGGCGAGCTCGGTTAGCTTTGAGGCGATCGGCCGTGAAGACCACTTTCCGTCCGGGCCTTCCTTTCGGAGTCGCAGAGCTGGATGACGTGTCCAGTAGCTTTGACACCTTGGGAGGCTGAGAATCTGCTCGTGCCAACTTTTTGAGTTGTGACTGCATAGCGTGCATCTGCTTCTTTATTGCAGAAATCTCCAAACGCTGAGCGACTGTGCTCTTACGCAGATTGGTGATTTCGTCGCGAAGTTCTTTGCGAGCAATGCGGGAAATTTCTCGCTTTAGGGAGTCGGCAAATGAAGTCATTGCGCCATGTTACTTGAGGCCGTTACCTCAAGCCAGCTTAATACGCCCCGCTCGTGTCCATTCTTCAAATCCGTACAGGCGCAGTTCTTTCACGAAGCCCGAAGGGTGGAGTACAGCCGCGCAGGAGATCTCGAGCCACTGCTTGCGCTTCATCGCCGAGAAGAAAGCGTCTGACCAGTCAGGATTGAACAAGGGCCCCCAGGTCCCGGTGAGCGTGGAACTCCGTGATTTCAGATTCGAAGCGCGGAGAAGTTCGACTCGAAAATCAGCACTGCTGTTCCCCACTTTGGTGGGGAGGACAGTTAGCTTCATCGGTCCATCGCTGGCAAGACGCAAATGACGTGTCCGGACGTTTGCTGTCCACACAGCCCCCCGTGCGTCGCGCACTTGAGCCTGTTCGCCCTTTGCTGCCAGCTTCGCACAGATCGTGGTCAACTGATGCGCGTCCATCTCGATGCCATGTTGGCCGGCTGCCGTGCTGCGCGTTGATGAAATCATCGGACGTCGGTTGACCGAAGCAAGGCAGGAACGAACGTGATCCAGCGCAGCTCTTGCTTCGAGATCCCTGTACTCCGACCGCGCTCCAATTGAATGTTCGAGAGAACTCAAGAAGTTTCGCTGCTTCCCGGGTCCAAGGCTTGCCGTAATCCCGAAACGCCTCGATTTTTCATCAAAGACTTGTTTCAAGATGATGTCTGACTTCAGGTTGAGTGGCCGCAGGAGGCTGTGTATGCCGGCCTCTAGGTCTGTGCATTTCTTCATCCAGCTTTCCCAATCATGGGAACCTTGAAGGTCAAGTGCCAGGACAGAGAAAATTGCTATCTGATTCATTGGGGAGCCTTTGGGTGGTTGAAATGCTGAAGGACTGACAAGCAGAAGAAGAAACCATGAACGCCATGCATGGGGAGGGACGCCGAGGGTGCTGTCGAGTTGCCCGCGTGGTGCCTGCGCATGACCATGAGGTAGCTCTTTGGGTGGCCGCGCCTTACTGCAACTGTTTCCACCGGGATTTCATTCCCAAAGATGTTGATCCAGTCAACGGCGAAGCGATCGATCTCAGGTTGGCAGTCGGCCTTGCTGAGGCCATGCACCTGGAGTCGGGCGACTAGGCAGGTGGCTGGTACCTGCGCAGCAAGGAACAACTTCACCAGAGGCGCGACTGCATGCAGATCCTCTAGCGCAATGGCCTGCCCGCGTTTGTTCATCTGCCAAGCCACTGCAGCATCACCGACCAGGGGACTGCTTACCTCTGCGGATGCAAACTTCACCAGCGCAGGGAGGTGTTCCTTCTTGTCGAAGTTGAAGCGCAGCTTGTGTATCGACAGGACTTGACGAATCCACATCACGCAGGTGGCCGGGTCTGCCCCATGCAACAACGGTTTTTTGAGTTTGCGAGCGGTAAATGGGTCAAGCATGTGACTGGCCGAAGCGACTGCGCGCGCGAGTTGCTCCAAATGCGAGGGCAGGCAGGACATGCGGCTGCACAACACATCCGGATCATCGATGTCGAGGATGTTGCGCAGCGCTTGAGCCAGCCATATCAAGTCGACCTTGACTTCTACGGATTGGGGGGTGACAGCCTCCACCTGGGGCGGCTTTAAACAGACCGAGTGACCCGGAATGTGACGCCAGCGGTCTTGACCAAATGCAGCCTGTTCAACCTGCGAATAGAAAAAACGGGTACTGCTTTCGAAGTCTTCGTCTGCGGAAGCACGCGACTTGCTCTTGCGCAGTGCCCCCACTGTTCCCTTGAGCCAGAACGCAGCTTCTTTTTCTTCCATCATGTGAACGGATGGACACGAATCGATGCAGCGCCGAATCACGTACTCTGGGAAGTGAAAGTATGTTGTCCAAAGCGTGTAGCGGCTGCTGTGGCCCATGGAATACTGCAGTTCGTCCAATGGCGATATCGCGTATGAATGGACTCCGTCGTACAAAACGGTCAAACCGCGATCGCTTGCCGATGTGTGTCTCAGGCTATGGAACGAGACCGTGTCATCACCGGTGACTTGCTTGAGCAGTCGATTGAGCAGCCGAGTGCAATGTGCAAACCGGTACAGGCGTTCCTGATGATTGGGATCGCCGAACAGAAACACGTCATCGCTGAAGGACTCTTTGCGCCGAAGCTTCGCCCAAGCAATGATGATGTCGCAGGTGTGGCCCGCCGGGATGAATACGGTACGCCGTGGAGCAGCCCCTTTTCCTTTGTGCCACTTCGCGGCAGGGTCGATCCACACTTGCAACCCATCTTGCAGCGCAACGATCTGCGAGACGCGCAGTGGCATCAACTCTCCGATCCGAAAGAGGCCTGCGCAGCCCAGCGCCGCCATGGCACGAATTTGTCCACTTGCACGACGATCGGGCGAGACCGTGCTGGCGAGATGCAAGAGTTCTTCGCGTTCGTGGGGCCACACCACGTTGGCGTGCACCTTGATCTCCTCAATCTTGTTGAAGATGATGCCCAGCATGGGATCACAACCGTAGCTGTCAATCGCATAGATGTGAAACGTGGCAAGCGCTGGACCGTAGGCGTGGGGGCCAACGTGTTGCGCAAGTTGTTCAAACAGTTGATGCCATTGGTTTGAATCAAGAAATGCCAGCGGCTGCTTCAAAGCCACGAGAGCTGATGCCAGTGGCTCAATGAGCGCATCGATGTATGCCGAGATGGTAGAAATCGCGGGGTTTTTGCGCTGTAGACTTCCCGCCGCAAAGAGGTGCATCACCCATGACACCAGGATCGCCGAAACATGACCCTCGTCCTGGTGGAGTTCTTCAGTCCCTGCCAGCATCCTCTGGATTTGTTGGCGCGCCCGATGGTCAGCTACCCGGATGTGGGCACTTCCGCCAGGAACTGAGCAGACCTTCTTCAGCAGCTCAATCGTTCGTGTCGGAAGACACGAAGCGTCGGTCTCTGGGGAAACCAGGGCATGTTCCAGTGCGATCTCATCCACCACCGACAGTGCATCACCCAATAGGGAAAGCTCTCCTGATCGTTGGGGCACCATCTTGAGTCTGGCGAGGACAGTGTTGGGCAGAGCAGAAACCTCGATCTCCTTCCGAACATAGGAGTAGATCGAACCGGGCAAACACAAGTAGAGCCAGGCACTGGCATCCAACAGGACCTGCTTCAGTACAGAATGTTTTGCGTGGCTCGCTTGCCCGGGGTAGTGTGCGAGCAGCCATGCCGTGATCTGCTCTTCGAGCCGACTGGGGTTCAAAGGACCGTCCAGTTGTTTAAGAGCCAGCTGCGTTCGGGGTGACAGAAGGCGAACCTGGTAGCCATTCGGGCGCTTTTCGGCGTCGTCAATAGCAACCCTGGAACCCAACGGCGCCGGTGTGGCGGTGGTCACCAGTTCCAGTAGCGCGTGAAACTCGTGCACCGTGCAAACGCCTTCATACGCCAGACAGCACAGCCCCACGCGCAGCGGGCCGGGCAGATCAGCGAGCCGTGGACCGAGATCCTTCAAAAATGATTCAAAACGCGATGACTGCAGGGGGGTCTGTGGGCAAGGAGTGAAGATCGAACTGATCGCATTTTTTGCGGCTTTTAGAGAGCCCCGTTTTTGGCGGGTGCGCAGTTGGACCTGTTCCTGCTCGGGTTTCTTCTTCATTTTTTTCCCTTCGAGAGCCCTTGAACCGCATGAAGGCCCGTACACCGCATGATTTCCTCGCATTGCGTGGCCAGGCGGCGCATTCGAGCCACATGGGTCTCATGACCTAGCGCGCACTGCGCATTGATGTACTTGCCTTGGTGGCGCAAGAAGCCTTGGATGTCCGCCAGACTTGCGTTCTTCTCACACAGCTCGGTGGCAAAGAAGTGACGACCAAAGTCCTGGTTGATTGCCTCGGCGCGCCCGACGAAAAGATCGGAACTGGTCATCGGTCGCGGCGTGCCATCGTCTGAGAGAAGGAAAGTAGCGGGGATATCCTGTTTGTCCAAGATGGCTTGAATGTGGGCGGTAGCTGCTTTTGACCGGACACCGACCAAGTTGCCCAGCCGCACTGCCAAGCTGCTCAGGTGAGCTTCCCAAAGCTCAAGTTGGAGGTGCGTCATGGGGCCGATATGCAGGGGCGTCCTGCTGCTGGCCACACCTGTGTCTTTGTCGTCCAGGTAGCCGAACATCGAGCCAGCGAACCAGGAGCTTGCCGTGAAGTGAACAACGTTCGTGCGGCGTGCCCCTGCTGCAAAGTGCAGCAACAAACACACGTAGCGGGCAAACGTGTTGTGGAATACGACGAGGGCTTGCAGCGATGAGCGCCGTTGGACTCGAGAGTTCTCCACTTGCGTTTCCAGCTCTTCGAAGATTGATTTGACACTCGTTGCGGTGAGGCACCGCTTCGAGCCGACATGCAGAGATGCCCCTTCTTGGGGAACACTCCGACCAAGACCTAGCTCCTCGAAAACCTCGTCTCGCAACCCCCAGATAGCAACCTCGGGGACCGCGATGTAGTGAATGTCCGATTGGGTCAGCAGTCCGAATGCCAAGAACGCGTATCCAGCGAGCGCTCGCTGACCAGACTTGCGCGCCACGTGGACGGCCATGGAGCGAATGAGCGTTGCTCGGTCGGCGATTTCATCTAGGGTAGAAGTGATTCGAATGTCATCGGACTCTGTGTCCTCTGCCTTGACCGTCGTGCTGTGGAGGTCGCCCAGCTTTGTCGCCTTCGGGCATTGGGCGACACCTTCCTGTAGCCGACGGGACAGTTGCTGCGGCAGACAGAGCCGAAGTGTTGATGTGTGTTCGCGGGTGCCGGGGATCGCTTTGCCCAGTTCGTCAAGTACTGGTCGAAGATCCACACAGAGGACGCCTTGTGCAACGTCTAGCCAAAATACCCCCCGAGGCCTGTGCGCGCCATGTTTGAGCGGCGTGTCGACCACAATCCTTGAAGGCAGCCCAGTGCACATGCCGATCAGAATCGTGAGGCTTTCCCAGTAGCCCGCGCCGCACGAATCCATCAGGGTTGAGATCCTCATCTTGAGGTGCTCCCCGCCCATGTACATCCGGCCATCAACGGCCATCTGCTGGGCCGGATGGTCGCTAGACAGATCCGCGCGAAGGTGGCTGATCAACTTCGCATCAACCAGAAAGGCCTTGTTGTTGTCTGCACGATCCCTCAGCGAGATGAGCCTGAGCAACTGAAGATCACTTTTTCGAAGGAGATTGGTGAGCTTCTTCTGTTGCTCCTTGTTCAGCTCTCTGCTTTTTTCAGTAGCCCGGTGCAAGGCGAGAAGCCGTTCGATGACACCTTGGTCGACGACTTTCTCGCGCAGCAGTGCGATCATGAAAATGTTGCCAGCGGCCTTCAAGATGCGCGTGTCAGAATTGCGCAGATCGCACAGGAAAAACTGGAGCGTGATCGATGCTTTCGGCGGCATCTGGGGCTTTTCGACTTGAGTATCAGGATCAAACGCAGCCAAGAACGATGTGACCGAACGCCGGAACTCACCCAGATGCATTTCCAGGGATGCGTTGTTGTCCATTGACACGCGCATGAGCATGTCGGCGGTACCCATGACATGGGCCAAATCGACTTCCGGTGGCCGAACGTCAAGTGCCTTCGTCGTTCTAGATATCGCGTCAGCGGTCTCCTTTGTGTAGTACTGGGGGATCAATTCAGATCCGGGGCTGTATCCGATGGTGGGCATGGAGACTCCTTGGTGGGTTGATGGGTGGAAACTCGGGGTGCTTGCCCGCACAAGCGCTCGCACAGCGACAACACGGCGCCGTGGATGAATTGGGGAATGTGTGCAAGTGCCGGGGAAGCACTCGGAGCGGATCCGCAGCCATCGCGGGTCGCGGTCGAAGAAGCGCGGCGTGGTACCTGCGCTGTGCAGCGGCGGATGTGCTCACGCGCGGGGCGCTCGCTTTCGCGAGGCACCGGCACGAGTGGCCACTGAAGTTTTCCTGGTCCTATAGATCAGGTGTATCTGAGGCCGCAGCCGCGGGGCTGAAGCGCACAAATCACTGGGTCAAGGTCTGACACTAGGTCAGAACGCACTCCATACAGAAGTGCGGTATGTGGAGATGTTCTGTGAAGCTGGTGTTCCGCGCAAGCGTTGGCGACCAGTCTGATCTTTGACCTGCTTCCAGTGCGGCCGCGGGGTGGCGCCAGAAACACTTCATGGCTCTTGGCAGTTGGGCGTTCCATTGGCGGCGAATCTGGAACGCCACTCCATGACGGGCAGATAATTCAGCCTGCTGTCCATCTGCCGATGGCGCGCAAACAGCGCGCATTCCGACGGCTTGGCTTCGTTCGATTGCACTCCGTCAGGCGCGGCGTCAGCTATGCGGACAGCCAGATCATTTGCATGCCTTGCTCCCGCGGGGCTGAGTTTTATGCGAGCTGGATGTTGGGCTTATGGTCACTTGGTGCTTGACCTGCTCATGAGGCACGTTCTCAAATGGACTTGCGGTGTGATGTGACAATCAGCGGCAAAAGCGTCAAAGTGAATTTGAGTCAAGTCACACTCGCCGCAGATAAACTTGTTGCACATCAATGGCTTGCGGACGATTGCCGCGGATTGCTGGCTTGTGCCGGCCTAAGCTGCATGCTGTTGTTGAACAACCTTTCTATACTCCGAAGCCATCGTGGGTTCGATCCCCGCCAGCCGCACCAAACGCCCAAGCCCTTGATCTTCAAGGGCTTCGTCGTTTTCGGGGTGTCTGCACCATCGTCTCGGGTAGGCTCCAGCGATGACCCAGTCCAGTTTTGAGTTCGACGCCCCGCTGCCCTCGACCCCCCCGCCCACTGCGTCTGCTCCCGCCACCGCAGGCCAGCTGACGCCCGAGGAGATGGCGCAGCGCCTGGAGCAAGACCCTGACTTTCGTGTGCTGCGGCGGCTGGTTCCGATCCACGACTTTGGTCCGGGGCCGCCCGATGCCGACACCCGGCGCATGCTGGTGCTGGATACCGAGACCACGGGCCTGTCGCACCAGACGGACAAGATCATCGAGCTGGCCATGTTGCTGGTGCAGGTGGACGCGAACACGGGTCTGCCGTTTGGGCCCGTGGAGGTGTTTGAAGGGTTCGAGGACCCCGGCATGCCGATCCCGGCGGTGGCTCAGGAAGTGACCGGCATCCGCGACGAGATGGTGCAAGGTCACCGGTTGGACGACGCGCTGGTGGCGGCCATGGTGGCGCGGGCCGATCTGGTGGTGGCGCACAACGCCGGCTTCGACCGCCCGTTTGTGGAGGCGCGTTTTCCGGTCTTTGCCGCCAAGGCCTGGGCCTGCTCGTTCGCCGACATCGATTGGAAAGCGGCGGGTGCCGGTTCGTCCAAGCTGAGTGCGCTGGCGCAAGACCATGGCTGGTTTTACGACGCGCACCGCGCGCAGGTCGATTGCCACGCCTTGCTTCAGGTGCTGGCCCGACCGGTCCCCAAAAGTCCGACCACGGGCCTGTCGCAGCTGTTGGCGGCCTCGGTCCAGCCCAGTTTCAAACTCCGCGCCACCGGTTCACCGTTCGAGTCCAAAGACCAGCTCAAGGCTCGGGGCTACCGGTGGGATGCCGAAGCCAAGGTCTGGTTCTGCACCCTGGCCGATGCACAGCGCCTGGAAGACGAACTGGCCTGGCTGAAGGCCGAGGTGTATGGCCGGCGCAGCGCGCGCGTGGACATCGAGGCCCTGGACAGCCTGGTGCGCTACTCGGCGCGGCCAGGTGTGCTCACGCAGCAGGCCTTGTAGAGCGGGGGGCCTCAGCGGGCTGCGCCCGCCAGGCGGAAAATCGCGACCGCGTCCACCAGCTGCTGCGCCTGCGTCTTCAGGCTCGACGCCGCCGCCGCGCTTTCTTCCACCAGCGCAGCATTCTGCTGCGTGGCCTGATCCATCTGGGTGACGGCGTTGCCCACCTGCGCCACACCGTCGCTCTGCTCGGTGGAGGCCGCGCTGATTTCGCCCATGATGTCGGTGACCTGGCGGATGGAGCCCACGATCTCGGCCATGCGCTGACCCGCTTCGTCCACCTGCACCGTGCCTTGTTCGACGCGCTCCACGCTGTCGCCGATGAGGCGTTTGATTTCCTTGGCCGCTTCGGCGCTGCGCTGTGCGAGGTTGCGCACCTACCTCGCCGGCCACCACCGCGAAGCCCCGGCCTTGCTCGCCGGCGCGGGCCGCTTCCACCGCCGCGTTGAGCGCGAGGATGTTGGTCTGGAACGAGATGCCGTCGATCACACCAATGATGTCGGCGATCTTCTGGCTGCTGTCGTTGATGCCCTTCATGGTCCGCACCACCTGGCCCACCACGTCGCCGCCCTTGGTGGCGAATTCGCTGGCGCCTTGCGCAAGCTGATTGGCCTGGCGGGCGTTGTCGGCGTTCTGCCGCACGGTGGAACTCAGCTCCTCCATCGACGCGGCGGTCTCCTGCAGTGCCGAGGCCTGTTGTTCGGTGCGCGCGCTCAGGTCGTGGTTGCCCTGGGCGATCTGCGCGCTGGCGGTGGCCACGCTCTCGGCGTTCTCGCGCACCATGCGCACCACCGCCGAGAGCTTGCCCTGCATGGATTGCATGGCCTGCAGCAGTTGCGCAATCTCGTCGGTACCCCGGTTGTCGACCTGTGCGGTCAGATCGCCTTCGGCCACCTGGCGCGCCAGGTTCACCGCGCGGTCGATCGGGTGGGTGATGCTGCGGCTGAACAGCACGCCGCCGGTGATGCCCACTGCACACACCAGCGCCATCAGCGCCAGGCTGATGGTGGTGGCGCGGGTGGCGCTGGCCTCGGCCGCCTGGGCCAGCGCCGCGCTGTCGTCGGCGATCTTTTTCACCGCTGCGTCCAGCAGCCGCGCGGGTTCGCGGTCCATGCCGCTCACCGCCTTGTCGCCCACGGCGTGGTCAAAGCCCGAGGCCTTGAACGCCTCGAACGCGGTGCGGTAGTTCTGCCCCATGGTGAGGTGGGCGGCGGCGAACTGTTTCACCAGGTCTTGCGACTCGCCGGCAGGCAGCGCCTGCATCAGTTGTTTCGATCGGTCCGCCATCTCGCCTTCGATCTTTTTGAAGGCGCTCCAGTAGCGGTCGAGCTGGGCCGCGTCCTTGCCGCGCAGGAGGGTGTTTTTCCATTCCTGCACCTGCGTCTTGAACTGGCTGAGCAAGTGGCTGGCCGCAGCGGCGTTCTGGTGGCTCTGGTGGACCTCGGTCTCGAAGGTCGTGATGGACCGGTTGAGGCTGTGGATGCCGAACAGCGCCGCTGCAACGACCAGGGCGAGCGTGGCGGCGAAAGCCAGCGGGAGTTTGAGTGCGAGTTTCATGGCGGTGGGTGTCCGCCTGGGCCGGCTGTGGCGCCAGGGGGCGTGCAAACAAAAGGCGGGATGACCTGTCTGGTTCTATCGTCTGCGGCGCTGCCCGACTGAAATGTGACACTGGCCGGGAAAACCGTGCATTTCTTGGCGGTGGTCTCGCTCGCCGCCCATTGCCCCGTGTTGTTGCACCGCGCTGGTGCAGAAGCGCCGGCTCAGCCCGCCTGTGCGCCCGCCAGGCCTGCGCGTCCGATGCGGCGCACGCGGAAGTACAGCCACAGCGCGATGCCCATGTTGAGCAGGTTGAAGGCGATGCCGTTCAAGAACGCCGCGTCGTAGCTGCCGGTCAGGTCGAACACCCAGCCCGACATCCAGCCGCCGAGCGCCATGCCCACCAGCGTGGCCATGATCACCGCTCCCACCCGCACGCCGGCCTCGCTGGGTGCGAAATACTCGCGCACGATGATCGCGTAAGACGGCACGATGCCGCCCTGGAACAGGCCGAACAGCGCGGCCATCAGGTAGAGCGACACCAGCCCGTCGAACGGAATGAACAGCAGCAGCGCCACGCACTGCAGTGCCGAGCCCAGCAGCAGCGTGCGGATGCCGCCGATGCGGTCGCAGATCCAGCCCGAAATGAGGCGGCTGGCGATGCCGCAGAACAGCATGAGAGAGAGCATCTCGGCGCCGCGCGCTGCGCCGTAGCCCAGGTCGGTGCAATAGGCCACGATGTGGACCTGCGGCATCGACATGGCCACGCAGCAGCCCACGCCGGCGAGGCACAGCAGGGCCATGGCGTGGTTGGGGTGCAGGCCAAACGGCCGGCTGGTGTCGGGCGCCACCTCGCCCGCGCTCACCGGCGCGGTCACCACCAGCGGTGGGCGCTGGCGCATGAGGTTGGCCAGCAGGAAGATGCCCACGCCGCACACCACACCCAGGACGGTGTAGGTCTGGCGCCAGCCGATGCTGTCGATGCCCCACTGCACCAGCGGTGGCCAGATCGTGCCCGCCACGTAGTTGCCGCTGGCGGCAATGGCCACCGCCATGCCGCGGCGTTTGTTCCACCACAGCGCGGTGTCGGCCAGCAGCGGCGCAAAGGTGGACGAACTGCCCAGCATGCCCAGCAGCAGCCCGTGCGCCAGGCCAAAGGTCCAGATGCTGCCTGAGTGGGCCGCCCAGATGAAGCCCCCCGCCACCGCCACCGCACCCACGCGCAGCACCGGTGTGATGCCGAAACGATCGGCCAGCTTGCCGGTGAACAGGCCGCCGATGCCGAGGCAGACCATCATCAAGGTGTAGGGCAGGGCGGCGTCGGCCCGGCCCACGTTGAATTCGGCCTGCACCGCCGGCAGCACCACCGCCACCACATACATGCCGCTGTTGCCCAGCGTCACCAGCGCCAGCGTGGTGAGCAGGCGGCGCACCGCCACGGGAGAGTCGATCAGGCTGGGGTCGGCGGGTGTGTGCGGCATGCGCGAGATGCTACGCCGCGCGCGCTAGTGCGTTTGTCGCCTGCGCGCGCCGTGTTTTCAGTCGAAGAGATCGGGTTCGGAACGCACCAGGTCGTTCCAGATCGTCTGGAAGTGCAGCCAGCCGATGTATTCGCTGCCCACGTGTTCGCGGCTGTAGCGCGCGCGCTCGGCCGGCACCAGACGTGGTGTGGCGCCGGTGGCCATCACGGCGAGTTGCTGCTGGCAGCAACGCTCCAGCGCGATGAACCAGAACGCCGCGGCCTCGATGCTGTGGCGGCTCGCGGTGAACAGGCCATGGTTCTGATGGATCGCGGCCTTCACGCCCTTGAACCAGTCGGCCACTTTCAGGCCCGCCTTCACCTCCACCGCCACCTGGCCAGCCTCGTCGCCGATCACCACGTGGTCTTCAAAGAAGGCCGCGGCATCTTGCGAGATCGGCAGCAGCGGCTGGCCCAGCGAGGCAAACGCGGTGCCGTAGACGGTGTGTGCGTGGCACATGGCAATGATGTCGGGGTGCGCTTCGTGCACCGCCGCGTGCAACACGAAGCCGGCGCGATTGACCGCGTGACGGCCTTCGACCACCTGGCCCTGATGGTCCACCAGGATCAGGTTGGACACCTTCACCTGCGCGAAGTGCACCGCCATCGGGTTGGTCCAGTACAGGTGCGGGTGCTCCGGGTCGCGGATGGTCAGGTGACCGGCGAAGCCGTAGTCAAAACCCTGGCGCGCAAACGCGCGGCAGGCGCCCGCCAGGCGCTCTTTCAGGTACTGGCGTTCCTGCTTCACGTCGTCGAAGGTGGGGATGCCAGGGTAGATCAGCCCGGGCTGGTCGGGCTGGTAGATCGAAACCTTGGGGTCGGTCAGCGGGTCGTGGCGGTATTCCTTGGTGCCGGATGTGAGGCCCAGGGATGAGAGTTTTTCGAGCACGGCGGACATGGTGTCTCCTCGGGTGGGGTGATGAGCTGGGATGGTCCTCCACGAGACGTGCATTGACAAACGATGAATGCTCATGAAAACATGAGCCAGTTTCATCTGAAAGTCTGTTGCATGAGAAATTTGCCACCCTTGGCCCGCCTGCGCACCTTCGAGGCGGCGGCCCGCCTGCAGAGTTTTGCGCTCGCCGCGCAAGAGCTGCACCTCACCGCCTCGGCCATCAGCCACCAGATCCGCGACCTGGAGCGGCACTTTGGCCGCGCCCTGTTCGAACGCCGGCACCGCCAGGTGCAGACCACGCAGGAAGGCCGGCGCCTGTGCGAGAGCCTGGGCCGCTTGTTCGACGCACTGGAAGCCACCTGCGCCGAGGTGCAGTTGCCCACGCACGACGAGGTGCTGGCGGTGCACTGCGCGCCCAGCTTCGCGCTCAAGTGGCTCGGTCCGAACCTGCCGTCGTTCGTGGCGCAGCACCCCGCCATCAACATCCGCCTGACCACCGGCGCCGACCCGGTGGACCTGGGCGTGGTGCGCGACATTGATGTGTCGCTCTCTTATGGTGCGACGCGCCACAAACCGGGGCTGGACGTGATCTCTCTGGGCGACGAACGCATCGCGCCGCTGGTGTCGCCGACCCTGCTGGTGGCCCGGGAGCGCCCACTCCAGGCGATCCAGCGGCTGGCGCTGATCGACTCGCAGCTCAGCCCGGTGGGCTGGGCCGAGTGGTTTGAACTCAACGGTCTTGCGCTGCCCCAGCGACCCCGGCCTTCGTTCGATCGCGCGGCCATGGCCATTGCGGCCGCGGCCGACGGCATGGGCGTGGCGCTGGAGAGCACGCGCCTGGCGGCGCGCGAAATCGAGCGCGGTGATCTGGTGGTGCTGGGCGAGCGCAGCCTGCAAAAAATCGTGCGGCCGGTGCACTTTTTGAGTGTGCGCAGCACCGACCAGGCGCGTGCCCCGGTGGTGGCGTTTGTGCAGTGGGTGCAGGCGCAAACCGCCTGAGCACGCAGCGGTTCAGCGTGTGCGCAGCAGGGCGCGCTGGAACGACATCACGTGTTCCTGCACCGCGGCCACCGCCGCTTCGGCGTTGCCATCGGCCAGCGCCTTGAGGATGGCCAGGTGCTCGTCCTGCACCTCGCTCAGGTGGTCGGGCATGGCCAGCGAGAGCGCCCAGAAACGCTGCGAGCGCGCGTGCAACACCTTGAGGATTTCGGCCAGGATCTGGTTGCGCGCGGCGTTGGAGATGTGCTCGTGGAACAGGCGGTCCAGGTTCATCACCTCGGTGGTCTGGCCCCGGCTGGCGGCTTTCTCGAAGTCCCGCGCGATCGCCTCAAGCTGGTGCAGTTCGCTCTTGGTGATGCGTTCGGCGGCCAGGCGCATGCACAGGCTCTCGTTGGCCAGGCGCACGTCGATCAGCTGCATCGCGTCGTCGATGGACAGTGGCGAGACGATCAGACCCTTGCGCGGAATGATCTGCACCAGCCCCTCGGTGGACAAGCGGTGCAGGGCGTGGTTGATAGGCGTACGCCCCATCTCCAGCTCGCTCATCAGGCTCGCCGTGCTCAGGTAGTCGCCCGGTTTGTAGGCCAGGGTGATCAGCGCCTGCTTGAGCTGTGCGTAGGCCTGCTCGTTCTGCGAGAGATCGCTCAGGTCGGGCTCCGCAGGGCTTTGGCGGGTGGCGCGCGCACCGTTGCGGGCGGTGCGGCTGAGGCTGGTGGCGTTTGGCATGGTACGGAAGATGCTAACCCATCCCCTGCTGAAATCCGTCTGATATCTCGTTAACCCTGATGTGAAATTTCACAACAATGTCAGAATGGAGCCACTTTGCACAGGCCGTGCATGGCGTGGTTTTCGGTCCGCGCACCTGGGGTGGTCCCATTCCCGGTGCGATCTTTTGTCCCCGTTCCTAGGAGCATCAGTCATGAATTTGCGTTTCATCCTCACGGCAGCCCTGGCTGCGCTGGTCGGTACCTCCGTGCACGCCCAGCCCCTGCCCAAGACCCAGCTCAAGATCGTCGGCGGTCTGAGCAACCTCGCGCCCTACAACGATTTCGAAAAGCCCTTCTGGACCACGACCGTGCCGCAGCTGTCGAGCGGTCAGGTCACGGCCGAGATCAAGGGCTTCAACGAAATGGGCCTCAAGGGTCCCGAGTTGCTGCGCCTGATGTCGCAGGGCGTGGTCGAGTTCGGCACCGCCACGCTGTCGTACTTCGCCAGCGACGATCCCATCAACGAAGCGGTCGACCTGGCCGGTCTCACCACCGACGCCAAGACCCAGCGCCAGGTGGTGGCGTCCTTCGAGCCGGTGTATGAAAGGCTGTACGGCGGCGCCAACGGCGTGAAGCTGCTCGGCCTCTCGCCCTACCCGGCGCAGGTTCTGTTCTGCAACGCCGACATGAAGGGCCTGGGCGACCTCAAGGGCAAAAAAGTGCGCACCAGCAGCCGCACCCAGGCCGAGCTGATCGAAGCCCTGGGCGGCACCAGCGTCACCATGGCGTTTGGTGAAGTGGTGCCGGCCATGCAGAACAAGGTGGTGGACTGCGCCATCACCGGTTCCATGTCGGGCTACTCGGCCAAGTGGTACGAGGTGTCCACCCACCTGGTGGCCCTGCCGATCAACTGGAACCCGCAGATCCACGCGGTGAACCAGAAGGCCTGGGACCGCCTTGACCCGAAGGTGCAGACCTTCCTGCAGACCAACATCGACAAGATGCTGGACGCGATGTGGAACGGCGCTGCCGCCCAGACCCAGCTTGGCTACGACTGCAACACCGGCGCCGCCGCCTGCCCGCAGCCGGTCAAGGGCAAGATGACGCTGGTCCAGCCTTCCGAGGCCGACCGCGCCTTGCTCAAGAAAACCATGCAGGACACCGTGTTGCCCAAGTGGGCCGCCCGCTGCTCGGCCCAGTGCGTGGCCGACTTCAACGCCACCATCGGCAAGAGCCTGGGCCTGACCGCCCGCAAGTAAGCGCGCCGACCCGCAGCCCCGAGCGCCCCGGTGGGGCGCTTCGGGCTTTCGGGTGTGCCTGGCCTTCACTGGATTCCCCATGAACCCCTCACCCCCTCTGCCCTGGCTGGGCCGCGCGCTGCGGCTGGCCGAGACCTTCTCCCGGGCCGCCGTCTGGGCGGGCGGCGCGCTCACGCTGGCCGCCGTCTTCCTCATCGCCTACGACATCCTGGTGCGCAAGTTCTTCAACATCACCGTGGGTGGTGCGGACGAAATTTCCAGCTACGTGTTTGCCATCAGCACCTCGTGGGCGCTGGCCTTCGTGGTGCTGCAGCGCGCCAATGTGCGCGTGGACGTGATCTACGAACGCCTGCCGGTGCGCGTCTCGGCCTTCCTCGACTGGCTCTCGCTCGTGGCGCTGGGCGTGTTCATGGTGTTCCTCACCTGGCACGCGTACTCGGTTGCCGAGACCTCGTTTGTGCGCGACGCCGCGGCCAACACGCCGCTGGCCACGCCGCTGTGGATTCCGCAGGGCCTGTGGGTGCTGGGCATGGTGTGGATGTGTGTGGTGCTCGCGCTCATGCTGACCCGCGCTTCGGTCGCCATGGTCACGGGCGACCTGGCTGCGGTGAAGGCGCTGTGCGGCGTGATTTCCGCCAGGGAAGAGGCCGAAGAAGGGGTCCTTGAAGGCGAACGCATCATCCGGGGGGAACGCTCATGATCGCCACCGCTGTCCTCATCCTGCTGGTGCTCATTGGTTTGAGCATTCCCGTGGCGGCCGCGCTCGGTGTGCTCGGACTCATCCTCGACCCGCTGTTCTCCATGCTGCCGCTGAGCCGCGCCATGGGCGAACTGGCCTGGAGCTCGAGCAACGAGTTCCTGCTGGTGGCCATTCCCATGTTCATCATGCTGGGCGAGATCCTGCTGCGCGCCGGTTTTGCCGAGCGCATGTACGGCGCCATGGCGCTGTGGCTCTCATGGCTGCCGGGCGGCCTGATGCACGCCAACATCGGGGCCTCCACCCTGTTTGCCGCCACCTCCGGATCGAGTGTGGCCACCGCAGCCACGGTGGGCACGGTGTCGGTGCCGCAGATCAAACGCTACGGCTACAACGAACCGCTGTTTCTCGGCAGCATCGCCGCCGGCGGCACGCTGGGCATCCTCATACCGCCTTCGATCAACCTGGTGATCTACGGCGTGCTCACCAACTCGTCGGTGCCCAAGCTGTACCTGGCGGGCATCATCCCCGGCCTCATGCTGGCCAGCCTGTTCATGCTGGTGGTGGTCGTGGCCTGCTTGGCCAAACCGGCGTGGGGCGGGCAACGCATCCAGGCCAGTTGGGGCGAGCGGCTGCGCAGCCTGCAGCACCTGCTGCCGCCGCTGGGCATCTTCTTCCTGGTGGTGGGTTCCATCTACGCCGGCCTGGCCACACCCACCGAAGCCGCCGCGCTGGGGGTGGTGGGCGCGCTGGTGCTGGCGGCGTTCTCGCGCAAGCTCTCGCTGCGCATGCTGCGCGACGCCCTGGAGGGCACGATGAAGTCCACCGCCATGATCATGCTGATCGTGATCGCTGCGGGCTTTCTCAACTTCGTGATGAGCGCCACCGGCCTCACCGACACGCTCACCAAGAGCATCGGCGGCCTGGGCCTCTCGCCGGCCATGATGATCCTGGTGGTGGTGCTGTTCTATGTGGTGCTGGGCTGTTTCATGGAAACCCTCTCCATGATGATCGTGACCATCCCCATCGTCGCACCGGTGATGATCGCGCTCGGCTTCGATCCGATCTGGCTCGGCATCCTCATCATCCTGATGGTGGAGACCGCCCTCATCACACCGCCGGTGGGCATGAACCTCTTTGTGGTGCACAGCATCCGCAAGAGCGGCTCCATGAACGCGGTGATCGTGGGCAGCCTGCCGTTCGTGGCGGCGCTGTTCCTCATGGTCGCCTTGCTTGCCGTGTTCCCCGACATCGCCCTGTGGCTGCCGCGCGCCTTGGGCTGACGCCGGCACACACCTCTTCCATCCTCTCATTTCAGGTCTCACATGAAGCTTTCCTTCCAGCTTGACGCGGGCACAGCCTCGCGCACCCTCAGCACCGACGTGCACACCTTCATCGTGGCCGGCTGGGCTGGCCGCGACCGCGATGCCATCGAGCACCACATCGAAGAGCTCGCGCTCATCGGCGTGCCGCGCCCCAGCGCCGTGCCCCTGTACTACCGCGTGGCCGAGAACCAGCTCAGCCAGTCCCCCCGCATCCAGGCGGTGGGCCCGCACTCGTCGGGCGAGGTCGAGACCCTGGTCTTCACGGTCGACGGCGAGATGTATGTGAGCCTCACCTCCGACCACACCGACCGCAAGCTGGAGTCGCACAGCGTGGCGCTGTCCAAACAGCTGTGCGTGAAACCGGTGGGCACCACCGCCTGGCGCTTCGCCGACGTGGCCGGCCACTGGGACGAACTGGTGATCCGCTCGTTCATTGAAGAAAACGGTGCCGAGGTGCTGTACCAGGAAGGCGCGCTGAGTGCGCTGCGCACGCCCACCGACCTGATCGCAGGCTACCTGGGTGGCGCGGCCGCGCTGCCTGCGGGTGTGGCCATGAGCTGCGGCACGGTGGGCGCCATCGGCGGTATCCGGCCCTCGACCGCCTTCACCATGGAACTGTTCGACCCCCGCAGCGGGCGCAGCCTGAAGCACCGCTACGCTGTTGAAGTCCTGCCCGAAGTGGCCTGAACCCCCGGAGACCGCCATGCACCCCATCGTCACCCTGAGCCACTGCACATCGGCCCTGCGCGAAGGCACCACCAGCTCACACGAGCTGGTGGACCAGGCGCTGGAGCGCATCGCATCCCCAGAAGGCGAGGGCGCCCGCACCTTCACCCGCGTTTACGCAGAAGCGGCGCGCCAGTCGGCCGTGGTGTCCGACATGCTGCTGGCGGCGGGACAGGCCCGCTCCGGCATCGAGGGCCTGCCCATCTCCGTCAAAGACCTGTTCGACGTCGCGGGCGACACCACGCGAGCCGGCTCGGTGGTGTTGCAGGACCATCCCGCTGCGACCACGGATGCGGTGGCGGTGCAGCGCCTGAAGGCGGCCGGTGCGGTGATCGTGGGCCGCACCAACATGACCGAGTTCGCGTTCTCCGGCCTGGGCATCAACCCCCACTTCGGCACGCCGCTCAACCCCTGGGACCGCGCCACCGGCCGCATCCCGGGCGGCTCGTCTTCCGGCGCGGCGGTGTCGGTGTCTGACGGCATGGCGCTTGCCGGCCTGGGTTCGGACACCGGGGGTTCGCTGCGCATTCCGGCGGCGCTGTGCGGCCTGGTCGGCTTCAAGCCCACGGCCAGCCGGGTGCCCACACAAGGCGCGCTGCCCTTGTCCACCAGCCTGGACTCCATCGGCGCGATCGCGCCCAGCGTGGCGTGCTGCGCGCAGCTCGATGCCATCCTCAGCGGCGAAGCACCCGCCGTGTTGCGCCCCGCCTCGCTCAAAGGCCTGCGCCTGGCCCTGCCCAGCACGCTGGTGATGGACGGTGTGGATGCGCAGGTGGCGCACAGCTTCGAGCGCGCGCTTGCGCGCCTCTCGGCGCTGGGTGCCGTGGTGCACGAGATCGCCGTGCCCGCGTTCGCGCGCCTGGGCAGCATCAACGCCAAGGGCGGGCTGGTCGCGGCCGAAGCCTGGGCCTGGCACCGCGAGCTGCTGGCGTCCGGTGGCGCGCGCTACGACCCGCGCGTGTCGTCGCGCATCCAGCGCGGCGGTGCCATGTCGGCCGCCGATTACATCGACGTGCTGCAAGCTCGCGCCGCCTGGATCGCCGAGGTGCAGACCCTGGTGGCCGACCACGACGCGCTGGTGATGCCCACCGTGCCGGTGATCGCGCCCAAGCTCGCCGAGACCGCCGCCAGCGACGAGGTGTACACGCAGACCAACCTGCTGCTGTTGCGCAACCCCACGCTGATCAACTTCCTGGACGGCTGCGCCATCTCGCTGCCGTGCCACCGCCCGGGTGACGCGCCGGTGGGCCTGATGCTCGCCGCACCGCGCCTGCACGACCAGCGCCTGCTGTCCATCGGCCTCGCCATCGAAACCGCCCTTCACGGCGCCTGACCCACTCCCTGTTGCCTGCACGCCATGACGACATCCCATCTCTTCTCGCCGCTCCAGTTGGGTCCGCTGACCTTGCCCAACCGGATCATGATTTCCCCCATGTGCCAGTACAGCGCTGTCGACGGCAACCCCGTCGCCTGGCACTTCGCCCACCTCGGCAGCCTGGCCATGTCGGGTGCCGGCCTCTTGTGTGTGGAAGCCACCGGGGTCAGCCCCGAGGCCCGCATCACGCCCGGCTGCCTGGGCCTTTACAACGACGACAACCAGGCCCAGTTGCAGCGGCTGGTGGATTCGGTGCGCTCGATCTCGCGCATCCCGCTGGCGCTGCAGCTGTCGCACGCCGGGCGCAAGGCCTCCAGCCGTGCGCCGTGGGACGGCGGCTCGCTCATCGCGCCGGCCGACGGTGGCTGGTTGCCGCAGGGCCCTTCGGCCGTGGCGCAGAAGCCCGACGAACCACCACCGCACGCCATGACCGAGGCCGACATCCGCCACGTGGTCCAGTCGTTCGCCCAGGCCGCCCGCCGCGCACGCGCGATCGGTTTTGACGCCATCGAACTGCACATGGCCCACGGCTACCTGTTGCACCAGTTCATGTCGCCGCTGTCCAACCAGCGCACCGACCGCTACGGCGGCTCGCTGGAGAACCGCATGCGGCTGCCGCTGGAGGTGTTCGACGCGGTGCGGGCCGCCGCCGGCGTCGACCTGCCGGTGGGCGTTCGCCTGTCGGCCACCGACTGGGCCGAGGGCGGCTGGGACATCGAACAAACGGTGGCCATGTCGCGCCGCCTGGAGGCCGCGGGTTGCAGCTTCCTCGACATCTCGTCCGGTGGCCTGTCGTACCAGCAAAAGATCCCGGTCGGGCCGGGTTACCAGGTTCACTTTGCGACCGAGGTCAAGGCCGCGGTGACGATTCCGGTGGTGACGGTCGGGCTCATCACCGACCCGGCGCACGCCGAACAGATCGTGCACGACGGACAGGCCGACATCGTGGCACTGGCGCGCGGTTTTCTGCACGATCCTCGCTGGCCGTGGCGCGCCGCAGCGCAGCTGGGCGGCACCGTGGTGCCACCCCGTCAGTTGCTGCGCTGCCTGCCGCATGGCCACGCACCGGTGTTTGGCGACGTGCGGATCGGCCAGCGCTGAACGGACGAGCCAGCGGCCACCGCTGTCTTGACGCCGCTGCGAACGCCTGCCCCCGGTGCTGCTGCTCAAACTCTTTCTCGTCCCCGGCCTGGTCGCACTGATCACGCTGGCCGGGCGCCGTTGGGGCCCGGCCATGGCGGGCTGGCTCTCGGGCTTTCCCGTGGTGGCGGGCCCGACCTTGCTCTTCATCGCGCTCGACCAGGGCGCGCCCTTTGCTGCGCAGGCTGCCCACGTGACCCTGATGGCGGTGCTGGGCAATGTGGCCTTTGGCGTCACCTACGCCTGGATGGCCACGCGCTGGCGCTGGCCGCTGTGCGCCGCAGCGGGTGTGGCCGCGTTTGCGCTGCTGGGCTGGGTGCTGGTGAGCCTGCAACCCTCGCCCTGGGTCGCGCTGGCGATGGCGCTGGTGGGGCTGCCGCTGGCCGCACGCGCCATGCCCCGCACCGTGTTCGTGAACCCGGGGCGCGCCGTGTCGCGTTGGGAACTGCCGGTGCGCTGCACGGCGGCTGGCGCTCTGGTCACCACGGTCACGCTGTCGGCGTCCGAGCTCGGCCCGGTGGGCAGCGGCATGTTCGCCATCTTCCCCATCATGGGCCTGGTGCTGGGCGTGTTCTCCCACATCGCCTGGGGCGGTCAGGGCGCCATCCACCTGCTCAGTGGACTGGTCAAGGGGCTGTACGCGTTTGTGGTGTTTTGCTTTGTGCTGGCACTGGCGCTCCCCGCTTGGGGCACGGCGGCCGCGTTCGGTGGTGCACTGGTGTTGGCGCTGGGGGTTCAGTGGCTCACGTTCAAGCGGGCGGGCTGAGCCAGGCGCCGGTTCGTGTTCAGGCCACCAGGCGCAGCGTGCTGGTCTGCGGCCGCAGCGCGCCAAACAGGTTCTTCGGGTCGGCCAGGTCGGGGATCAGCGAGACCGTGGTGCCCATGCCTTGCGCGATGGCGAGTGCATGCATGAAGCGCAGGGCCGAGTAGTCCTCCAGCGCAAAGCCCACCGAATCGAACACGGTGATCTGGTCGGCGTGGGTGCGGCCTGGCGCGTGGCCGGCCAACACGTCGTGCAACTCGGTCACCGCGAAGTCGGCCGACATCTGCTGGATGTCGCCTTCCACCCGGGTTTGCGGCGTGTACTCCACGAACACGCTGGCGCGCCGCAGCACGTCGGCGTGCAGTTCGGTCTTGCCCGGGCAGTCACCCCCCACGCCGTTGATGTGCATGCCGGGTGTGAGCATGTCGGGCGTGATGATGGTGGCGTTGGTCTTGTCGGCGGTGATGGTGGTGACGATGTCGGCACCGCGCACGGCGTCTGCGGTGCTCTCGCAGACCACGATCTCCAGCCCGCTGCCGGCGAGGTTCAACACCAGCTTGGCGGTGGCCGCGCTGTCCACGTCGAACACCCGCAGCGTGGTGATGCCCATCAGGTGCTGGAAGGCCAGCGCCTGGAATTCGCTCTGCGCGCCGTTGCCGATGAGGGCCATCACGCGGCTCTCGGGCCGGGCCAGGGTTTGCGCGGCCAGCGCCGAGGTGGCCGCGGTGCGCAGCGCGGTGGTGAGCGTGAGTTCGGACAGCAGCAGCGGCGTGCCGGTGGCCACGTCGGCGAGCACGCCGAAGGCCATCACGGTGGACAGGCCCAGGCGGGTGTTCTTTGGGTGGCCGTTGACGTACTTGAAGCTGTAGAGCGTGTCGTCGGCGATCGGCATGAGCTCGATCACGCCATGGGTGCTGTGGTTGGCCACGCGGGCCGATTTGTCGAAGTCGGCCCAGCGGGCGAAGTCTTCAGCAATCGTGTCGCGCATGCCGCGCAGGGTGGGCGGGATGCCGTGGCGCTGGATCAGGGTGGCGGCGGCGGGCGCGCTCAGAAAGAGGGTGTGGGCAGGGTTCATGGTGGGGCTCGAAGTCATGAGAGCCAGTGTCTCGCGGTCTCGCGGCAATGTGAATCGGCAAAAACTTGCCGTATGCAAAGGAAATGCAGCAAAACGGCAGCCTTGAGTGCCAAAATGCGCGCATGGACGACATCGACCAGGCCCTCATTGCCCAACTGCGCCAGAACGCGCGCGCCACCGTGGCCGAGCTGGCGCACCGGCTCAAGGTGTCGCGCGGCACGGTCACCAACCGCATCCGCAAGCTCGAAGACCAGCAACTGATCGTGGGCTACACCGTGCGACTGCGGCCCGAGGCCGAGCCCGAGCGCATCCGCGCCTGGATGGCGGTGCTGGTGGACGGCAACCAGACGCGCGCGGTGATCGCCAGCCTGCTGGGCGAGCCCGGCGTGGCCGCGCTGCACGACACCAACGGCCGCTGGGACTTGCTGGCCGAGCTCAGCGCCGGCTCCATGAGCGAGCTTTCGCAGGTGCTGGAGCGCATCCGGCTGATCAAGGGCATCCAGAGCACCGAGACCAGCATCCACCTGGCCACGTATCGATAGTGGTCAGCGCTGCAGGGCCAGCCGCGCCGCCGCCAGGTCCCAGCCGGCCCAGCCACAGCTCTTGAAGAACACCGGCCCGCTGCGCCGCTGCGTTGCGGGCTCGCGCACCACATCGGCCAGCGTGGGCAGCGCCGACACATCAATGCCGGCTTGCAGCAGGTCACCCGCTTCATGGTCGGCGTCTCGCGTGTCCACCACCAGCCGGCCCTGCTCGGCCAGCCAGCGGCAGACCTCGGGCGCCCACTCCACCATGCGCGGCGTGAAGGCACCCACGGCGGCCACAAAGGCATCGAGGCGCGGGTTGGCGCGCAAGGCAATGCCTTGGGCCGAGGTGCAGCTCACCACCAGTGGGCAGTCGGCCAGCGCGGCGTCGGCATCGTCCACGCGGTGCGCGCGCAGGCCCAGGCCCCGTGCGTGTTGAACCAGCGCGTCGGCACTCGCGACACTGCGCGAGGCCACCCACACTTCCTGCACGCCCAGGCCGTGGTGAAACGCTTCGAGATGCGAGCGGCCCTGCACGCCCGCACCCACGATCAGCAAGGGCCCGTCGGTGCGCGGCGCGAGCCGTTGCGCGGCCAGCAGCGACACGGCAGCCGTGCGCCGCGCGGTGACGGTGGGGCCGTCGAGCAGGGCGGTGCGCTGACCCGTGACCGCGTCGAACACCACGATGTCGCCCTGGATGGCGGGCAGGCCGCGCGTGGCGTTGTCGGGGATGAAGGTGATGAGCTTGGAGATGGCCACGCGTGCGTCGGCCGCCGGCATTACAAACAAACTGCCGCCGCCGGCCAGTGCCTGCACGGTGCGCGCGGGCACCACCACCGTGGGGTCGCGCAGCAGGGTTTCAATTTCGAGCGCCAGCGCCGGGTAGGGCAGGGCTGCGGCGGTGAGGGTGGGGGTCATGCTGCGGGGGCTTGCACGCGGTCAATCGCGCAGGCGGATCACGACGTTGCCCACCGCGCGGCCGGTCTCCACGGCTTCGTGGGCCGCCGCGATGTCGTCGAGTGCAAAGGTCTGCGCCACCGTGTGCCGCAACTGCCCTGCGCGCAGCAGCGTGTGCAGGTCTGCGATGGCGCGCGCGCGGTCGGCGGGCAGCAGTTCGTAGACGATGAAAAACGTCAGCTGCAGGGAGTTGAACAACAGCGTTCGGAAGTCCACCGTCACGTCGGCCGGCTGGTTGGAGCCGTAGCACACCACCTGGCCGTGAGGTTTCAGGATGCCCTGCGGCAGCAGCGCGGCGGTACCGCCGAAGTCCATGTCGATCACCACGTCCGCACCGGCTCCCTGCGTGAGTTCGGCCACGCGAGCCGGCACGGCCTCGGTCTTGTAGTCGATCACGTGTGCCGCGCCCGCATCCCGCGCGTGTCGCTGGCGCTCGGGTGAGCCCGCTGTGCCGATCACGCGGGCGCCTCCCAGCACCGCGAGCTGGGTCACGCAGTGACCCACCGCGTTGCCCGCGCCGGTCACCAGCACCGTCTTGCCCTGCAGGGGACCGGCCAGGTGCACGGCCTGCAGTGCAGTGAGCGCGGGGATGCCGAAGCAGGCGGCCTCGTCAAAACCCACACCGTCGGGCAGCGGCACGGCTTGTGTGGCCGGCAGCGCCACCTGCTCGCAGGCGGTGCCCATGGGCCGTTGCCACTGCGCGTTCCACAGCCAGACCCGCTGGCCGATGCGCTCGGGCAGTACGCCCGCACCCACCGCGTCGATCACGCCGGCACCGTCGCTGTGCGGCACCACGAGATCCGCGTTCAACGGGCGTTTGAGGCGCGACTTCACGTCCGACGGGTTGACGCCCGAGGTGTGCATGCGCACCCGGACTTCGCCAGGGCCGGGTTGTGGCGTGGGCAATTCGCCCACTTCCAGCACGTCTCGGGCCAGGCCATTGCGGCGGTACCACGCGGCTTTCATGTGTGGGCTCCTGCGGGGGTTGAATCGGGCCGCCATTGTCGTCGGCGTTGCCCCCAGCGCCTGACGCCAAGGTTCAGACTTGCGGCGGGCGGCAGACCCGGCTGGCCAGGCGCTCGATGGCCTCGAACAGTTCTTCGCAGGTGTTGGTTTTGGGGATCAGGTCGGCGATGCCGGCCGACGGCGCCAGGCGCCTCAGTTCTTCGCCGATGTGGCCCGAGGTGATGGCCACCGGGCGCCCGGGGTGCAGGGCCCGCAGTTCGCGCGCCAGCTCCAGGCCCGAGAGGCCGGGCATGGCGAAATCGAGGATGGCCAGGTCATACACCGCCAGGCCCTCGCGCACGTCGCTCAGCGCCTGGCGCGGGTTGCGGTACACGCTGGCCTGAAAGCCACCGCGCTGCAACAGGCGCCCGATCAGGTGGTTGATCATCTCGTCGTCGTCCACATACAGGATGCGTGTGCCCGCCAGGCCACCCGCCACCCGCGCGGTGCTGTTGCGGGGCTCGTCCACCGGCTCGGGCGACAGCTCCAGTTGCCCGGCGGCGCGGAAATACAGCGAGAAGGTGGTGCCCCGGCCGGGCGCGCTGTCCACCTCGATCGCCGCCTGGTGGTCGCGCAGGATGCCGTGCACCACCGCCAGACCCAGGCCCGTGCCTTCGCCCGGGGGCTTGGTGGTGAAGAAGGGTTCGAACAGCCGCTCCATGGTCGCAGCGCTCATACCCGCGCCGTTGTCGCTCACCGACAGACACACATTGACCTCGGGCCAGTCGGTGGGTGGGTTCACCACAGCGCTCACCACCCGGGATTGCGGCGGTGCGCCCCGGTGGGGCCGCAGTTCGATGTGCAGCTTGCCGCTGGCCAGGTCGGGCATGGCCTGCCAGGCGTTGGTGCACAGGTTGAGCAGCACCTGCTGCATCTGCGTGGCGTCGGCCAGCACCGGCGGTGTCTGCGGATCGCACACCACGCGCAGCACCATCGTCCTGGGCAGGGTGGCGCGCAGCAGCCGCACCGACTCGTCCACCACCGCGCTGAGTGCGATCACGCGCCGCTCCAGCACCTGGCGCCGGCTGAACGAGAGGATGCGCTGCACCAGGTCGCGCGCGCGGCCGCCGGCTTTCAGGATCTCCTGCAGGCTGATGGCCGCCGGGTCGTTGTTCTGCACGTCTTCCAGCGCGAGCCGCGCGTTGCCCAGGATGGCGGCCATGATGTTGTTGAAGTCGTGCGCCACGCCACCGGCCAGCGTGCCCAGGGCTTCGAGTTTTTGCGACTCGCGCAACTGCATTTCCAATGCCAGGCGCTGGTCTTCGGCGGCGCGGCGCTCGGTCAGGTCGAAGTCGACGCAGAAACATTCGGTGCCGCGCTCGGGGTGCTGGGTGAACACCTCGTTGCAATGCACTTCCACGCTGGAGCCGTCCTTGCGGCGCAGCCATTGCACGCCCGAGAGCACCGGTGTGCGGGTCTGCACCATGTGCTGCACCGTGGCCTTGAAGGCCTCGTGCATGTGGGGCGGCACCACCAGGTCGAGCATGCTGCGCCCCAGCGCCTCCTGCTCGGTGAAGCCGTACAGCCGCTCGGAGCCCGCGTTCCAGTAGGTCACGATCAGGTCGGGTCCGTAGCCCTGAACGGCCAGACCAGGCACGTTGTCAAAAATCTGGCGGTGGCGCACGTCGCCCGCGTACTCCAGCGCGCGGGCGCGGATGCTCTCGGTCACGTCCATGATGAAGGCCGTGCACAGCACGCTGCCGTCCATCTGCTCCAGCGGCTTGGCCGTGCCCCGCAGCCATTTCGATCGACCCCGCGCGTCCTTGATCTGCCATTCGTGCCACCAGATCCGGCGCTGGCGCACCGCCTGCATGAACGATTCGCGCAGCTCGATCTGCGCCTGCCGCTCGCCGGTGCGCCACAGCAGCGATTCGTCGGCCATGGCGGCGTCGGCCGTCACGCCCCAGATGTCCAGCGCGTAGCGGCTGATGTAGAGCAGCTCGGCCCGCTCGTCGGCGTGCACCCGGTAGCGCAGCAAGGCGCCCGGCACCAGCTCGGTCAGTTCATCGAGCTGGCGGTGGTCTTCGGTGGCGGTGGGTGGGCTATTCAACAACGGCGGTCTCCAGCGGTCGATCACCTCGGGGGCTCTTGCTTTGTAAAGGAAACTGGCGCGGCGTGCCTGCTGGTGGCTTCCCCGCCTCCCCGGTATCGGCAACGGATGTGCATTTCTTGACACCGCGCGGTTCGCACCGCCGGGTGGTTTGAAACCTTGGTGTCACACAAAGGCGCTCTACTGGCGCCCACAGGCGCAGCCCCTGCCGCGGCGACCTGCCCCACCAGCGAGCGCGCCATGCCCACAGCCACCACCGTCGACCTGGTCTACTTCAACGCAGGTGGCGGTCACCGTGCCTCGGCGCTGGCGTTGCAGTCCGTGTTGCCGCATCACCGCCATCCCTGGCGCGTGCGGCTGGTCAACCTGTTCGAGGTGCTCGACCCGCATGACCGCTTTCGCAGGGTGACCGGCAGCGCGCCCGAGGACTGGTACAACCAGCGGCTGGCACGCGGCTG
>JAJNQE010000130.1 GCA_021154985.1 Hydrogenophaga sp.
GATGAACCGGGTCATCCGGCTGATGCACCTGGCCAAGCTGCAAGCCCGCCACAAGCGGCGCAGGCTACCAGGTGATACGGGCAGCAGGCTTGAGAACCACATCGCGCCCAACCATCTGCAGCGCGACTTCCAGGCCAGTGGCCCGAACCAGAAGTGGGTGGCCGACTTCACCTACATCTGGACGGCTGAGGGCTGGCTGTATGCGGCGGCGGTGATGGACCTGTACTCACGCCGTATCGTGGGGTGGTCGATGAGCGACACCATGCAGGCCAAGATGGTGAGCGACGCTTTGTTGATGGCCCTTTGGCGGCGCGGCAAACCCAGCTCGCTGATGCATCACTCGGACCAGGGCAGTCAGTACACCAGTGACGACTTCCAGCAGTTGCTCAAGGCACAAGGCATCACCTGCAGCATGAGCCGTCGCGGTGAATGCTGGGACAACGCCGCGATGGAGAGCTTCTTCTCATCGATGAAGACCGAGCGGCTCAGCCGCAAGGTGTACCGGACGAGGGAAGAAGCCAGGTCCGACGTGTTCGATTACATCGAGCGCTTCTACAACCCGGTGCGCAAACACTCAAAGCTAGACTTCCTCAGCCCGGTCGACTTTGAGCAAGGCTTAATGGGCTAAGCAAACCGTCCGGGAAACTGGGGGAAGCCCAAGGTCTGCTGTAACTCGTTGCCCGTCGATCCGAACGTGACGATATTCGCGCGCTGTAGATCTGCACACAGCGCGTCCTTAGCCTTGGCTAAGGACGCCTTGCTCCGCGCCGCACAGTTCCCCATTGAACGCAAGGAGTCCACATCATCGGCACCACTCGACCATGCCTTGCGTAATCCAAAAATGACACGCACACGTTTTGTGTTGGTGGATTGACGGGGTGATGGTTGGACGGTGCCAGAAGTCCGTGTCGACCGACCAGCGCGGCCGCCGATCTGGGTTGAGAGAAAGCGAGATCTGAGTCCCACAGCCTCCAGGGCAGCTCAGGCAAGCCCACTTTTTGACGCCGCGGTCGGTGACCAACCACAGCTCGCCTGGCGGCACGGCGTTCTTGCCCGGATACTGCGCTACCTGATACGCTAAAAGATCAAAGCGCAGCCACCCTAGTCGGTGGAGCGCCCGCGCGATAAATTGCTTCACCGGCATCAGATCACCCCGAGGAATGGATTGACATCGCCACGCCCCCAGCTCGCTTGGCTGGCACAAACAGGGCAAGTCGTGACAGGACGGCAGGTCATGGCACGGTCCTCCATACGGTCGAATCGGCGAATCCTGTTGTGCGTCATGCCCTGGGGACCGCGAAAGCTGGTCAGGCCCTGGGTGAGCTCATCAACTGCCGCGCAGGCAATAGCAGTGGTAAACGTGACCACGGCGGGCGCGGGGTCGCCACCGCCATCCACATAGGCTTCCGCCTTACGCCGCTCGAAATCGGCCGGGTCGCTGCGCCGGAGTCCTTCGGCCGCGGCGCGGCGCGGATCGGCCACCCCCAGACACATTAGACAAGGGTTGCCAGGGCGAATCGTCGACACGCGGCCCGTCATGTCGTAGTCCGCGCCGCTGCGGGCCGAGCGCATGCGCAGGCCGACATCGATCAATGGGATGCCGTAGTAGTGCGCCAAGCGGTTGAGCGTAAGTCGCCCCTGATGGTCGTCGGTACAACCGAACAGCACATCGCAGGAGCGCAGCAGGTCACGCAGATCAGGGTGGCCGACCCATTCCTTCTTGGTGACGACCTGGGTCCCGAGACCGGCTGCGCGAATCTCGCGCGCGATGATGTCCACCTTGGCCAGGCCGGCGGCCACATCTGCAGCGCGCGAGCCATGCACGCGGTTGAGGTTGGTCACATCGATGATGTCCTTGTCAATCAGCCCTAGAAAGCCGACGCCCAGTCGGGTCAACAGCATTGCGACAGCACTGCCCGTGCCGCCGCCCCCGACGACGCCAACCCGTAGCCCGCGCACGACTGGATTAAACCCTCGGCCGAAGAGCGCAGCCTGCCGCGCCAGGAACTGATCTTCGTCAGCTGCAGCCACCGCGCGCGCAATCTTTATCTGGCTTCCTACCAGCGAGATCGAGGATGCCGTGACTGTCTCGCTGGGTGCAATCCAGAGTCTGCCCGTCATAGCGTCATGGCGGCCGAACACCATGCTGGCCAGGCCGGACACGCCCTTGTTGAAGGCCGTCCGGGCGAGCTCCGCCTCGTTTCGGTCATCTTGGTCGGAGAAGAACGCTGCCGAGTTCGGATGCGTGTGCACGAGGCCCGCGACCAAGCCGCTATCCTTAGCGACGCCGAGAACGCGCATGAAGCCGTGGGTAGACCATGTGACGTGGACCGGCGATGCCGAGACCATCTCATCGGCCGCTATGGGGATGACCTCATGCGAGATCAGTCTGGTACGAGGCAAGCCCGACCAGGGGTCTGCCGATATGTCGGCCTTGCCGAACAGCACATAGGCGGAGGCCTCGGCCCCGCTCTCCCTGTGTAGCAGCGAGCGCAGCGCTGCCTCGTGCGGCTCCAGCAGGACGATGTCCAGAGCAGCCGGCGACATCACTTCGCCTCCGTCAGGGCGTGCTCGATGCGCTTGAGCATGGTGTGCAGGCCGTCGATGCCCGGGCGCCAGGCCGGGTTGTGACGCGACCAGCGCTGCCAGCTACGGCCCTGGAACGTGTAGGCCTGGTCGGCGCAGGTCGGATAACGCCCCACGCTTTGCAGTGTCAACCACGGGTCGCAATAGAACATGTCCGGCGCGACATCGGGATACCCGGGCGGCAGGAGAACGAGTATGTCCGCCGCAGTGTGATTGAATTTTCCGGCGGGCAGGGGCATCTGCGTGAAGATGACACCCGTGTGCGTACCGTCGTTCACCGTCTCGAAGACCACGCCGTGGCTGCTCAGATAGCGCTCGTCCGCGTCGGGCAGCGCGAGCAGGCCTTCCGTGGTGTCGCGGATCAGCGTGATGAAGCGCTCGATGCCAGGCTTTCCCAGATCGATCAGGTCGCCGTCGCGGATCAGCACGTCCTGGCCGCCGCCACGCACTTCGAGGTAGACGTCGTAGGTCTCCGGCGGGACGCCGGCCAGCACCTTGAGCACGCGGCCGCTGATGCTGGGCTTGCCCCACTCCAACTGGCGGTCATCGATCGTGAATTTGAACGCGCGGTCGGTCTGGAAGATGACGAAACGCTCCGCGTCGCGGCCGCGCAGATCGTAGGTCTCGTCCAGACGCATATCCTCGAACTCACCGGAGGTCAGAATCGCGTAGACGCTGTGCTCATCAACCGGGCGCACACCGGCGGCTTGCAGGATCTGGCGCGCAGTCGGAATCGGATCGGCGAGATCGACGTGACGCTCCTGGAGCTGGTCGTCCAGGACGACGATCCGGTAGACCGCCGCCGCCCGCAGGCTGCGGCCTTCACGGATCGCCGAGGCGACATTTTCGACATCGGAGCGGTCGTCGCCGCTATGGAATTGGGTTTGCATTCGATTGCCTTTCTTGGAGAGCCATCGCCTGCAGGATTGCAGGCTTTCTGGCCCCCTTACTCAGTCAATCGCAGCCCAGTTGCCAGACCGGAAAGGCCGATCAAAGTTTTTTTGCGCCCACGCACCCTTGGGCAGCTCACCACAGAGAACGACGCTCGGGCAACGCGGGCAACTGCGCACATCGGCCTTCGCGATGAACCGCCTAGCCTGCATCGCCTGAAGGACGGTGTGGCCGGATAGCTACTGGCTCCGCGCGCTCGCTCGCTGCATGCGTTATGCCTACCGGCGATCAGCGTCGGCGGCGTCCATCGCTTAGTCCCACAATGCCTGCAAAATCGCCTGCTGTTCCTGCGTGAGCTGTGAGGTCTCGACCGCCTGGTCGAACGTGATCTGTTCGTCCACACCTGACTTCACACTCGACCGAAATGCCTGCCCTGAGACAGTGCTGGGTGGGCCCTGCAGGTATGCACCCACAGCTTGAACGGTGGCGCCCAGTTCAGAAGCAAGCCTTTCGACGAATCGGGCGGGTATGGTGGCAGCACGGATGGCACGAGCGCGAACACGCATCAGGAAAAGATTGCTGACGTCCAGGCTTCGTGCAAGCGACTTGAAACTGCTCGTACTGAGCTTGGCAAACGGATTCGCGACTTCCGCATCTAGCTGCTGAAAAGCACGCTCGAATCGCTCCCAAGCCATGTCAGCTGCGCTGTCCGGCACCTCGGTTGTCGGAACAGCGTCTGCCCGCGGCTCTTGAAGCAGATCGATCGAACAGTCGATCAGTGCGGTCGCATGCTGCGGGTACGCAACGATGTAGCGTTCAAGTGTCTCCCGGCCATGGCTGGGTTCCATGGAGAACGCCATCAGCACGGATTCCTCGTCCGCAGCGAATGACTTCGGCGTATTCATGCCTCCTCCTGCAGAACAGACTTGAGCGTCTTGTATGCACGGTCGCGGCGATTGCGCACGGTTCTCTCATCGCATTGGAGCATCTTCGCGATGGTCATGATGTTCGGGTCCTTCGAGTCGATCTGGAAGCCTTGCCGAAGCAAGCCCACGACCCGTCTCAGATCGTCTGGTAATGCGTCAATCGCAGCGTCCAGTTCCAACCGGAAAGCGGGGTCGTCAATTTTTTGCGAGCCCCCCCCTAGGAAGTCGGCTGCGGCGTCCTCGACCTCCCGAGAAATGTCCGGCCCTTCCTCGCCGTCCGCAGACAGCGGCTCGGTCAGTTCGGACGAAGGCCCGATCTGCCTCAAGACGGAACTCCGGAATCGGGCAAACGCCAAGTCGAACCGCACTTCAAAGAAGTCCAGCATAGCGAACCTGCCGTTGCAGTCTTTGGCGATTCGCTCGGCGAATCGGCCCATGATTTCTTCTCGAATGCCTTGCGCCCCGGCCATGCGGGAGTCCGAAACCGTTGCAAACAGGGACTGACAGACCCGTTTCATCAGCAGCCCGAACATCTGCTTGAACTCATCGTTTGCGCCCGCGACGTGAGCGCGCCGCAGGAAATACGTCAGCGCTTCCGAAGGCACAAAGCCGCTGCTCTTCCTCGACACGACGGCGAAGGCCTGCAGGCGTGTCGCGGCATCAAGCGACTCCAGCCTTGCCAGGCAGGCCTCGATCTCGGGTGGCCGTGCGAACGACACCCCATATTTGTCTTTGCTTTTCAACGGTTCCGGCATCGATCGCCTCCTTTACCGTCCGGCCGTTCTGTGCATGCGTTTGCCCTTCCGCGGTCACCGAATTCGGATCGGCAAGGACACCTGTGGCTGAATCGGCACGAGGGTCTTGGCGTAGGCGCGCAAGATCTCGTTGTAGAGATCGGCGTGCTTCGGGGCTTCGACCGAGAGAATCAGGGCATAGCGGATTTTTTCGGCGCCGTTGGCCCGGCCACCGCCGTCGCGGGCGTTGTAGTGGATGTCGAAAACGGGGTTCTTGAGGCTGGATCCGCGGAAGGTCTTGGCGCCATGGAGTACCGTTTCCCACTTGCCCTGATCCGACCGTCGCTCCTGCTCAGTGGCGTACTTCTTCAGGTCGAAGAATCCCTTGGTGTCGGCATTGCTCTTGCCATCCTTGATCTTCTCGTCGTTCGGACGGAAGACGACTTCAAGACCGGCCTTGGTGTAGGCCGCAGCATCCTGCGGATCAGTGGGAGATGCGTAGCAGAAGGTGGCCTTCATGCGGACATTGCCAGTCAGGCCCTCCTTCGGCAACGGCAAGCTGGCGCGGAGGTACTTGCTAGGCTTCAGTTCGCCCTGATAGACCACCCTGGCCACGCCATCCGGACAGGTAATGATGTCCAGGGTGTCCTCGGGAATCTTGCCCCAACCAACTTCGATCGGATCGTGCTCGCCTGCATCGGCCGAATGGACCAGCAAGGCCTTGATGGCGAGAGGCGTCAGGTTGCCGCCCAGGATTGCTCGGATGCCGATCGCGCTGCGCAGCAGGTACGGCGCCGCAAAACTGGTGCCGAGTTGGGGCGTCAGCAGCGGCTTCGCGTTCGGCGCCAGGACGTGGAAGTATCTGGACGCCGGGTTGCCGCCAAAGGCCATCAGGTCCGGCTTGACGACCCCGGGGCTTCGGCCTGGACCGATCGCACTGTAGGGCGCGCGAGCCCATCCTGTGCCCGTGTCATCGGCTGCGCCGACCGAGAGCGCATTCACGCAGTCGGACGGCACCTGCACACGGCTGTAACCAAGTTCGCGGTCGCGTTCTCCGTTATTGCCGACAGCCACGGTCATGAGCGTGTCGCCGTCGCTGAGCAGTTCGTCGATGACGGATGTCCAGGCATGAACTTCCTGATCCTCGACTTCCAGGTCTGGTCCCAAGCTCAGGTTGATGAATTCGTAGGATCGCGAGAGCAGGACCTGTTCGATGAGACCGAGCGTGCGATACAACTCCAGCGGGTCTTCGCCACTCGTATCCTGGTCGAGCACCCGAAGATGATCCACTGGGGCGAACGGTCTGCCGGCCATGCCATTTGGTTGAATCGGACCGAACAGCACAGCCGATGTCACGCCCAGACCATGCTCGGGGCCATCGGGGTCATCGGCGGCATCTTCGTCGAGCTTGCGGTACGAGCGCAGCCAGGGACCGATGGGGTGGTGCGTTGGGAGGCCGCCGTCCAGGATGGCGACTCTGGGCTCGGACGACAGAGCCTGTTCAGCTGGAAGGCTGCACCCCACCGAGGGGCCGCCGCTGCGTTGCACCGGCCGGATGCCGCGCAGCTTCGGCACCGGCCGGATCACCCGGACGAAGGCGAAGCCGGCCAGCCTCTCGACATCCCGCGCCTTGCCCTCGACCGGAACAAACCACAGGTTGCCTGCGACGAAATCGACTTCAGTGTGGACCTTGACCTCCTGCCGCTTGGCAAACTTTACGAAGGCCTTCTGTATCAGGCCAGGATCTTCGTCCGGCAACAAATGCAAGCCCACTTCGAAGAAGCGATCCTTTGGGCCGCCCAAGTTCACGATGCGCTCGGTCGGCGCGAAGGCGGCGAACTGTTCGATGTGTGTAAGGTCCTCTCCCTCGGCGGACTGCGGGTCGATGACTTCCGTCCACTGCGAGAGCCTACGGAAGGCTTGGCGCTTCCCGGCGACGAACAGTTCGGTGGTTGTGGTCTCTTGTGGTTCGCCTCTACGAGTCCAAGCCTTCGGTTTGACCTTGACGGTGCGGCTTCCGATGGACTCCAGCCCCGTGCTGCGTAACAAGCCGGATGGGAAATAGGAGCGAGCAATGAAGCTGGGATTCATCATCAGCCGGGCCACGGCGAAGTCTCCCGGACAGGCGTCGGCAGACAGGTCGTCGAGCGCCTGCGCAGCGCTGCTGAATTGGGGCACCAACTGCTCCCGCGCCTGCGCGAAGGTGTAGACCTCAGCCTTGCCAGGCATGCGCCTCGGGCCGACGATGTCATGGGTCAGCAACTCGCCACGACCGATCAGGAAATTGGTTTGGCTCATGCGTCAGCCTTTCTCCGGGGCGCGGCCTTTCGCTCCGCAGAGTTCTCGTTCGTGTACTTGCGGATCGTGTCCCTGCTCACCCCGGTGATGTCAGAGACGGTGTGCTGGGACAAGCGGGTCTGCTTGGCAAGCATCACCGCCAGATCGATGCGCCCCTGCCTGTCGAGAGCCAAGGCGCGTGCCTTCATAAAGTCCTCGACAAGATCAGCGTCGGTGGTCGTTCCGAGGGCCACCGCGCGCCTGAAGCGCTGCACATCGCGCTCGATGTCACTGAATGAGTGCCCCGCGAATGCAAACACCAGGATGTCGATCCAGCGCGCAAAGAGGGCGTAGTCCGGCCCCAGGAAGCGCTTGATGGCTTCTTTGACGGCCTGCCCATCGGGTGTCTTGAACTGAACAACGAGGTCGAAACGGCGCCACAGCGCCGGATCGATCAACTCAGGGTGATTGGTGGCTGCCAGCAATACGCTGCTGGAGGGCCAATCGTCGACCTCCTGCAGGATCACGGTAACCAGGCGCTTGAGTTCGCCCACGTCGGTGTCATCGCTGCGCCGCTTGGCAATGGCGTCAATCTCATCCAGCAGCAGCACACACGGCTCACGCTTCGCGAAGTCGATGGCCGCCCGCAGGTTGGCGCCGCTCTTACCCAGCAGGCTGCTCATCACGGCGGTCAGGTCGAGCACGTACAACGGCACCTTCAACTGCCCAGCCAACCAGCGGGCCGTAAGCGTTTTGCCAACGCCTGGCGGCCCTACAAAAATGGCTGAGCGGGTCGGCGCAAGCCCCATGGCCCGCAGCCGATCAATCTGCCTGCGCTCGGCGATGAGCTGCCCCAAGACATCCTCGACATCACTTGATAGCAGCGGAGCATCTTTCGCGGGCTCGCCCTTGAAAACCTTCAGAAGCGAGAGGCGCGATTCGTCATCTACCGGCAAGGCGTTAGACGTCGATGGCTGTGGCGCCAGCTTGCGCATGGTAGAGACGCTACGCGCTGGCCTTGACTTCAGGAATAGCTCAAGCTGCTCGGCAAGGTCAGGCGCCGTTCCGCGGTACTTGCGGACAAGTCGTGCCGCGAACAGGCGCACATCTTCCGTCTGCTCAGACAGTGCCAAGCGTACCATCTGGGCTAAATCTGACTGCTCTTCTTTCATTTCGCCCGATATGTCTGTAAAAGGTTGATATTAAACGCTTTTTATCATCCATTGTATGGACTAGATAGATTGTCGCACAGATCTGAGGAAATTTCGACTGTGGAGCAAACGGCGACGATGAAGGGGCCTTGAACGACTCTCGGTAGGGCTGCACCAACCCGTACGCGGCCTGAACGGCGGCTCTGAGACCACGAGCCCACATCAGCGTATGTCTCCGATGAGGCGGCTGGAGCCGACTACCCGAGCGGGGACCGGTCGTTCACGGCCCGAGACGATGAGGTCAGCTGTCCCACGCATCGCTGATACTTATTGAGGTGTCGGCCGCTGAGCTGATGGTCGGCTTGATGGCGGTCAGCGTGAGTTCGGCCCTTCGGTACGACTGGCCGCATACGCTGCGCAATGGCCCTTCACGTTTTACCTGTCACAGGCTGCACCTAGTCTCTTGCGGACGGCCAAGCAGATGTTGGATGGCCATTAGAGTGAAGAGGCAAAGCAGGCGCTCGATGAACCCATGCCCCCACTTCGGGTTTCGCCGATTGCCTCGACGGCTGCAGAGGTTGTATCTTCTCTCTTCATGGACCTCAGCGAACTTGATCCTCGAGACCTGCAAATATCAGTCAGGTTTGCACTTGACCTGGTGACGGCGCACCGCATCGCCAAGGGATTGGTCATCGATCAAGAGCGGGTGACAGCAATGAGGGAGTCCCTTGAAGAGCGACTTGCAGCGGCGTTCAGCGAGTTCGACATCAACGCCATGCCGTCGTCATGGTCGTGGCAGAAAGCAGCAGAAACGCTTTCCGTCGAAATCGCGTTGCAACTCATCCGCGAGCAAAAAAATGAGCCACAGGATCCCGCATTTCACAAAGAGTGATGCCGTGTTCGGCAGAAAACCTCAGGCTCTCACCACTGGCATGTCTTCCCACCGAGTGGTGTAGGCCGGAGTCCGCAACTCCTGCTTCATCGTCCAGTTGCGCGGAACCACTCCCGCTCCAGCGCTGGCAAGTTTGAGCGTGCCGCGGCCATAGCGCTCATTGACGGAGTCCAGAGCGGCCATCAGGTGAGGTCTTGCCTCCCGTGAGCGTGCGGTAGCTGAACCATGGTCGGCTGCATCCAGGTCCAGTTCAAGCTGTTCCACTTTGGAGGAACTGATGTCCAGCAGCATCACGCCCGCTTTGGCGTAGTCGAATTCAGGTTTGAAGATCGCCCTCAGCCCCATCACAGCAGCGCTGGTGATGGCGGCCGTGTCCGCTGTGGGACGGCGCAGAGGCACAACAAGCGAGCGGCTGTACTGAGGCGTCTGCCGGAACGGGCTCGTTCGGATGAACACAAGGATCTGGCTGGTCACGCCCGCCTGCCCGCGCAGCTTCTGCGCAGCTCGGGCGCTGAACTCCGACACTGCCTCGGTGAGTTCGTCCAGGTCTCGAACAGCAGAGCCGAAGGACCGGGTGCATGCGATCTCCTGCTTGGACGGTGCCACGTCCTCCATGTCCACACACGACTCGCCCTGCAACTCGCGCACCGTGCGCTCGAAGATCACGCTCCACCCTGCGCGAGCCGCGGCTGGGCTCATGCGTTTCAGATCCAGCACCGTGCCGACGCTCTGAGCCTTGAGTTGTTCGGCGATGCGCCGCCCCACGCCCCAGACTTCACCCACGCTGGTAGCGGCAAGCAGGGCATCGAGCTCTGCCTCGGACAGCCGTGAGAGGTCCGCGACTTGGGCGAGCTCTGCCGGGTAGCTGCCGGGTTTCCTTTCGGCTTGCTTGGCAATGTGGTTTGCCAGCTTGGCTAAGGTCTTAGTGGGAGCGATCCCGATACAGGTCGGTATGCCCACCCATTGGTTCACCCGGGCCCGGATGTCGCACGCCCGCTTGGTGAGGTCTCCGGGCACTCCACTGAGATCGATGAAGGATTCATCGATCGAATAGATCTCCTGGCGGTGGCCGAGCGCCGCCACCACGCTCATCATGCGAGCACTGATTTCTCCGTACAGCTCGAAGTTGGCGGAGAGCGCCACCAAGCCTGTACTTTCCTGCAGGTGCCTGATCTGAAACCAAGGCGCTCCCATCTTGATGCCCAGGTCCTTGGCCTCGTTGGATCGTGCGATCGCGCATCCATCGTTGTTGGACAACACGACACAGGGCGTGTTCTTGAGCGAATGTCTGAACACCCGCTCGCAGGAGACGTAGAAGTTGTTACCGTCGACGAGGGCAAACAGCGGTGCAGGCATAGCTCTGTTGCGCACTCGGCCATCAAACCTGAAACTGCTTGATCGATGCGATCACCACGCCCCAGATCTCGATCTCCTGCCCCTCTTTGGGCGTGATGTCCGGGTAGGTCGGATTGGCGGCCTTGAGCTTGATGCGTCCGTTGCGCTGGTGAAGCTGCTTGCAGGTGAATTCACCGTCCACGATGGCGATCACTACCATGCCGTGCCTGGGCTTGACGGCCTTGTCCACAAGGAGGACGTCCGCATCGAAGATGCCCAGCTCCCGCATGGACTCGCCACTCACGCGCATCGCATAGGTGGCTTGCGGGTGAACCACCAGGCGGTCCATGATGTCGATGCGTTTGGCGGAGAAGTCCGCTGCCGGCGAGGGGAAGCCCGCGTGCACGCTCGTGGCCAGGCTGAACGCCATGAGAGGCTCTTGCAAGAGAAGTGCGGGTTCGGAAAGGGTGATGTCTGACACGGTGCCTCCTCGCCACGGACTTGCGGCGGGGAGCGGATAGTACACTGTACATTCATCCAGTTACCAGAAAGCCCGTCGAATGGATCAACATCTTGCGCAGGAGGCGCTGCAGGTCTTCACCTGGTGCCCTCGGTTCATTCGAAAACACCGTGAACACACAGCCTGAAACCTCTGAATTCACGTCCGCGCCACCCCTCAAGCGAGCGCACCTGCGCCGCCTGCGCGAGATCTACCGCTCGGCTGGCTGGCCCTGTGCGGACATGCTGGAGGTGGAGCTGCTCGCAGCCGGACTGCTGGAGAGGTGTGTGGGCAGCCATTGCCACGAAACGCTGCGCCTGACGGATGCCGGGATCCATGCGCTGGCCAAATCTCATGCAAGAAACCAGAACGCACGCGATCCTCATGAGAGGCTGGTCAAGCGAGTGGCCGACCAACTCGGCAGAGAGGGCCGGCTGGCCTGGCGGGGATTGATGTTGCGGGTACCGTTGCCACGCGCGCTGTTCGAAGGCGCATCGCAGCCGGTGGATGATGGCTCCCCAATGGCCTACGAGCTTCTTCTGCCAGACGATGTGCACTCCACCAATAGCCTGGCTGAGGCTGGTCGGGATCACACCTGGTGCATGGCGATGCCCGACGTGTTCTCTATCCGTCGCAGCTCGGTAGAAGCTTACCTGGAGCCGGTGGTGCACGAGATCAAAGTCAGCCGTGCCGATCTGCTTTGCGACCTTCGAAAACCGGCCAAACGCGCCGCCTATCTGGCCATGGCTGGAACCGTTTGGTACGTACTGGGTGAAGACGCCAAGGGTCGACCCATTGCCAAGCCAGAAGAGGTGCCGCACGAATGTGGAGTGCTTCAAATGGAGCGTGGCTCGTTGGTGGTGGCGCGCAGTGCACCGCGCCGCGCCGTTGAACGCTTGCCATTTCATGTGTGGATGGCGCTGGCACAAGGTGGTCCCCACATGCGTCCTGAGGGCGATGAGCAGGCCGTTCTTTGATCGGAGATGGAAGGGCCAGCGGGAGTCAGGTACAGACTGGTTGCGGAAGTTCGCAGAAGAAATAGGGGCAATGAGAATCCAGCACGATGCAGCCGTTCAGGATTCCGAAGGCAATGACTGGTTTTCAATTCTTACCGATCCTTGACGTGGCTTTATCCTGAATGGCAGGCGCACGCCTCGCCATGCGCGGCAGACACCAGCTCGTCCAGAATGCCGCAGTGCCCTTCGTGCGAGCCCGAGCAGCGCGCCCGCAAGTGCAGCAACTGTTTCTCCAGCGCCCGCATGCTCTTGAGCCGTGCGCGCACCCGCGCCAGCTGTTCATCCACCAGCATGTCCACGTCGCTGCAATCAGCCAGCGGCGCATCTACAAAACCCAGCAAACGGTTCACATCGGCCAGCGGCATGTCCAACGCACGACAGTGCCGGATAAAGGACAGACGCTCCAGATGCTGCGCAGCGTAGTCTCGGTACCCGTTGTCTCGCCGCGCCGGCTTGGGCAGCAGGCCCTGCTTCTCGTAGTAGCGGATGGTTTCCACATCCACGCCCGTGGCACGCGCCAGTTCCTTGATCTGCATCGTAAAGCCCTCGTTCAAACAAGTGATTGACACTGTAGCGGCTCCAGGGTTTCCAATGCAGGTATCGAAAGGAAAAACCATGTCCGCCCATTGCTGTGAACACGACACCCCCAAGGCCGAGTCCCTCGTCAACCTGCCGCGCTACCGCAAGATCCTCTGGATCGCGTTGATCGTCAACGCCGCCATGTTTCTGGTGGAGATTGGCGCCGGCTTCCAGTCGGGCTCGCTCTCGCTGCTGGCCGATGCGGTGGACTTTGCGGGCGACGCGCTCAACTACGCCGTGTCGCTCGCCGTGCTGGCGTCTGCCCTGGCCTGGCGCGCCCGCGCGGCCATGCTTAAGGCGGTGAGCATGATGGGCTTTGGGCTGTATGTGCTGGGAGCGGCGGTGTGGTCGGTTTGGCACGGCGGCGTCCCACAGGCCACGACCATGGGAGCGGTGGCACTGCTGGCACTCGTGGCCAATATGGCCGTGGCGTGGATGCTTTACGCGTTTCGGGAGGGCGACGCCAACATGCGCAGCGTGTGGCTGTGCTCGCGAAACGACGCCATCGGCAACGTGGCGGTGTTCATGGCCGCGCTCGGCGTGTTCGGTACCGGTTCGGCCTGGCCCGATCTGGCGGTGGCCAGCCTGATGGCGGCGCTGGCGCTGCATGGGGGGTGGACGGTGCTACGCCAGGCGCGTGGAGAGCTGGGTGAAGGCAGTGCCAAGGGAGATCGCCATGGCCACGTCCACTGAACCAGCGGGCGATTGTCGATTTGACGGCGCCACCCACGCCCAGCTGATCCAGGGCGCAAAAACCGCAACCTCAGCAGAGCAGGCTTGGCTGTACCTGGAGGCAGCCCATGTCGTGGGGCAGCTGCACGTCAAGCCGCACCTGCAGACCCACACACAGATGTTGAAGTTGTCCCTGCGCACCCGCGACTGGCCGGAGGCGATGGGACAGGTGATGCGCCTGGCGCTGGTGCCTCTGGGTCACCTGAGCGGTCGCCTGCCACTGGGCAATCCGGGGCGGGCCACGGTGAGCGCCTTCGAGCCTTTACCCGTGCGTCCCGAGCTGGCTGAGCTGATAACCCGTGCACGCAGCCATTGAAATAGCTGCGCTTAAAATTCATCTTATGCGCGCTTTTCTGGTCTTGTTGATGCTCACGCTGCTGCCGCTACAGTTTTCTGCTGCTGCGGCTGCGGCTTGCTGCGGCCACGTTCCAGCCACGCAGGGGCCGCAAGCCACGCACCATCAGCCCGGCCATGGGCAGGCAGTAAAGGACGTGGAAGGCGTGGTCGTTGGAGACAGCGGGTTTGATCTCGATTGCGGAACTTGCCACGCGAACTGCGCCGCTGCGGTCACGGTGAGTACCGCTTTCATGCCCACCTCCGCAGTTTCTGAAAAGTTTGAACACCTCGCAGAACACCGCTTGCTACCCTGGCATGCGCAACCGTATCGACCCCAGTGGTCCGCCCCGACAGGTTCGGGGTGGAACGCTGTCGCTTGATGCGCTGACAGACACAACTTCCCCGATCCCCAGGCTTCAAGTGGCCGCCGTCTCAGACGGAGGCTGACCCAGGATCGTATTGGAAGGACTCTCTCATGACTGCTCGCTGGACTCAGCGAAACCCCAGGTGGACATGGCTCGCCGCCGTGGCCATCCTTCTCTTGCTGGATCAATCCACCAAGTCGTATTTCTCCACCACCCTCGAACTGGGTGAAGCAGTTCGGGTGACCGACTGGCTCAACTTCGTGCATGTGCTCAACACGGGCGCGGCATTCTCGTTGTTGGCCGATGCCGGCGGCTGGCAACGCTGGTTCTTCATTGGCGTGTCGGTGCTGGTGGTGGGTGTCGTTTCGGTGGTGTGCTTGGCGCGGCAAGCCGAACCGCTGGACCGATGGCTGGGTGCCTTTGTGGCGGGCGGTGGTGGTGGAAACCTCGTGGACCGCGTTCAGATCGGCGCTGTGGTCGACTTCCTGGATTTTCATTGGCGCAATATTCATTGGCCTGCCTTCAATCTGGCCGATGTCTTCATCGTCTGTGCCGCGCTGACCTGGTGCCTTGTTTCATTGAGAGCGCCACCTCGCCAACCGACCGGCAAAGCGCCTGAGGAGCTGCCTTCATGAAGCAAGGTTGGCTCTGGCTCATGGCCGCGTGGGGTGTGGCACTTGCGGCCACGCTCGGCGCGCTCTTCATCGGCGAGGTCATGGGCATGACGCCCTGTCTGCTCTGCTGGTATCAGCGCATCTTCATGTTCCCGCTGGCGCTTATCCTGGGCATGGCCGCGTTCGCCGAAGACCGTCGCGGTCCGGTGTACGCGTTGCCGCTGGCCTTGGGTGGTGCCGCCATCGCGGGCTACCACACCGCTCTGATCGCCGGGTGGGTGCCCCAGTGGTGGGTGCCCTGCGGCGCCGGCCCTTCTTGCAGCGAACAGAGCCTTGAGATCCTGAACGGCATCCAGATTCCCTGGTTATCTCTTCTGGCCTTCATCGCCATCGCCTTCCTGCTTTTTGTTTATTTGAGAAAGACCCGTTCATGAACGCCAAAAAATTCACCGTCATCGGCCTGGTGGCCATCGTTGCCTTGTTCTTCTATCTGGGCATGAATGCCTACACATCGCGTGTGCAGAACGCGCAGGAGGTGCAGGTCAAAGCCGAGCAAACCCGCCTGGTGCGCATGCACTCGCCAGTGTTCGGCCCGCAAAACGCATCTGTCACCATCGTCGAGTTCTTTGACCCCGCCTGCGAGACCTGCCGCGCGTTCTATCCCATTGTCAAGAACCTGATGGCCCAGTACCCCAACGACGTGCGACTCGTGATCCGGTACGCGCCGTTTCACCAGGGTTCGGACGTGGTGGTCAAGCTGCTGGAATCGTCCAAGAGCCAGGGCAAGTACCAGACGGTGCTTGAAGCCGTGCTGGCCGCGCAGCCCGCCTGGGCCGATCATGGTCAGCCCAACATCGAGACCGCTTTCAAGGTCGCGGAGCAGGCGGGTCTTGACATCACCAAGGCACGGCAGGACATCGAGAAACCCGGGATGCAGTCCTTGCTGCAGCAGGACATTGAAGACCTTACTGCGCTGCAAGTCACCAAGACGCCCACCTTCTTTGTGAATGGCCGCAGCCTGCCCAGCTTCGGGCCCGATCAGCTGGCCGCGCTGGTGGCCGAAGAAGTGGCCAAGGTGAAGAAATGAGAGAGATGGCTCCCGCACCTCCTTTCAACCGACGCAAGGTGTTGGCGTTGAGCGCTTCGTGGCTCGCCGCAGGTGGTTTTCTGGCGGGCTGTTCGCCTCAGGCGCCCACTTTCAAGAGCACGGACATCACAGGCGCTGCTTTTGCACAGGACCTCAAGCTCACCGACCACACCGGGCAGGTGCGAACCATGGCCGATTTCCGTAGCAAGGCGGTGGTGGTGTTTTTCGGCTTCACGCAGTGCCCCGATGTGTGCCCCACC
>JAJNQE010000174.1 GCA_021154985.1 Hydrogenophaga sp.
GCCGCGTCGGCGATGGTGCGGCGCAGCGCGGCCTCCGCCTCAGCAGGGTCTTCCTCGGGGATCATGCGGCGGTCGACCTTGAGCACGACCTTGCCGGGGATCACGTTGGTGTTGGTGCCGCCGCTGATCTGGCCCACGTTCAGATACGGGTGGGTGATGCCCTCGACGTTGGAGGTGACCTTCAGGTAGTCGGTGTTGAGGGCATACAGCGCATTGAGGATGTGGGTGGCACCTTGCAGCGCGTCGGTGCCGCTGTCGGGAATCGCCGCATGCGCCATGTCGCCGTGCACCGTCACCTCGAGTTGCAGGCAGCCGTTGTGCGCCACCACCACCTGGTAGCTGAAGCCGGCGGCGATCATCAGGTCGGGCTTTGTCAAGCCCTTCTTCAGCAGCCAGTCGGGGCCGACCTCGCCACCGAACTCCTCGTCGTAGGTCACGTGCAGTTCCACGCCGCCGGCGAGCTTCGCACCCAGCGATTCCAGCGCGCGGATGGCAAAGGTAAAGCTGGCGATGTCGCACTTGCTCACGGCGGTGGCGCGGCCGTAGATCTTGCCGTCGACGATCTCGCCGCCATAGGGATCGTGCGTCCAGCCTTCACCCGGCGGCACCACGTCGCCGTGCGCATTGAGGGCAATCGTTTTGCCTGCGCCATAGGCCCGGCGCAGGATGAGGTTGGTGATGCTCTGCAGGCCGGCGGCCTGCACCTCGGAGGCGGGCACGGCGTGTTTTTCGGCGTGCAGGCCCATGGCCGCGAGCAGTTCGGCCGTGCGCTCGGCGTGCGGGGCGTTGTTGCCGGGTGGCGTGTCGGTGGGCACGCGCACGAGTTCCTGCAGGAAGCGCACCTCCTCGTCGAAGTGGGCGTCGATCCAGGCATCCAGTTGTTGTTCGGTGGTCATGGGTTCAGTTCTTCTGTTCGATGGCGAGTTGCTCAAGCAGGTGCGAGAAGGCGTTCACGCACAGCTCGATGTCGTCGCTGGTGGTGGACTCCAGCGGGTTGTGGCTGATGCCGCTGTTGAGGCCGCGCACAAACAGCATGGCCTGCGGCATCAACTCGTGCAGCTTCATGGCGTCGTGGCCAGCACCGCTGGGCATGCGGTGCAGTGGCACGCCGAGCGCATGCACGGCGCGTTCCCAGCGCTCCTGCCACGCCGGCGCACTGGGAGCGGCGGATGCGCGCATGGTTTCTTCCAGCATGAGGCCGATGCCGCGCCGCTCGCCAATGGCGCGCAACTGGTCCAGCACGTCGCGCTCCAGCGCATCGCGCTGCGCGTTGCTGGGTGCGCGCAGGTCGAGCGAAAACTTGCAGCGCCCAGGCACCACGTTGATCGATCCGCCGGGCACCTGCAGCATGCCGATGGTGGCCACCGAGTCGCCGTCGGCGCTGGCGCGCTGCTCGGCGTAGAGCGCAAGCTCGGCCACCGCGCTGGCAGCGTCGCGCCGGCGGTTCATGGGCGTGGTGCCAGCGTGGCTGGCCATGCCGATGGCCTCGCACAGGTAGCGCACGCTGGCGTTGATGGAGGTGACCACGCCCAGCGGCAGGTCCATCTCGTTGAGCACCGGACCTTGTTCAATGTGCACTTCAACGAAGCCCAGGTACTTCGACGGATCGCGTTTCAGGGCGCCGATGGCCTCCAGCGTGGCGGGCAGGCCGGCATGGCGCATGGCGTCCCGCATGGTCACGCCATCGGAGTCCTGCTGGTCGAGCCAGACCGGATTGAAGTGACCGGTGAGTGCGCCCGAACCGAGAAAGGTGGCCTTGTAGCGCTGGCCTTCTTCTTCGGCAAAGCCCACCACCTCGATGGCGAACGGCAGGCGCTGGCCGGCTGCGTGGAGCTGCTTCACGCAGGCCATGGGCACGAAGATGCCCAGGCGGCCGTCGTACTTGCCGCCGTTGCGCACCGTGTCAAAGTGGCTGCCGGTGAGCAGTGTCTTCACTCCCTCTCCCTCTGGGAGAGGGCTGGGGTGGGCGCCCGCGCGGTACACCCCCACCACGTTGCCCACAGCGTCGATGCCGACCTCGTCAAACCCGCACGACTGCATACGCGCCACCAGATCGGCCGCACACGCCCGGTGTGCATCGGTCAGGTAGGTCACGGTGAGCTGGCCCTGCTCGGCGAACCCCGGATCGCTGTGGCGTGCCAGGTCTTCGTGCCAGTCCCACACCTCGTTGCCGATCGCCGGTGTGAAGCCGAACTTGTCGTTGAGCCGGATCTCGGCGATGCGGTGGATGTTGCGCAGACACTCGCCGCGCTCGAAGTCCATCGGGTTGCCCAGGCGGCGCTCGACGGTGGCGATGATCTCGCGCTTGGACAAACCGGTGCCGCGTGGTCCACGCACCGCCAGCACGAAGGGAAAGCCGAATTTCGCGATGTATTGGGCGTTGAGCCGCTGGATGTGCGCGAGCTCCTCGGGCGTGCAGTTCGTGAGCCCGGCCTTCTGCTGTTCGTTGGTCGACTCGGCCGTGAGGGACCGGCTCTCCATGGCCTTGCCCGCGAGCTCGGGGTGGGCACGGATCAGTGCGATCTGTGCGTCCGTCGGGGCCTTGGCCAGCACGGTCACCATGGCGTGTTTGAGTGCGGCGAGCGATGCGAAGGGGCGTTGTGCCAGCGCCTGCTCCGCGATCCAGGGTGAGTGTTCGTACAGCCCGTCGAGCAGGCGCAGCGCCTCGGCTGGCGAGGCGCTGTTGAGTTGGTTCAGGGTGGTGGTCATGGCTCAGGCCGGTGCCGGGTGGTGTTGCCGCCAGTGGCGGGCGATGTCGATGCGCCGCGCCACCCACACGTGGTCGTGGCGGGCGATGTGGTCCAGAAACCGCTGCAGCGCGGTGATGCGCCCGGGGCGGCCGAGCAGGCGACAGTGCATGCCGATGCTCATCATTTTTGGGCGGTCCAGGCCGGCTGGGTCGCCTTCTGCATAGAGCGCGTCAAAGCTGTCCTTGAGGTACTGGAAAAACGGGTCGGCGTGCGAGTAGCCCTGGGGCAGGGCGAAGCGCATGTCGTTGCAGTCCAGCGTGTACGGCACGATGAGCTGGTGGGCGTCGCTGCCATCGGTTTTGCGGACCTTCATCCAGAACGGCAGGTCATCGCCGTAGTAATCGCTGTCGTACTCGAAGCCGCCGAAGTCGGCCACCAGGCGGCGCGTGTTCGGGCTGTCGCGCCCGGTGTACCAGCCCAGAGGCCGGCTGCCGGTGAGTGTTTGCATGATCTGCATGGCTTGCGCCATGTGGGCGCGCTCGGTGGGCTCAATCACGTTCTGGTAGTGGATCCACTTCAGGCCATGGCAGGCGAACTCGTGGCCGAGTTCCTTCAGCGCTGCGGTCACGTCGGGGCAGCGCTGCAACGCCGTGGCCACGCCGAACACGGTGAGCGGCAAGCCGCGCTGTTCGAACTCGCGCAGGATGCGCCACACGCCAGCGCGCGAGCCGTATTCGTAGATGCCCTCCATGCTGATGTGCCGCGCGGGATAGGCCGCCGGGTTGAACATCTCGGAGAGGAATTGTTCGGACGCGTCGTCGCCGTGCAGCACGCTGTTCTCGCCGCCTTCCTCGTAGTTCAGCACGAACTGCACGGCGATGCGCGCGCCGTTGGGCCAGCGGGCGTGGGGGGTGTGGCGGCCGTAACCGGCCAGATCGCGTGGGTAGCTTGATGTGGCGTCGTACAGCGTCATGACAGTGCAATCGAAATGTCGTTGATGGGCAGCTTGCGGTCGAAGGTGAGGTTCTCTTCCACGTGCTGCAGGTGCTCGTTCATCAGGCGCACGGCCAGTTCTTCGTCGCGCGCGGCCAGGGCTTTGACGATGTCCGCGTGTTCGTCGTGCGAGTGCGCAGCGGCCTGGTTGGTCTGGTACATGAGCGTGATCAGCGCGCAGCGCGAGATGAGGTCGCGCAGCAGTTCGGCCAGCACCTGGTTGCCCATGAGCTCTGCCATGCGCACGTGAAAGTCGCCGAGCAATTCGGTGCGCCCGGCCACGTCGTCGTTGTTCACGGCCAGCTTTTCTTGGGCCACATGCTCACGCAGCGCCTTGAGCTTGGCCGGCGTCACCGTCTTTACAAAGGCGCGCGTCATTTCTGCTTCCAGCATGCGCCGCACCGCAAACACCTGCTGCGCCTCTTCCACCGAAGGCGCGGCGACAAAGGCGCCGCGCGCGGGCTCCAGGCGGATCAGCCGGTTCTGCGACAACTGGAACAGCGCCTGCCGCACCAGCGTGCGCGAGACGCCAAAGTGGTCGGCCAGCTTCTGTTCGGCCAGCTTGGCGCCCGGGTTGAGGCGGTGCTCGACGATGGCGCGAGTGAGCGACTCGACGATGTGCAGGGTACTGGAGGTTTCCATGGATTCATCATAGCCAGAAAACCGGAAAAGTGTATACACTTTCAGTCGACTGATCACCACCGGAGAGACGCCCATGGGCTTGAGTACACACGTTCTGGACACCATGCACGGCTGTCCCGCCGCCGGCATGCAGGTGGAGCTGCACACCACCCAGGGCGACCAGGCCACGCTGGTCAAACGCTTCACGCTCAACGCCGATGGCCGCAACCCCGATGGGCCGCTGTACGACAACGCGAGCTTGAAGGCGGGTACCTACCGCCTGGTGTTCGATGTAAAGGGCTACTTTGCGGCCAGGGGCGTTGCGTTGCCCGAGCCGAATTTCCTCAACCGCGTGTCGCTGGACTTCGGCGTGGCCCACGCCGACCAGCATTACCACGTGCCGCTGCTGGTGAGCCCGTGGAGCTATTCGACTTACAGGGGAAGCTGAGACTGCGTTCTCCTGGCCGGAGAACGCGCCTTGACCCAGAACGCGGCGGAACTGGCTCTGCCAGGCCGCACGCGTTGCCCACTTGAGGGGGTGACGCCGCAGGCGGCGCGGGGGTGCTGCCTTTACTTGCTGCGTTGTCCTTCGGTCAGCGTGTCCAGCTGGAAGTTGCCGCTCTTGTCCCACAGCCACACATCGGTGTAGGTCACGCTGCCCATGCGCACGGGTGCCGGGAACGGTGCTGCGGCACGCACGGTGCGTTCGATCTCGCGCATCACATCGGGCACATGGCTCGGTGCTCGCATCCAGCTCACGTTGCGCACATGGCCCCGGTTGTCCACCTCGACCTGCAACACACCGACCGCGTGCATCAGCGGGGGCAACTGGCCCTTGTAGATGCGGTGGCCGTTGCGCTCGTAGATGTGCCGCGCGCCGTCCTTGCGGTAGTCCAGCGGCGACATGGCGTGCGAGATGAAGGCGGGTGGCGGCAATTCAGACACCGGAGGAGGTGGCGCGGGCGCGGGTGCCGGGGGAGGTGGCGGCGCTGGCGGGGGCGGTGGGGGTGGTGATGCGCACGAAGCGAGCAGCACGGCGGTCAGCACGCCGACCCAGGCCCAGGGCGTTCGGCCGTTGCGGTTGGAAACAGGGGCATCGGGCCGGGCGGCGGGATGCGGTGCGGATGCTGTGTCTCTCATGTGGGCAAACCTGTTGGATCTGATCGGGCCCGATCGCGCGGGGCGCGCATACGGCGGGTTGGATGGCCTGTATTGTGGATGGGCTGTGGCGTTTCGCACAGTAAGGTCGATACTGGGCTGCCAAGCGTCTGTTTACGTCTCCATACACATTCTTTGACATCAACGCCACACATGTCCGGCGAGCTTGAAACCTTTTTATTGAATCTGGCGCGAGGCCCGGCGGTGCTCGTCACCGTTGAGCACACACGCGGCTCCGTTCCCCGCGAATCGGGCGCCTGGATGGCGGTCTTTGCCGATGCGACATGCGGCGAAGTGGGCACGATCGGCGGCGGCCAATTGGAGTGGAAAGCAACACAGCAAGCCCGCGAAGTCCTGACGCTCTGGGCGCTGCAACCGCACGACGTGCCGGCCGAGTGGCGCGAGCGCATCACGCTGGGGCCGAGCCTGGGCCAGTGCTGCGGGGGGGCGCTGGTGCTTCGCTTCGAGCCGGTGGACGCTTCGCAAGCGGAACAACTGCGCGAGCGCCTTCGGCCCAGGCACACGCCGCTGGCGCTGTTTGGCGGCGGCCATGTGGGACGGGCGATCGTGCAGGCGCTGGCGCCACTGCCGTTCGATGTGACCTGGATCGACAGCCGAGACGGTGTGTTTCCAGCCCATTTGCCCTCGCAAGTGACCACCGAACATTCCGACCCGGTGCACGCCGCCGTGCGCGATGTGGCTCCCGGAGCTTGTGTGCTCGTGATGAGTTTTTCGCACGCTGAAGACCTGGATGTGGTGGCGGCCTGTCTGCTGCGACAGCGCGAGCACCATGACCTTGCCTTCATTGGCCTGATCGGCAGCCGCACCAAGTGGGCCACCTTCCGCCACCGCCTTGCCGAGCGCGGCTTCACCGCCGCCGAGCTCGCCCTCGTGACCTGCCCGATCGGTTTGCCGGGCATTCAGAGCAAGGTGCCGGCGGTGATCGCTGCATCGGTCGTGGCTCAGTTGTTGCTTGCCGTGAACGTCAATGAAACCACTGCTGAGACGACTTGATTGTCCGCAAAATGTGTATACACTTTCCCGCTTCGCAAGCCTTGATCTTGCTTTGACCTTGCCCTGAGGTGCCATGGAAACCTACCTGCTCGACTGGGCCAACCTGCTGCTGCGCTGGCTGCACGTGATCGTGGCGATTGCCTGGATCGGCTCGTCCTTCTACTTCGTGTTTCTCGACAGCAGCCTCACACCACCCGAAGACGAACAGCTCAAAAAAGACGGTGTGAGCGGTGAGCTCTGGGCCGTGCACGGCGGCGGCTTCTACCACCCAGTGAAGTTTGCGGTGTCACCGCCCAAGCTGCCGCAGCACCTGCACTGGTTCTATTGGGAGAGCTATTCGACCTGGCTCTCGGGCTTCGCGCTGTTCCTCGTTTCGTACCTTTGGAGCCCCAGCGTCTATCTGATCGATCCCAAGGTGTTCGTGTGGAGCCCGGGTGCTGCCATTGCCGGCGCGCTGGCTTTCCTGGTGGTGTTCTGGTTGTTGTATGACGCGATCTGCCGCACCCTGGGCCAGAGCAAAAACGGCGATGCCAAGGTGGGCGCGCTCGTGCTGGTGCTGGTGTGCGTGGCGGCCTGGCTGGCCACGCAGCTGTTTGCCGGACGCGCGGCCTTTTTGCTCATGGGCGCCATGATCGCCACCGCCATGAGCGCCAACGTGTTCTTCTGGATCATCCCGGGCCAGCGCACCGTGGTGGCTGACCTGAAGGCGGGCCGACCGGTGGACCCGATCCACGGCAAACGCGGCAAGCAGCGCAGCGTGCACAACACCTACTTCACGCTGCCGGTGCTGTTTGCCATGCTGAGCAACCACTACAGCTTCACCTACACGCACCCGCAGAACTGGTTGATCCTGATCGGCATGATGTTCGCGGGAGCGGCGATCCGCCAGTTTTTCGTCATGCGCCACGGCTTCAAGCTGGGTCGCAACGCGCACCCCTGGCCTTATGCCGCTGCCGGTGTCGTGGTGCTGATCGCACTCATCGTCTGGCTCAGGCCCGCGCCGGTGCAGGCCGTTGCAGTGCCCGATGTGGTGAGCTACGCGCAGCTCAAGCCGGTGATTGAACAACGCTGCGTGATGTGCCACGGCGAGGCGCTGCAGTCCAAGAACGTGCGGCTCGACTCGCCCGAGGCGCTCAAGCAGCACGCACAGACGGTGTACCAGCAGGTGGTGGTCACCAAGCTGATGCCCATGAACAACGCCACCGGTCTCACCGAAGAAGAGCGCGCCCTGTTTGCCCAGTGGTTCAAGGGGGGCGCGCCGGTGGACTGAGGCATGGGCGGTGTGCACCGGGGGAAATGGCATCTGCGGTAACCTCAACGCCGACCTCACCAACCCACCGCACACACCATGAAAACGAAAGCCGCCGTCGCCTGGAAAGCAGGCCAGCCCCTGACCATTGAAACCGTGGACCTCGAGGGTCCGAAGTTCGGCGAAGTGCTGGTCGAGATCAAGGCCACCGGCATCTGCCACACCGACTACTACACGCTCTCGGGCGCCGACCCGGAAGGCATTTTTCCCGCCATCCTGGGCCACGAAGGCGCCGGCATTGTGGTGGACGTGGGCCCGGGCGTGACCTCGCTCAAGAAGGGCGATCACGTCATTCCGCTCTACACGCCCGAATGTCGCCAGTGCAAGTTCTGCCTGAGCCGCAAGACCAACCTGTGTCAGCTGATCCGCGGCACACAAGGCAAGGGCCTCATGCCCGATGCCACCAGCCGCTTCAGCCTGGACGGCAAGCCCATCTTTCACTACATGGGCACCAGCACCTTCAGCAACTACACCGTGGCGCCTGAAATCTCGCTGGCCAAGATCCGCGAAGACGCACCCTTCGACAAGGTCTGCTACATCGGCTGCGGCGTCACCACCGGCATCGGCGCAGTCATCTTCTCGGCCAAGGTCGAGGCGGGCGCCAACGTGGTCGTGTTCGGCCTCGGTGGCATTGGCCTGAACGTGATCCAGGGCGCCAAGATGGTGGGCGCCGACAAGATCATCGGGGTGGACCTGAACCCCGCACGCGAAGCCATGGCGCGCCAGTTCGGCATGACGCACTTCATCAACCCCAAGGAAGTGCCGAACGTGGTGGACGCCATCGTCCAGCTCACCGACGGCGGTGCCGACTACAGCTTCGAGTGCATCGGCAACACCAAGGTGATGCGCGATGCGCTGGAGTGCACACACAAGGGCTGGGGCCGCAGCATCATCATCGGCGTGGCCGAGGCGGGCGCTGAAATTTCGACCCGTCCGTTCCAGCTCGTCACCGGTCGCAAGTGGGAAGGCTCGGCCTTCGGTGGCGCACGAGGCCGTACCGACGTGCCCAAGATCGTCGACTGGTACATGGAAGGCAAGATCAACATCGACGACCTCATCACCCACAAGCTGCGCCTGGACCAGATCAACGAAGGCTTCGACTTGATGAAGCGCGGCGAATCCATCCGCGCGGTGGTGGAGTTCTGATGGCCCTGGAGACGCTGAGCGAGCACCGCTGCTTTGGCGGTGTGCAGGGCTTTTACCGCCACGCATCCACCGAGATCGCCCTGCCGATGAAGTTCGGCGTGTTCGTGCCACCGCAGGCCGCCAACGGCCCGGTGCCGGTGCTGTTCTTCTTGGCGGGTTTGACCTGCACCGAGGAGACCTTTGCCATCAAGGCCGGCGCCCAGCGCGTTGCGGCCGAGCTGGGTCTGATGATCGTCACACCCGACACCAGTCCGCGCGACACCGGCATCGAAGGCGCCAGCGCCGCCTGGGACTTTGGCCACGGCGCAGGTTTTTACCTGGACGCGACCGAAGCGCCCTGGTCAAAGCACTTCCGCATGGAAAGCTGGATCACCCAGGAGCTGCGTTCGCTCGTGCTGTCGCAGTTTCCGGCGCGTGGCGACCGCGTGGGCCTGTTCGGCCATTCCATGGGCGGCCATGGGGCACTCACGCTGGCGCTGCGCCACCCGGAGCTGTACCAGAGCGTGTCGGCGTTCGCCCCCATCGCAGCGCCTACGCAATGCCCGTGGGGCGAGAAGGCGTTCACCGGTTACTTGGGCGCAGACCGCTCCAACTGGGCAGCACACGATGCGACCGCACTGATCAAGGCGGGCAGCAAACTCCCTGCGCTGCTCATCGACCAAGGACTGGCCGACAATTTTCTCGCGGCGCAATTGCACCCTCACCTGTTCGAAGCCGCCTGCGAGCAGGCCGGCCAGCCGCTCATGCTGCGCCGGCATGCAGGGTACGACCACGGCTACTACTTCATCGCCAGCTTCATTGAAGACCACCTGCGCCACCATGCGCAGGCGCTGAGGTGATCTAAACGAAAAAAGCCACCGCAAGCGGTGGCCTCTATGTTGTGAACCCGTCTCGCGAGATTCTCAAGCCTTCTTGATGCGCCGCACCGCGCCTACGCCCAGCAATCCGATGCCCAGCAGGGTCAGCGAGATGGGTTCCGGGACCTGTGTCGTAGGACGGCCGGTGTCGTAGAACGTGAGGTGGGAAAGACCATATCGCTTGATGCCTTTTCCGTTTCCGTTCTCGTTGATCGGGGTGAACCAGTCGCCGCTGTTCGCATCTCCATCGTTGCTGAACAAATTGAAAAAGTTACCTCCCTTCGCGACATAGAAGGTGATCAAAGGGTCACCTGCGCCTGGGGTGTAGTTCCATGTGCCTGTGGATCCAAAGCCGAAGGACCATTCCTCGCCAGTGATGCTGGGGAAGTACTCCTTGTTGATCGTCCAGATTCCACCGGTTCCCTGCTCGTTAACGTCGAACTTTGCAATGACTGGAGAGCCGTTGTAACTGCATTCGCTGAAGCCTTGTCCGAATACACCGGAACAGTCATTCCCGTCAAACGTACCGACAAGACTGGCATGAGCCGTGGTTGTTGCTGCGGCGCAGAGCGCCGCTGCCGTGATTGCAGTTTTGATGATGGTGAAGAACTTCATGGCTGTTGGCCTTTCGGCGTTTTTCAGTAGACCAAAGAGATGCAGTTGCATTTAGCAGCTTCTGTGCCACACGAAAAACTCATTTGTTTTCAAAAGGATCCCCCGTCCACAACGCCAACCTCATTGATCCGATGTCAAAAAAGTCGACAGGACATTCGGCGAGTGGTGACCAAGTCGATAATTTGAGCGAATCCCATATCACTACCCATGTTCCCCCGCCACTACGACCTCATCGCCTTCGACTGGGATGGCACCCTGTTCGACTCCACCGCGCTGATTGCCCGCAGCATCCAGTTGGCTGTTGCCGACGTGGGTGGTACGCCACCCACCCACCAGGCCGCCAGCTATGTGATCGGCATGGGCCTCATGCAGGCGCTGGCCCATGCGGCGCCCGATGTGCCGCCCGAAAAATACCCTCAGTTGGGAGATCGGTACCGCCATCACTACACGGCACGGCAACATGATCTGAGTTTGTTCGAGGGCGTGCTGCCTTTGCTCAACGACCTCAAAGAACGTCAGCACCTGTTGACCGTGGCCACCGGCAAGAGCCGGCGGGGGCTGAACGAGGTGCTGCGCACGGTGGAGCTGGTCGGTCTGTTCGACGGCTCCCGCACCGCGGACGAGACCGCCGGCAAGCCCCACCCGCTGATGCTCCACGAGCTGATGAGCGAGTTTGGTGTGGCGCCCGAGCGTACGCTGATGATTGGCGACACCACACACGACCTGCAGATGGCGTTGAACGCGGGCTGCGCGAGCGTGGGGGTGAGTTACGGCGCGCACGAGCCCGACGCGTTTCACGAACTCAAGCCCTTGTTTGTGGCGCATTCCGTGCGCGAACTGCACGACTGGCTGAACCAAAACGCCTGAGGTTTCCACAATGACGACCACCGACGATCCGATCCACCCGCTGTGCAACAGCCGCGATCTGGTCGACGGGGGCAGGGCGGTTTCCTTTGACGTGAACTACGCAGGGCAGACCTGCCGTGCGTTCGCGGTGCGTTTTCAGGGTCAGGCCCATGCCTACCTGAATCGCTGCTCGCACGTGGCGATGGAGCTCGACTGGCAGCCAGACCGTTTTTTCGATGACACCGGCCGCTGGCTGATGTGTGCCACGCACGGGGCGGTGTACGAGCCGGCCACCGGTGAGTGCCGGGGTGGGCCGTGTCGTGGCGGCCTGTTCAAGATCGAACTGCTGGAGCTCGATGGGGTGATTCACTGGCGATCACAATACCACCTCAAACCTGTTGAATTCTGAGAAAACACCCACCATGAACGACGACAACCTGGGCTCGACGAGCTCTGCCGGCAGCGACCGCCACAACGGCGTGGCCTGGGAGCGCGCCACGCTCGAGAAGCTGGTGTTCGCCACCATCCGCGAACAGCAGGCGCAGCGCCGCTGGAAGATGTTCACCCGCTTCATGTGGCTGGCCCTTCTGGGTGCAATCGTCTGGTTTGTTTACACGAGCGCCAATGTGACGTCGGCGACCAGCACGCCGCACACGGCGGTGGTGGAGATCAAGGGTGAGATCGCGTCGGGCGCAGAGGCCAGCGCGGAGAACGTGGTTGCCGCGCTGCGCTCGGCCTTTGACGATGCGGGCGCCCAGGCGGTGGTGCTGCTGATCAATTCACCCGGCGGCAGCCCGGTGCAGGCCGGCATCATCAACGACGAGATCACGCGCCTCAAGGGCCTGCACGACAAGAAGGTCTACGCGGTGGTGGAAGAAACCTGTGCGTCGGCGGCCTACTACATCGCGGCCGCAGCTGACGACATCTACGTGGACAAGGCCAGCCTGGTGGGCAGCATCGGTGTGCTCATGGATGGTTTTGGCTTCACCGGCCTCATGGAAAAGCTCGGTATCGAGCGCCGCTTGATGACCGCGGGTGCCAACAAGGGCCTGCTCGATCCGTTCAGCCCGCAAGACGAATCACAGCGCCAGTTCATGCAGAACCTGCTGGCCGAGATCCACACGCAGTTCATCGACGTGGTGAAAAAGGGCCGTGGCGACCGCCTGAAGGAAACACCCGAGACCTTCAGCGGCCTGGTGTGGAACGGCCAGCAAGCCGTGGCGCTGGGCCTGGCCGATGGCCTGGGCAACCTCGACTACGTGGCGCGGGAGATCGTCAAGGCCGAAGAGCTGGTGGACTACACGCGCCGCGAAAACGTGGGCCTGCGCTTGGCCAAACGTTTCGGTGCGAGCGTGGGCGAGGGCATCTTCCTGGCCGCCCGCTCCGCTGGCGTTCAGCTGCGATAACCGTCGGGGTTGGCGCTCTGCCAGCGCCACGCATCGGCACACATGTCGTCCAGCGTGTGCAGGGCTTGCCAGCCCAGCAACCGCAAGGCCAGCGCCGGGTCGGCCCAGCACTGCGCCACATCGCCCGCACGGCGCGGCGCCACGCGGTAGGGCACGGGTTTTCCGCTGGCGGCCTCGAAGGCCTTCACCACGTCGAGCACACTGTGGCCTCGGCCTGTGCCCAGGTTCACGGTGAAACTGTCGCCCCGACCCAGCAGCGCCTGGATGGCGGCCACGTGGCCGGCGGCCAGGTCCTGCACATGGATGTAGTCGCGCACGCCGGTGCCGTCGGGCGTGGGGTAGTCGTTGCCGTACACATTGAGATGCTCACGCTGGCCCACGGCCACCTGCGCCACGTACGGCATGAGGTTGTTGGGAATGCCGGCCGGGTCTTCGCCGATGAGTCCGCTGGGGTGGGCGCCGACCGGGTTGAAGTACCGCAACACACCCACGCGCCACGCCGGGCTGGCGGCGCGCAGGGCCGAGAGCATGTCTTCGATCACCAGCTTGCTGTGGCCGTAGGGGTTGGTGTGGCTGCGCGGAAAGTTCTCGGTGATGGGCACGGAGGCCGGGTCGCCGTAGACCGTGGCGCTGCTGGAAAACACGAGGGTGGGCGCGTTGCCCGGTGTTTCTGCGTGCACGGCCTGCATGGCGCGCAGCAGGCTCACCGCGCCGCCGATGTTGTTGTGGAAGTATTTGAGCGGCAGTGCCACGCTCTCGCCCACCGCCTTGTCGCCTGCAAAGTGCACCACGCCCGCCGGCTGGTGGCGGCGCAACACGTCCTCCACCCACGGCGTGTCGAGCACGTCGCCGCGCTCCAGCGTGATGGGCCGGCCTGTGATGGTGGCCACGCGTTCCATGACCACCGGGTGGCTGTTGGCGAAGTTGTCGAGCACGACCGGGTCGAACCCGGCGGCCACCAAGGCCACTGCGGTGTGGCTGCCGATGTAGCCGGCGCCGCCGGTGAGCAAAATCTTCATGCGTGGGATCTCAGGGTTTCGCGGCGTCGGGCTGGCGGCCGTATTTGTCTTCGAGGCGGACGATGTCGTCTTCACCCAGGTAGCTGCCTGACTGCACTTCGATCATTTCCAGAGCCAGCTTGCCCGGGTTGTGCAGGCGGTGTACTTCGCCAATGGGAATGTAGGTGGACTGATTTTCGGACAGCAGATAGGTTTCTGCGCCGCGCGTGACCTCGGCCGTGCCCTTGACGACGATCCAGTGTTCGGCGCGGTGGTGGTGTTTCTGCAGGCTCAGGCTGGCGCCGGGTTTGACGCCGATGCGTTTGACCTGGAAACGCTCGCCCGTGTCCACGCTGTCGTACCAACCCCAGGGCCGCGCCACGCGGCGATGAAGCGCCGCCTCCGGCACCTGCAGGCGGGACAGGTGCGCCACCACGTCTTTCACCTGTTCTGCGTGGTCGCGCTGGGCCACCAGCAGGGCGTCGGGCGTGTCGATGATCAGCAGGTCTTTGGTGCCCAGGGCCACCACGGTGCGGCCCGGCGCGTGAATGAAGGTGTTGCTCGCGTGCAGGGTGTGGCCCTGCCCGGTGACGCGGTTGCCGTCGTCGTCGGCCGGGCTGAGGTCGGCCACGGCGTTCCAGCTGCCCACGTCGCTCCACTGGCCCTGAAACGGCACCACCGCCACGTCGGCGTGGCGTTCCATCACGGCGTAGTCGATGCTCTGCGAGCGGCAGGCCATAAAGGGCGCGGCCTCGGGCCGCACAAAGTGGATCTGACCCACGGTGTCCTGCTTTGGCGTCGCCATCGCAAGGCGGCACGATTGCAGGATGTCGTCGGCGTGTTGCCCGAGCGCAGCGAGCAGCGTGCTGGCCCGTGTGAGAAAAATACCGGCGTTCCACAGCACGTTGCCTTGCAGCAGCAGGGCCTGTGCAGCGGCAGGCGCAGGTTTCTCGATGAAGCGAGCCACGCTGCGGCTGCCATCAGCGCGAGCATTGCCCTGTTCGATGTAGCCATAGGCCGTGCTCGGAAAGCTGGGCACCACGCCAAAGGTGACGATGGCACCGGCCTCGGCCGCAGGCACGCCCTGGCGAATGGTGTGAGCGAACGCCTCGACGTCCGGAATGTGGTGATCTGAAGGACAGAACAGCAGCAGGGGGTCTGCGTCTGCCGGGCTTGCCGCCAGCAGCGCAGCGAGGGCCATGGCCGCCGCCGTGTTGCGCGCTGCCGGCTCCAGCAAGACCTGACCCGCCGAGCCCTGCGACTCCATGGCGTCGGCCACCAGGAAACGGTGGTCTTCGGACGCCACGCACATGGGCGGGTGGCCACACCAGGCCAGGCGCGCCAGTGTGAGCTGCAACAGGCTCTGGTTGTCGACCAGGGGCACAAACTGCTTGGGAAAGCTCTGGCGGCTCAGGGGCCACAGGCGGGTGCCGGAGCCGCCGCAAAGGATGACGGGAGTGATGCTCATGTTCTGCGGGTCGGGAGGGTGGACGAAGAGGCGCTGGGCCCGTCGGAGTGCCCGGGGCAGTGTAGCCTTTTGGACGCGTTTCACGCGGCGCCGTTACCATGCAAGGCCGCATTTCTGAAACAACACGCAGAGAGAGACCATGACGATTCGCAAAGCCGTTTTCCCCGTGGGTGGCCTGGGCACCCGCTTCCTGCCGGCCACCAAGGCCATTCCCAAGGAAATGCTGCCGGTGGTCGACAAACCATTGATTCAATACGCGGTGGAAGAAGCCTATGCCGCCGGCATTCGCGAAATGATTTTTGTGACCGGGCGCCACAAGCGTGCCATTGAAGACCACTTCGACACCGCCTACGAACTGGAGATGGAGCTTGAAGCGGCTGGCAAATCGGCCTTGCTCGAACTGGTGCATTCCATCAAGCCCGACGACATGGACTGCGTGTACGTGCGCCAACCGCGCGCGCTCGGCTTGGGGCACGCGGTGCTGTGCGCCGAGCGATTGGTGGGGGACGAGCCCTTTGCCGTGTTGCTGGCCGACGACCTGATGATGGGCACACGCCAGGCCCAGGGCGGCCCCACCGTGCTGCAGCAAATGGTGCAAGCCTACGAGTCGAGCCCTGGCACGGTGCTGGCGGTGCAGGACGTGCCGCGCGCCGAGACCCGGCGTTACGGCGTGGTGGATGTGCACGGTGTGAGCGCCGCGCTGGCAGAGGTTTTTGCCATGGTCGAGAAGCCTGCGCCCGATGTGGCGCCCTCCACCCTGGCGGTGGCGGGGCGTTACGTGCTCACGCCGGCGGTGTTCGAGAGCATCCGCCGCCAGCCGCGCGGTGCCGGCGGCGAGATCCAGCTCACCGACGGCATTGCCGCTCTGATCGGAGTCGAGAAGGTGCAGGCCTTCCGCTATGACGGCAAGCGCTACGACTGCGGCAGCAAAGAAGGTTTTCTGGAGGCCACGATCGACCTGGCGCTGGCCAACGCAGAACTGGGTCCTTCAGTGAGGGCTCACCTCCAGCGCGTGATGGGCTGAAGGCTCAACGACCGAACAGAAACACCGCCGGTGTGTCCAGCGGCAATTCGTTGGCAATGCCCGCGCTGCGCTTCCACTCGCTCACCAGCGCGCTGCGGCTCACCTGCTGCGGCAGCGACATGGCGCAACACACGGCGAGTCGGGTGTGTGGGTGCAAGGTTTGCAGCAGCGCCTGCAGCAGCGCGGTGTTCCGATAGGGCGTCTCGATGAATATCTGCGTTTGCCCGGTCTTCAGGGCCGAAGCTTCCAGATCGCGCAGGCGTTTTGCCCGCTCTGTGGCCTCTTGCGGCACGTAGCCCACGAACGCAAAGCTCTGCCCGTTCAAACCGCTGGCCGCCAGCGCCAGCATCAACGAAACCGGCCCCGTGAGCGGAACCACTCTCACACCCAAGGCGTGTGCCGCGCGCACCACCGCGCTGCCAGGGTCGGCAATGGCGGGCATGCCGGCCTCGCTCACCAAGCCGATGCTGTGCCCCTGAAGGGCCGGTGCGAGCAGTTCGCGCGCCTGCGCATCGCCCTCGGCTTGCGGGGTGTGGTCGCCCTTCTTGTGCGCGGCGCGGGGCAGTTCGGTGATGTGTTGACCCTGCACCGGCGCGGCAATGCCCGCTACCGCTTCAACGCGTTTCAGAAATGCGCGCGTGCTTTTTGCGTTCTCGGTGATCCAGTGGGTCAAGGCACTGGTCACCGCCAATGTTTCGCGGGGCAGCCATGTGTCTGCCGGTGCGGCATCCACCGCCATGCCGAAATCCAGCGGCGTGGGCACCAGGTAGAGCGTTCCCAGGTGGGTGACAGGATCAATCACGGCACGTGCACGCCTGCGGCGCGGATCATGCGGCAGGTGCGGATCAACGGCAGACCCACCAGCGCCGTGGGGTCGTCGTTGTCGATGCGCTCCAGCAAGGCAATGCCCAGGCCCTCGCTCTTGGCGCTGCCCGCGCAGTCGTAAGGTTGCTCAGCCCGCAGGTAGCGCTCGATTTCAGCGTCGCTGAGTTTGCGGAACACCACCCGCACCGAGGCGATGTCGCACTGCTCGAACCCTGTGGCCGCGCAGACCACCGCCAGTGCGGTTTGAAACACCACCGTTTCGCCGCGCAGGCGCTTGAGCTGCACGACGGCCCGTTCATGGGTGCCCGGTTTGCCCAGCGGCTCGCCCCGCAGATCGGCGACCTGATCGCTGCCGATCACCACCGCCTGGGGATGGCGCGCTGCCACATCGCGCGCCTTGGCCAGGGCCAGCCTCACGGCCAGGTCCGCAGGGTTTTCGCCCGATCTGGGGGTTTCGTCCACGTTGGGCGCCACAGCGTCGAATGGCAGCTTCAACCGGGACAGCAGTTCGTGCCGGTAGCGCGATGTGGAACCCAGGATGAGTGGGCGGGAGCTGGGCGTGGGCGTGCTGGGGCGGTCGGGCGTCATGCCGCTATTCTGCGTGCATTCTTTTAAACTGCCCGACATGAAAACCACACCCAAGATCAGCTGGAACCCCGACCGGCTGGACGTGCGCGCCTTTGCCCAGGCCAGCGCCGAATTGCAGGCCGATGACCCTTTGACCCGATTCGAACGGCTGGTGGCCGAGGCACACGCAGACGACGGCCAACCCGCCCTGGGGTCGGTGACCTGGCAGGCCAAGGGCGAGATGCGCGCCGGTGCTTCCGGTGGTGCACTCGCGGTTTGGCTGCACCTGCAGGCCGACGCCGTGGTCCCGTTGACGTGTCAGCGTTGCCTGGGTCCGGTCGATACCCCGCTGAAGGTCGATCGTTGGTTTCGCTTTGTGAACGACGAGGCCACGGCCGAGGCCGAAGACGACGACTGCGAGGAAGACCTGCTGGCGCTGGAGCCCCGCCCCCGGCTCCACGACGTGCTCGAAGACGAGTTGCTGATGGAGCTGCCGCTGGTCCCCTTGCACGACACCTGCCCGGTGCCGGTCGTCATGCAGGCGTCCGACCCGCTGGTCGGCCTTGATGAAGGCGGTCCTGAGCGCAAGAACCCTTTCGCCGGGTTGGCCAAGCTGAAGAAGTAAGCTGTCAGCCAGTCTATCAACGACGTTTTTGGGTCAAACCGGCGCTTCGGGCTATAATGCTTGGCTTTGCGCTGGCATCCAAAGGCACACCGACGTGCATGGTTTCAGGCGCACCCGTTTGTCCCTACCGATTTCAGGAGCCCACCATGGCTGTTCAGCAAAACAAAAAGTCCCCTTCCAAGCGCGGCATGCACCGTTCGCACAATGCCCTGAACGTGCCGGGCATTGCCGTGGAACCCACCACCGGTGAAATCCACCTGCGTCACCACATCAGCCCCAACGGTTTTTACCGTGGTCGTCAGGTGCTGAAGAACAAATCCGAAGCCTGACGTGACGGTTCGCCATTGGCCTCGGTGCGTCATGCGCTCGGGGTCAGGTGGACTCGACAGGCCCAGGCCCGCATGTTCCATGCGGGCTTTTTTCATGGACGGGGCACCTGCCGTGCCCGCCTCAGGAACTTGAGATGATCACCATTGCCGTGGATTGCATGGGTGGAGATATCGGTCCGGGCGTGACGATGCCCGCCTGCCAGGCCTTCCTTGCCAGTCACCCGCAAGCCCAGCTGTTGCTGGTGGGCAAGCCCGATGTGTTCCGTGCATGGCCTCAACTGCTCAACAACGTGCGCTGCACCGTCGTGCCGGCCGCAGAGGTCGTGGGCATGGACGATTCGGTGGAAATCGCGCTGCGCCGCAAGAAGGACTCGTCCATGCGGGTCTCCATCAACCAGGTCAAGGATGGACTCGCCCAGGCCGTGGTTTCTGCCGGCAACACGGGGGCATTGATGGCCATCGCCCGTTATGTGCTCAAAACCCTCGACGGCATTGATCGCCCCGCCATTGCCACACAAATGCCCAACGCGCGAGGTGGTGCCACCACCGTTCTCGACCTGGGTGCCAACGTCGATTGCTCCGCTGAGCATCTCCTGCAGTTCGCGGTGATGGGCTCGGCCTTGGTGGCCGCAGCCACGGGTCGCCCGGAGCCCAGTGTGGGCCTGCTGAACGTGGGCGAAGAAGTCATCAAAGGCAGCGAAGTGATCAAAAAGGCGGGGATTCTGCTGCGAAATGCGGCCAACACCGGCGATCTCAACTTTTTTGGCAATGTTGAAGGTGATGACATCTTCAAGGGCACGACCGACATCGTGGTGTGCGACGGCTTTGTGGGCAATGTTGCGCTCAAGGCCAGCGAAGGGCTGGCTTCGATGATCAGTGGCTTTCTTCGACAAGAGTTCTCCAGCAGTATTTTCCGGAAAATGGCGGCTATCGTCGCGTATCCGGTTCTAAAGTCGTTCAAAAATCGCGTGGATCACCGTAGGTACAACGGTGCGGCGCTGCTGGGCCTGCAAGGGCTGGTGTTCAAGAGCCACGGATCGGCGGATGCGTTTGCGTTCGAACAGGCCCTGGGTCGGGCTTATGATGCGGCCCACAACCGGCTGCTGGACAACGTGCGTGAGCGCATTGCTCATGCGCAGCAGCTGATGTCGCCGGAGTCGCTGCCTAGCGAACTCAAGAGCATCCCGACACTCTGAACCCTTCACCCGCACCGCATGACCCGTTTTGCCCGCATCACCGGCACTGGTAGCAGCCTGCCGCCGAACCGCCTGACCAACGCCGACATGGTGGACATGCTGGCCCAGCGGGGTGTGGAAACCAGCGACGACTGGATCGTGGAACGCACCGGCATCCGTGCGCGCCATTTCGCGGCCGATGGCGTGTTCGCCAGCGACCTCGCCGCTGCGGCTTGCCGTGAAGCCATGACCGCAGCCAGCGTGCTGCCGGCTGACATCGACCTGATCATCGTGGCCACCTCCACGCCCGACATGGTGTTCCCCTCCACGGCGGCGTTGCTTCAGCACAAGCTGGGCATGGCGGGCTGTCCCGTGTTCGACGTTCAGGCGGTTTGCAGTGGATTCATCTATGCGCTCACGGTGGCCGACGCCTTGATCCGGTCGGGCACGGCGAGCAAGGCGCTGGTGGTCGGTGCCGAGGTGTTCAGTCGCATCCTGGATTTCAATGACCGCACCACCTGCGTGTTGTTTGGTGATGGCGCTGGGGCGGTGGTGTTGGAGGCGTCGGATGTGCCGGGCATCCTGGCCACCGACATTCATGCCGACGGCAAGCACTCCGGCATTCTGTGCGTGCCGGGACATGTGTCGGGCGGCGCGATCCTTGGGGACCCACTGCTCAAGATGGACGGTCAGGCGGTGTTCAAGCTGGCGGTGGGCGTGCTCGAAGACACGGCCCGGACCGTGCTCGCCAAAGCGGGCAAAACGGCCGAAGACGTGGACTGGCTCATTCCGCACCAGGCCAACATCCGCATCATGCAAAGCACCGCCCGCAAGCTCAAGCTGCCCATGGACAAGGTGGCGGTCACCGTTGACCAGCACGGCAACACGTCGGCAGCATCGATTCCTCTCGCGCTGGACCACGTGGTGCGTCAGGGACGGGTGAAAAAGGGCGACACCTTGCTGCTTGAGGGTGTGGGCGGCGGCTTCACCTGGGGCGCTGTGCTGCTGGATTTCTGAGCGTGGCTGCCCAGACACGTCCCTTGCGCAAGACGATTTGAAGATCACATGAAGAACTTTGCATTTGTATTTCCGGGCCAGGGCTCGCAAGCCGTGGGCATGCTGGACGCTTGGGGCGATCACCCCGAGGTCGTGGGCACGCTCGCCGAAGCCTCGGACGCCCTGGGTGAAAACCTGGGACAGCTGATTCATGAGGGCCCCAAGGAACTGTTGTCCCTGACGACCAACACCCAGCCTGTGATGCTGGTGGCGGGAGTGGCCGCATGGCGCGTGTGGCGCAGCGAGGGCGGCGCCTTGCCTTCGGTGATGGCGGGCCATTCGCTGGGCGAGTACGCCGCGCTGGTGGCCTCGGGCGTTTTGACGCTGGCCCAGGCTGCACCGCTCGTGCGTTTCCGCGCGACCGCCATGCAGGAAGCTGTGCCGGTGGGCACCGGAGCCATGGCCGCGATCCTGGGCATGGACGCGCAGCGCGTGATCGCCGGCTGCGCTGAAGCCCAAGCCACGTTCGGTGCGGACAGCGTGGAGGTGGTGGAGGCGGTGAACTTCAACGACCCTGCCCAGACCGTGATTGCGGGGAGCAAGGCGGCGGTTGACAAGGCCTGCGAGGTGCTCAAGGCCAACGGTGCCAAGCGCGCCTTGCCTCTGCCTGTGTCGGCCCCTTTCCACTCCAGCCTCATGAAGCCGGCTGCCGAACGCTTGAAAGAAAAGCTGGCGAACACGGATTTTTCACCGTCCCAGATCCCCGTTGTCAACAACATCGACGTGGCGGTGGAAACCGAAGCCGACCGCATCCGCGACGCTTTGTACCGCCAGGCTTTTGGTCCTGTGCGTTGGGTGGAGTGTGTGCAGGCTGTCCAGGCCCGTGGTGTGGACATGATGGTCGAATGCGGCCCCGGCAAGGTTCTCGCCGGCATGGTCAAGCGCATCGCCCCCGAATTGACAGGTGCAGCCCTGTACGACCCGGCCACGTTGGCCGATGTCAAAACCCTGTTGGCCTGAGGCCTGGAGCACAGCATGTCTGAAGTGAAGTTCGCGGGCCAGGTGGCCTTGGTCACCGGCGCCTCGCGCGGCATTGGCGCTGCCATTGCGCACGAACTCGTTGCGCGCGGCCTCATCGTGATCGGCACCGCAACCAGCGACGAAGGTGCCGCCAAGATCACCGCCAGCCTGAGCAGCGTCGCGGGCGCCGCGACGGGTTGCCGAGGGGCGAAGCTGGATGTGAACGATGCCGCTTCGGCAGAAGCGCTCATCGACGAAGTCGTCAAGGCGCACGGCGGCCTGCAGGTGTTGGTGAACAACGCAGGCATCACCCGTGACATGCTGGCCATGCGCTTGAAAGACGACGACTGGGACGCTGTGCTCGACACCAACCTGAAGGCTGTGTTTCGCATGAGCCGTGCAGTCATCCGTCCAATGATGAAGCAGCGTTATGGCCGCATCATCAGCATCACCAGCGTGGTGGGTGCCTCCGGCAATGCAGGGCAGGCCAACTACGCGGCGGCCAAAGCCGGTGTGGCTGGGATGACGCGCGCCCTGGCTCGTGAGCTGGGCAGCCGCAACATCACGGTGAATTGCGTTGCGCCAGGCTTCATCGAAACCGACATGACGGCAGCGCTGCCGGAAGAGCAGCAGAAGGCGTTGCTGGGTCAGATCCCGCTCGGGCACCTGGGCAAGCCGGCCGACATCGCGCATGCGGTGGCTTATCTTGCCGGCCCACACGCGTCTTACGTGACCGGCCAGGAACTGCATGTCAACGGCGGCATGTTCATGTCCTGACGGCGCGGCCCGCGGCTCCATCGAGTTCAATCGCCGTGCCAGCCGCCCGGCGGGCCATCTGGGGAGACCTCCCTAGCCCGGCTAAAATGGCGGCCTTGCATTTCAACCACCCTCAGAGGGACTTATGAGCGATATCGAAGCACGTGTTAAGAAAATCATTGCCGAACAACTCGGTGTGGAAGAGGGCCAAGTCACCAACGAAAAAGCTTTCGTGGCCGACCTCGGCGCCGATTCTCTGGACACGGTCGAACTGGTGATGGCTCTTGAGGACGAGTTCGGTATCGAAATCCCCGATGAAGACGCCGAGAAGATCACGACGGTGCAAAACGCCATCGATTACGCAATGGCCCACCAGAAGGCCTGATTGTTTATCTGCATGCGTTCAGCCGCTGTCTGCCCCGCTGGTTCGATGAACCCGGGGTTTCAAGCTTGCGGACAAGAACGCGGGGGAATTGAATGAGCCGTCGTCGCGTTGTCGTGACCGGCCTGGGCTGCGTCAGCCCCGTGGGAAACACGGTGGACGATGCCTGGGCCAACCTGCTGGCCGGACGCTCCGGCATTGACCTCATCACCCGGTTTGACGCCTCCAGCTTTGCCTGCATGATCGCGGGCGAGGTGAAAGGCTTCAACATCGAGTCCTACATGAGCGCCAAAGAGGCGCGCACCATGGACACCTTCATCCACTTTGGTGTGGCAGCAGCCCACCAGGCCGTGGTCGACTCGGGCCTGCCTTTGGGCGACGCGCTGGATGAAGAAACCGCTGTTCGCATCGGCTGCATCATTGGCTCGGGCATTGGTGGCTTGCCATTGATCGAGGAGACCCATGCAGAGTTGGTGGGCCGTGGCCCGCGTCGCATTTCGCCGTTTTTTGTGCCGGCTTCGATCATCAACATGATTGCTGGTCACGTGTCCATGCGGTACGGGTTCAAGGGCCCCAACCTCGCGGTGGTCACGGCTTGCACCACCGGCCTGCACTGCATTGGCGAGGCGGCTCGAAAAATTGAATACGGCGATGCAGACGTCATCGTGGCTGGCGGCTCCGAAGCCACGGTGTCGCCTCTGGGCGTCGGCGGTTTTGCGGCCATGCGGGCCCTGTCCACACGCAACGATGATCCGGCCACCGCCTCGCGTCCATGGGACAAAGACCGCGACGGTTTTGTGCTCGGTGAAGGCGCTGGCGTGATGGTGCTTGAAGAGTACGAGTTCGCCAAGGCACGCGGCGCGCGCATCTATGCGGAGGTGTCTGGTTATGGCCTAAGCGCCGATGCCGGTCACATGACAGCACCCAACATGGACGGTCCTCGCCGCGCCATGGTGAGCGCATTGCGCAATGCCGGGTTGAACGCCGATCAGGTGGACTACCTCAATGCGCATGGAACCTCGACGCCGCTGGGTGATGTGAACGAAACGAATGCCATCAAGGCTGCTTTGGGTGATCACGCCGGCAAGGTGGTGGTCAACTCCACCAAGTCCATGACCGGTCACCTGCTGGGTGGCGCGGGTGGTATCGAGAGTGTGTTCACCGTGCTTGCTCTGCACCACCAGAAGAGCCCGCCCACCATCAACATCTTCAACCAGGATCCGGAGTGCGATCTCGATTACTGTGCCAACACGGCGCGGGATATGAAGATCGACGTGGCGCTGAAGAACAACTTCGGCTTCGGCGGTACCAACGGCTCGCTGGTTTTCAAGCGCGTCTGAATCCCGCGATCGTTTCTATTCCACACGTTCTCCATGCAAAACGCCCCGTCCGTGGTTTTCCCGGTGGGGCGTTGTGCGTTTCACGGCGGGTTGCTGTTGGTGCTCGGCATGGCGATCGTTGCGGTGGGCGCGCTGTTTCTGGCCGGCTTGGGTGGTGGGACGCTCGGTGCCTGGATCTGGTTTCCCGGAGTTGCGGGTGCGGTTGCATGGTTGATCTGGGCGGCTTGGGCTTTTCTGAGCTGGCAGCGTTCGCCGCGGGGCAGCCTGCGCTGGGAGCCGCAGCGTGGGGCGGAAGGCGGCGCACCGGGCACCTGGTCGTGGATCGATCGGTCGGCGCACGAGCCCCAGGCGTTGAGCGATGTGGAGCGCGTTCTCGATTTGCAGGGCCGGGTCTTGTTGCGTGTCTGCGGAGCGGGCGTGGGGCGGCAATGGGTCTGGGTCGAGCGGAGCGGCGCCCCTGCGCATTGGAACGACCTGCGCCGTGCTTTGCTGTCGGGGCGCCCTTGATCGCCGCGTGTGGTGGGTCGGCCTTGGTGGCCGCAGGCCATCCTTTGCCGGGTCCTGTGTCCTTGACCCCTTGGGTTATATTTCCGCGCGCATGACTCCTGAAGACCACACCGCCCCCCCGCCTCCCGACAGCGACGTCATGTTGGTGCAGCGCACACTGGGCGGTGAGCAGCGCGCCTTCGAGTTGCTCGTCATCAAATACCAGCGCCGCGTCGAACGGCTCATCGGCCGCATGGTGCGCGACTCCGACCTGGTGCAAGACATTGCGCAGGAAACCTTCATCCGGGCCTACCGGGCGCTGGCCCAGTTCCGGGGCGACGCCCAGTTCTACACCTGGCTGTACCGGATTGCGGTGAACACGGCCAAGAAGCAGCTGATGGAGCTCAAGCGCGACCCCCTGGTTTTTCAATCGCAGATGAAATCGTCGGACGACGATGAAACTTCCTCGCCGGAACGCGAACTAAATTTCAACGCGGCCGACGCCGAGACGCCCGAGGCGGTGCTGGCCAGCAAGGAAATTGCCCAAGCGGTCAACGCGGCCATGGACGCGCTGCCCGAAGAGTTGCGCATGGCGATCACCTTGCGGGAAATCGAGGGCATGAGCTACGAGGAGATTGCGCAGGCGCTGGAATGTCCGATTGGAACGGTTCGTTCGCGGATCTTTCGTGCACGTGAGGCGATTTCAGGACGCATCAAGCCGATGCTGGAACGCCAAACGGGCAAACGCTGGTAACGGAAATTGCGCAGCAAAGGGTGGCCTGGCCCATTGCATCGCACACGGGGAAATGAATCATGAATGCCGAACACCATCACCACCCGCTGTTGGGTGACAACGCTGCCTCCCCCGCCCAAGACCGGGACGTGAATCTTTCGTTGTCAGCCATGGTCGACAGCGAGCTCGACGCCCGCGAATGTGACGCCTTGCTGGGTTCTCTGGAATCCGATGCGCTGTCGAGCTGGCATGCCTACCAGGTGATCGGAGATGTGTTGCGTGGTCACCCGGATCCGCTGGGCAAGCGCCCGGCGACCGACTTCCTGGCCGCTGTGCGCATGGGCCTGGAAGATAGCGGCGCCGGGGTGGAGGCGCGGCCCCGCATCGTTGTGGAACCTGCTGTTTCAGTGTCCGGGCAGGGTCGCCGAGAGGCCGCCAACGACGCAGTTTTTCGTTGGAAGCTGGTGGCGGGTTTTGCGTCGCTTGCCGCGGTGATGGCGGTGAGCTGGAGCATGATTTCGGGTTCGAATGGAGCGGCTGCTGGTGCACAACTGGCGTCGAACGCTCCCGCAGCGGGTGCCACCGTCGCGGCGAATGCCGCTCCTGCGGTCAGTGCACCGGTGGCGGTGAGCACCGGTCAGGGCGTCGTGATCCGCGATGCACAACTTGAAGCCCTGCTGGCCGAACACCGCCAGCATGGCGGCATGTCGGCCTTGCAGATGCCTTCAGGATTTATCCGCAACGCCACTTACGAAGCCGCAGGACGTTGATCCGCCATGACGCCCAAGCTGTTTGACGCTAAACCTGCCATGTCTGTGTTTGCCGCGATCTCTCCGTACCGCCAGCGCCCGCGCTTCGCGCGAGCTCAGACGCGGCACTGGCGCCCTGCAGGTGCTGTGGCGCTGCTGACCGCCGGGTTGCTGCTGGGCGGCTTCGCGCTGGCGCAAGTCGGCTCGCCAACCACCCAAGCCGGAACCACACGGACTGTGAACGAGTGGCTCAGTCGCATGCACGAGGCGTCGCGCCAGCGCGCCTACACCGGTACGCTGGTGGTCTCGGCGGGCGCGTCCATGTCGGCATCGAAGATCTGGCATGTGTGTGATGGCAGCCAGCAGATGGAGCGCATCGACACGCTCACAGGCACGCCACGCACGACCCTTCGGCGCAACAACGATGTGATCACGTTCGAGCCCGAGACCAAGACGGCGTTTGTCGAAAAGCGCGAGTCGCTGGGCATGTTTCCCGAGTTGCTGCGCACGCCGAACAACGTGATTCCCCAGTTTTACGCGGCGCGTGAAACCGGTGTGCAGCGGGTGGCAGGACACCTGGCGGACATGGTCGAGATCCTGCCCAAGGACGAGTTGCGCTTTGGCTATCGCATCTGGTCCGAGCGGCAGACCGGGCTGGTGGTGAAGCTGCAGACGCTGGGCGAGCAAGGCACGGTGCTGGAGCAGATGGCGTTCTCCGAACTCCAGTTGGACGCCCCGGTGAGCATGGACAAGCTGCAAAAGTTGATGAAAGACACGCGTGGCTACGAGGTGCACAAGCCCTTGCTCAAGAAGACCACGGCCGAGGCCGAGGGCTGGCGCCTGAAAGAGGCGGTGCCCGGGTTCACGGCCATGAGTTGCCACACCCGGGACGCTGGCGCTGCACAGCCGCCCGGTGCGGCCCCCATGCAGTGGGTGTTCTCCGATGGGCTGGCGTCGGTTTCCCTGTTTGTCGAACCTTTTGACGCGCAGCGCCACGGCCAAGAGAAGTCGGCCGCTGTGGGGGCGACACATTCGGTCAGCAAACGTGTGGGCGACCACTGGCTGACGGTGCTGGGCGAAGTGCCCCCATCGACCCTGCGCCGTTTTGCCCTCGCGCTGGAACGAACGCGCTGAAGCTGCCAGACTTGTTTTCTTTCAGCCGGGCCGCAACTGCGCAGCACCCGGCAAACAGCTGTGCCGTGCACGGCCCGGTTCTGCCCTTGGCGTGTGTGTAAAGGATCACCATGACGCACTTGAAACGTGTTCAAAAACCCCCCCTGTTGGCCATGACCGCATCGGCCGCATTGGCCGCGCTCGGCACGGCTGCGCTCATCTTGCACGCGCCGCTCTCGGCGCAGACGTCGGTGGTGCCCGTGGCGCCACCTGCTGCCAGCGTTCGAGGTCTGCCCGACTTCACCGATCTCGTCGATCTGGTGGGGCCATCGGTGGTCAACATCCGGACGCTGGAGCGCGCTGCGGTTGCCCGTCCGGGGGCCGGTGGTGCTCCCGACGAACAGATGCTTGAGTTTTTCAAGCGCTTTGGCATCCCCGTCCCGCCGGGCATGACCCCACGCACGCCGCGTCAGGAGCGCGGCCCTTCAGAGGAAGCGCAGCCGCGCGGCGTGGGCTCGGGCTTCATTCTCAGTGCCGATGGGTTGATCATGACCAACGCCCACGTGGTGGAAGGCGCCGACGAGTTGCTGGTGACCTTGCCCGACAAGCGCGAGTTCAAGGCGCGTGTGGTGGGCGCCGACAAGCGCACCGATGTGGCCGTGGTCAAGATCGAGGCCACCGGTCTTTCCCCGGTGAAGATCGGTGACGTGAATCGCCTGCGGGTGGGTGAGTGGGTGATGGCCATCGGATCGCCCTTTGGCTTGGAGAACACCGTGACGGCGGGCATCGTGAGTGCCAAGCAGCGAGACACCGGCGATTTCCTGCCCTTCATCCAGACCGACGTGGCCATCAACCCCGGCAACTCGGGCGGCCCGCTCATCAACATGAGTGGTGAAGTGATCGGTATCAACAGCCAGATCTATTCCCGCTCGGGCGGCTTCCAAGGCATTTCATTTGCCATCCCGATTGACGAGGCGGTTCGGGTGTCCGACCAACTCCGGACCTCTGGTCGCGTGACCCGCGGTCGCATTGGTGTGCAGATCGATCAGGTCAGCAAGGACGTGGCGGATTCGCTGGGACTGGGCACGGCCAAGGGTGCTCTGGTGCGTGGGGTGGAGCCCGAGTCGCCAGCGGCCAAGGCGGGTGTCGAGCCCGGCGACATCATCCTGAAGTTCGATGGCAAGACGATTGAAAAGTCGGTGGACCTGCCGCGCTTCGTGGGCAATACCAAGCCCGGTAATAGAAGCACCATGACCGTGTTGCGACGTGGCGCACAGCGCGACCTGACGATCACCGTGGCCGAACTGGAGCCTGAAAAGCCCGAGGTGAAGGCGGCCGCGCCCGAGCCCGCCAAGCCGCAGGCCAGCAGCGCGGTGCAGTCGCTCGGCCTCGGCCTGGCCGAATTGACCGCCGCTGAAAAGAAAGAGCTCAACCTCAAGGGCGGTGTGCGCATCGCATCGGCCGAAGGGCCCGCGGCGCGCGCTGGGTTGCGCGAGGGTGACGTCATCGTGGCGATCGCCAACACCGAAACCGCCACCCTCAAAGAGATGGAGACGGCGCTGGGCAAGATCGACAAGTCGAAACCCGTGAATGTGCTGTTCCGCCGTGGCGAGTGGGCGCAGTACGCCGTGATTCGCCCACAGCGCTGATGGCCACCGGTCGCTGACCAAAACCCGACGCCCAAAACCCCCAGACCCTGTCGGATCTGGGGGTTTTTTGCGGGGGTGGCCTATTTGCCACAGTGATGGACCCACGCCGTGCGGTTGAAGAAGCACCGGTTTGTTAGTGGATACTCACTATCCTTGTGCTCCCGTTGACCGATTTCGCTAAAATGACTCGCAATCCGGTGGAATTCCAACGCTTCGGTGCCGAATCGGTCCACGATGTGGGAGAAGCCCTGGAAGTCCCCAAGTCGTCCACAGTCGGCCCACAAGTTTTCCCGTCGTCTTGTGGATATGCTGTGTATAAATTTCACGTTGCTGCGTCGCAACAAGGGGCTGACGGTGGTTCGGTGGTGTGCGTTCCGGGCTTTTTGCCTACAATGAAACCCCAACTATCGCAGTTGCCATTGATTGTTGGTTACGGGCGCGTCAGCAGCTGACGCGCCCTTTTTTATGGCCGCTCGTTCCTGCTTGCAGGCGCGGTTTTCCAAGTGTTTGAGCCGTTCCCCCTGATGAATCACATCCGCAATTTTTCGATCATCGCGCATATCGACCATGGCAAGTCCACGCTCGCCGATCGCATCATTTCCCTCTGTGGCGGCTTGTCCGATCGCGAGATGAGCGAGCAGGTGCTCGACTCGATGGACATCGAGAAAGAGCGGGGCATCACCATCAAGGCGCAGACCGCCGCACTCAAATACAAGGCGCGCGATGGACAGGTCTACAACCTGAATTTGATCGACACGCCCGGCCACGTGGACTTCTCTTACGAGGTGTCACGCTCGCTCTCGGCCTGCGAGGGTGCGCTGCTGGTGGTGGACGCGAGCCAGGGCGTTGAGGCGCAGACTGTGGCCAACTGCTACACCGCGCTCGAGCTCGGCGTGGAGGTGGTGCCGGTGCTCAACAAGATGGACCTGCCCAACGCCGATCCCGAGAACGCGAAGAGCGAGATCGAAGACGTGATCTGGATCGACGCCACCGACGCCATTCCGTGCTCGGCCAAAACCGGCATGGGCGTTGAAGACATCCTGGAAGCGGTGGTGGCGCGCATTCCCCATCCCAAGGGCAACCCCGACGCGCCGCTGCGCGCCATGATCGTGGACAGCTGGTACGACGCCTATGTGGGCGTGGTGATGCTGGTGCGTGTAGTGGACGGCCGCCTGCTCAAGAACGAGCGGTTCAAGATGATGGCGACCAACACGGTCTACAACGCCGACAACCTGGGCGTGTTCACGCCCGCCAATGAGCCACGCGAGATGCTGCAGGCCGGTGAGGTGGGCTACATCATCGCGGGCATCAAGGAGTTGCAGGCGGCCAAGGTGGGCGACACCATCACGTTGGAGAAGAAGCTGCCCAACAACGCCGGCCCGGCCACCGACGCACTGCCGGGTTTCAAGGAAGTGCAGCCCCAGGTGTTTGCCGGCCTCTACCCCACCGAAGCCAACCAGTACGACTCGCTGCGCGATGCCCTGGAAAAGCTCAAGCTCAACGACGCCTCGCTGCAGTACGAGCCCGAGGTGTCGCAGGCGCTGGGCTTCGGCTTTCGCTGCGGTTTTCTCGGTCTGCTGCACATGGAGATCGTGCAGGAGCGCCTGGAGCGCGAGTTTGACCAGGACCTGATCACCACCGCCCCGAGTGTGGTGTACCAGGTGGTCAAGCCCGATGGTGAGGTGATCATGGTGGAGAACCCGTCCAAGATGCCCGACCAGGGGCGGCTGGAAGAGATCCGCGAGCCCATCGTGACGGTGCATCTGTACATGCCGCAGGAGTATGTGGGCGCGGTCATGACGCTGGCCAACCAGAAGCGCGGCGTGCAGCTCAACATGGCTTACCACGGCAAACAGGTCATGCTGACCTACGACATGCCGCTGGGCGAGATCGTGCTGGACTTCTTTGACAAGCTCAAATCGGTGAGCCGGGGTTACGCTTCCATTGACTACGAATTCAAGGAGTACCGGGCTGCCGACGTGGTGAAGGTCGACATCCTGCTCAATGGCGAGAAGGTGGATGCGTTGTCCATCATCGTGCACCGCTCGCAGTCGCAGTACCGCGGCCGCGCGGTGGTGGCCAAGATGCGTGAAATCATCAGCCGGCAGATGTTTGACGTGGCGATCCAGGCGGCCATCGGCGGCAACGTGATCGCGCGCGAGACCATCAAGGCGCTGCGCAAGAACGTGCTGGCAAAATGCTACGGCGGTGACATCTCCCGCAAACGCAAACTCCTCGAAAAACAGAAAGCAGGCAAGAAGCGCATGAAACAGATCGGCTCGGTGGAAGTTCCCCAGGAGGCGTTTCTCGCCATATTGCAGGTGCAGGACTGATGCAGGCGCTCATGGGAACGGTCACTGCGGTGATCCTGGCGGCCTTTGTGGCCTACGCGGGTGCCTGGTACGCCGGCGCGGTGGAGGGCAATTTTGCGCTGCTGCTGATGCTGGCCACAGCCGTCACCGGCCTCTACTGGTTGGCTGAAAAGCTCGTTTTTCTGCCGCAGCGCCGGCGCGCCGCAGACCAGTTGCTGGTGGAGCACAACACCCGCAAGGAAGCCTTGATCAAGCAGGGCTTCAGCCAGGTCGAAGGCGATGTGGAGCCAGCTCGGCAAAAGCTGCTCGCCCAACCCTGGTGGCTGGATTGGACAGCCGGTCTTTTCCCGGTGATCCTGGCGGTGTTCGTGTTGCGCTCGTTCCTGTTCGAGCCGTTCAAGATTCCCTCGGGTTCGATGATCCCCACCCTGCGCGTAGGTGACCTGATCCTGGTGAACAAATTCCACTACGGCGTGCGCTTGCCGGTGTTCAACACCAAGCTGATCGCCAACAACGATCCCCAGCGCGGAGACGTAATGGTGTTTCGCTATCCCCCGCAGCCCAGCCTGGACTACATCAAGCGCGTGATTGGCGTGCCCGGTGACGAGGTGGCTTACTTGAACAAACAGCTGACCGTCAATGGCAAAACCGTGCCGCGCGTGGCGCAGCCCGATTTCTTTGACAGCGACTCCATGCGTTATTCGAAGCAGTTCGGGGAAACGCTGGACCAGCGCAAGTACAGCACCCTCAACGATGACGACCGGCCGGCATTCATACCGGGCGCGACCGAGTTTCCGTTCGCCGACGGTTGCAAGTACACCGTCGAAGGCGTCACCTGCAAGGTGCCCGCAGGCCACTACTTCATGATGGGTGACAATCGGGACAACTCGCTGGACTCGCGCTACTGGGGCTTCGTGCCCGAGCGCAACATCGTTGGCAAGGCGTTTTTTGTCTGGATGAACTTTGGCGATCTGGGCCGCATCGGGTCCTTTGAATGACAACCATCACCTGTGGGAGCTTGACGTCATGAAACTGAAGCAACAGCAGCGCGGCCTGACCTTCATGGGCCTGATCATCGTGGGCATCTTGCTGGCCTTGGCCGGCGTGGTGTTTGCGCAGGTCGTGCCCACCTACATCGAATACATTGCCGTGCAAAAAGCCGTGGACAAAGCGGCGGTGGGCACGACGGTGGCCGAGGTGCGCAGCACGTTCGACAAGGCCGCAACCATCGACGACATCCGCACCATCTCGGGCAAGGACCTCGTGGTGGGCAAAGAAGGCGACCGTGTGGTGGTGTCCTTCGCCTACACCCGCGAGATTCCGCTCGCCGGTCCGGCCTACCTGTTGATGAAATACGAAGGCCGCTCCAAGTGACATGCAGCCAGGGCAGGGAGCGCTCGATGGGGCGCCCGCATTCTTGAATCCGGAACTCACAGCGCTGCAACGGCGCCTGCAACACAGTTTTGCCAACCCGCGCCTGCTTGAGCGCGCACTGACCCACCGCAGCTTCACCGCCGACCACAACGAACGCCTGGAGTTTTTGGGCGATTCGGTGCTCAACCTCGCGGTCTCCGGTCTCCTGTTTGAAAAGCTCAACCAGTTGCCCGAGGGCGATCTCTCGCGTGTGCGTGCCAACCTGGTCAAGCAGGACACCTTGTTCGAGATCGCATCGCGCCTGAACCTGTCAGCCGGCCTTCGGTTGGGTGACGGAGAAAAGCGATCGGGCGGACAGAAGCGTCCCTCCATCCTGGCCGACGCTCTGGAGGCGGTGATTGGTGCGGTGTACCTTGATGCCGGCTTTGAAGCGGCATCCGCCTTGGTGCGCCGGCTCTACAGCGACCTGGAGCTCAACGCGCAGATGAGCGCCATGGGCAAGGACCCCAAGACCGAATTGCAGGAGTGGCTGCAGGGGCGCAAAATGAAACTGCCGGTGTACCGCGTGGTGGCGACCCTGGGCGAGGCACACAAGCAGACCTTTGATGTGGAGTGCACCGTGACCGAAACCGGCCGCAGCGAACGCGGCATCGGCGCGTCGCGGCGGGCCGGTGAGCAGGCCGCTGCTGCGGCCATGCTGCAGCACCTCACTGCCGACCCGAAGCAGGCTCAGGCCTTTCCAACCGCGACCACCGATGTCGCCCCTTCCGCCAAGTCACCTTGAAGCCATGCCCCGCACACCCGTGAACCCGCCGTCCAACCCCGATCTCGATGCCATGCTGGCGAAGGCCCTGAGCAAGGAGACGGCTGCCCTGCCGGCCGACGCGCTCGCAGAAGAAGCGGCCGAGATCGATCCCGCCGAGCAGCGCTGTGGTTATGTGGCCATCGTCGGCAAGCCCAACGTGGGCAAGTCGACCTTGCTCAACGCCTTGGTGGGGCAGAAGGTCAGCATCACCTCGCGCAAGGCGCAGACCACGCGCCACCGCATCACCGGCATGCGCACCGTGGGCCCCTCGCAGTTCATCTTTGTGGACACACCGGGTTTTCAGACCCGCCACGGCAACGCGTTGAACCGTGCCCTGAACAAGACCGTGCTGGGCGCCGTGAGCGATGTGGACCTGATCCTGTTCGTGGTGGAGGCCGGCCACTTCAACCTGGCCGATGCCAAGGTGCTCTCGCTGCTGCCGGCCAACGTGCCGGTGATCCTGCTGGCCAACAAGTTCGATCTGGTGCACCGCCGCGGCGACCTGGCCCCTTGGCTGCGCTCCATGCAGGAGCGCCACCCTTTCACCGAATTCGTGCCCATGTCGGCCAAGACCGCCAAGGACATCGAGCGCCTCTTTGGCATTTGCGAAAAATTCCTGCCCCAGCAGCCCTGGATGCACGATCCGGAAGACCTGACCGACCGCAGCGAGCGTTTCATGGCCAGCGAGATGGTGCGCGAAAAACTCTTCCGTCTCACGGGCGACGAGTTGCCTTACACCTCCACGGTGATCATCGACAAGTTCGAGGAAGAGGGCACCCTCAAGCGCATCGCCGCCACCATCGTGGTGGAGCGCGAGGGCCACAAGGGCATGGTGATCGGCGAAGGCGGCGAGAAGCTCAAGCGCATCGGCACCGAAGCCCGCCAGGAACTGGAAAAGCTCTGGGATTGCAAGGTGTTCCTGGAGCTGTGGGTGAAGGTCCGTTCGGGCTGGGCCGATGACGATGCGCGTGTGCGCTCGTTCGGTTACGAGTGAGCCGCCGGCTGCTTGATCCGTGGCCCTGAAACGCGTCTCCGAAGAACCCGCCTTCGTCCTGCACCGATACGACTGGAGCGAGACCAGTCTCGTGCTGGAGGTGTTCACCCGCCACCATGGTCGCATCGCCCTGGTGGCCAAGGGTGTGAAGCGGCCGACTTCGCAGTTTCGTCCAGTGTTGCTGCCGCTGCAGCCGCTTCAGTTGTCATGGACGGGCGACGCTGAAGTGCGCACGCTCAAGTCGGCGCAGTGGCAGGGCGGTCATGTGATGCCCACCGGCGAAGCGCTGATCTCGGGCAGTTACCTCAATGAACTGCTCATGCGCCTGCTGGCGCGCGACGATCCCCACCCCAGTCTGTTCGACCACTTCGCCCTGGCGGTGCAACTGCTGGCCGAAAAGAGCGATGCACAGCAGGTGATCTTGCGCGCGTTTGAGCTCTTGCTGCTGCGCGATGTGGGCTTGCTGCCCGACCTCGCCCAGGAGGCCAACACCCTGGCGCCTCTCGACCCCGACGCGCTCTACGTGCTCACACCGGAGAGTGGCCTGCGATCCGCCCACGGCGACGACGCACACCCACTGAGCGGCGCGCAGTGGATGGGCTTGCAGGCCGCCATGGACGGCCTGGCGCCTTTCATCACCACGCTGCGCGCGTGCGCCAGCGCGCTGCAAGCCCTGCGGCCGCAACTGCGCCACTTGCTGCACTACCATTGCGGCGTGCGGGTGTTCAAGACGCGGCAACTCATGCTGGACGTGCAGGCCATGAGCCGACCCCGCACCACCGAAGCGCCCGCGCGCGTTGACGCGGCAACCCCCAACCCCGAGTCCATCCCATGAACGCGGCCACCCATCCTCACCTGCGCACCGCCCTCTCGGTCAACCTCAACAAGGTGGCCCTGGTGCGCAACACGCGCCACCTCGGCATCCCGTCGGTCACCCGCGCGGCCACGCTGTGCCTGCAGGCAGGAGCGCGCGGCATCACCGTGCACCCCCGTCCAGACGAGCGCCACATCCGCGCGCACGATGTGCACGACCTGGCCGAGCTCATGAAGGCGTGGCCGGATCGCGAATACAACATCGAAGGCAACCCCTTCCACAACCTCATGGGCTTTGTGCGGGCTGTTCGGCCGCACCAGGTCACGTTCGTGCCCGACAGTGAAGGCCCGTTCACCAGCGACCACGGCTGGAGCTTTCCCGCCGATGCCGAGCGATTGCGCCCCCTCATTGACGAATGCCGTGCGCTGGGTGTGCGCGTGAGCCTGTTCATGGACGCCGATGCCCCGCAGATGGCCGGCGCCAAGGCCGTGGGTGCCGATCGTGTGGAGCTCTACACCGAGCCCTACGCCGCCGCGTGGCACACACCGCAACGCGCCGGGCAGCTGGAGCGGTTTCGTGCCGCCGCCCAAGCGGCGCTGGACGCTGGCCTGGGGGTGAACGCCGGGCACGACCTGAACCGCGAGAACCTCACGGCGTTTTTGCGCGCCGTGCCGGGCGTGAGCGAAGTGTCGATCGGCCACGCACTGATGGCCGACGCGCTTGAACTGGGCTTTGCTGCCACCATTGCCGACTACAACCGCTGCATCGCCGAGGCAGGATGATCTTCGGCATTGGCACCGACATCTGCGACGTACGCCGCATCCAGGCCACGTTCGAGCGGCAGGGCGAGCGGTTCGCAAGCAAGGTGCTGAGCGATGCGGAGTTTGCCGTCTGGCAGAAACGCAGCGCGCGCTGGCCCCAACGTGGCTTGCGCTTCCTCGCCACCCGCTTTTCCGCCAAGGAAGCCTTCTCCAAGGCCATCGGCCTGGGCATGCGCATGCCCATGACGTGGCGGCTCTGCGAAATCACCAACCTGCCCAGCGGCCAGCCGGTCATCGTGTTGCACGGCGAGCTCAAGGCCTGGTTCGAAGCCCAGGGCCTGCGTGCGCACGTCACCGTGACCGACGAGACCGATTACGCCGCCAGCTTCGTGGTGGTTGAACGCGATTGAACTCGCCCCATCCTGATCTCCACATGAATCCACACGCTCCCCTCATCATCGATGTTGCCGGGCTCGCTCTGACCACCACCGACCGCCAGCGCCTGGCCCACCCCCTGGTCGGCGGGGTCATCCTCTTCGGCCGCAACTGGCAGGATCGCACCCAGCTCACGCAGCTGTGCCGCCAGATCAAGGCTGTGCGGCCCGACCTGCTGATCGCGGTGGACCACGAAGGCGGGCGCGTGCAGCGCTTTCGCACCGACGGCTTCACCCACCTGCCCCCCATGGCGGCGTTGGGCGCCATGGCCTTGCGCTTGGCAAAGGCGGGTGAGCCCGAAGGCGCGGCCACTTTGCAGGCCTGCAACGCAGCCACCGCCGCCGGTTACGTGCTCGGTGCCGAGCTGCGTGCTTGTGGTGTCGACCTGAGCTTTACGCCGGTGCTCGATCTCGACTTTGGTGAAAGCTCCGTCATTGGTGATCGCTCGTTCGGCCGCGATCCGCGCATCGTCACGCTGCTCGCGCAGGCGCTGATGCACGGCCTGTTGCAAAGCGGCATGGGCAACTGCGGCAAACACTTCCCCGGCCATGGTTTCGTCAAGGCCGATTCCCACCTCGCGATTCCGGTGGACCGGCGCAGTCTCAAAGCCATCCTCGCGGAAGACGCAGCACCCTACGGCTGGCTCTCGGCCAGTTTGCAGGCGGTGATGCCCGCGCACGTGATCTACCCCAAGGTCGATCAACGTCCTGCGGGTTTTTCGTCGCGCTGGCTGCAGGACGTGCTGCGCCACCGCTTGGGCTTCACCGGCGCGATCTTCAGCGACGACCTCAGCATGGCCGCAGCGCGGCAGATCGATGGCCACGCGGTGAGCTTCACCACGGCAGCGCTGGCCGCTTTGCAAGCGGGATGCGACATGGTGTTGTTGTGCAACCAGTCGGTGGAAGCCGGCGGTGCGCCGATCGACGAAGCCATCAATGACCTGGCCAAAGCTTGTCTGAGCGGGAAGTGTGTGCCCAACGGGGCGAGCGAAGAGCGCCGCCTGGCCTTGCTGCCGCGTGCAGCGGCACCCGATTGGGATCAGTTGATGGTGAGCGAGCGCTACATGCAGGCGCTCTCTCTGCTGCCCTGACCAGGGCCGCTGGGGCTCAGTTTTCCAGACCCAGCTTCTCCAGCAGGTCGGACACCAGCTCCAGTCGCAGCAGCGGGTTGTCCAAGGTCATCAGGCGCTGTTTGAGTTCGGCCGGCGCCGGCAGCAGCTCGGCCCACCGGTTGGCCACCCAGCCGCTGTCGTCCCACTGGTAGGGCGGCTGCAGCGGCAACTGGTCCAGGCTCCCGGGGTCGCGCTCCTGCAGGCTCTGCAACAGCCGCTTCAGCGCGTCACGGGTGTTCGCCAGATCGGGCGGCACGTTCACCACCGGTTCTTTCTCGTCCAGCGTCACGTCCGCTACCCAAAGACCATGTTGCAGCTGGCTGCGGCGGTTGATGTGGAAACGCTGCAGGCCGCGGCACTTGATCACCATCAGGCCCGGCTGGGGGCGCTCCAGGCTTTCAATGTGGGCCAGCGTGCCCACGGCATGGAACACCTCTTTGGCGAAGCTGTCACCGGTGGGCGGCGCGGCCGGATTGGCCCGACGCACCTCGCTGCCCTCGCTCAAGCACACCACGCCAAACGGAGCGCCCGCCTTGTGGCAGCGGCCGATCATGTCGAGGTAACGCACCTCGAAGATGCGCAGTGGCAACCATCCGCCAGGAAACAGGACGGTCTGCAGCGGAAACAGGGGAAGCTGAGACAGCGTGAGCGCCTCGGCCGCAGGCGCGGAACTCAATCGTTGACCACCGCGTCGGCGCTCTGGCGCTGCAGCATCGCCAGGGTGTTGGCGATGGTGGCGCGCAGCTCGCGCCGGTCGGAGATGAAGTCGACGGCACCCTTGGTCTGCAGGAATTCGGCGCGCTGAAAACCTTCGGGCAGTTTCACCCGCACGGTGTTTTCAATCACGCGTGGGCCGGCAAAACCGATCAGCGCCTTGGGCTCGGCAATCACCACGTCGCCCAGGAAAGCGAAGCCGGCACTCACCCCACCCATGGTGGGGTCGGTCAGCACGCTGATGTAGGGCAGTCCCTTCTTCGCCAGCCGGGTCAAGGCGGCGTTGGTCTTGGCCATCTGCATGAGCGAAAGCAAGCCTTCCTGCATGCGCGCGCCACCGGTGGCGGTGAAGCACACAAACGGCACCTTTTGGGCAATGGCTTCCTCAACGCCGCGCACAAAGCGCTCGCCAACCACCGAGCCCATGGAGCCGCCCATGAAGTCGAACTCGAAACAGGCCACCACCAGGCTGATGCCGTGCACCGCGCCACCCATGACGATCAGCGCGTCGGTCTCGCCGGTGGTCTCCAGCGCGTCTTTCAAACGCTCGGGGTACTTGCGGCTGTCCTTGAACTTGAGGGCATCGACCGGCAGCACTTCCTGCGCCAACTCGTAGCGGCCTTCGGCGTCCAGAAAGGCATTGAGCCGCGCGCGCGCACCGATGCGGTGGTGGTGGCTGCAGTGCGGGCACACGTTCTGGTTTTTTTCCAGATCGTTCTTGTAGAGCACGGCTTCGCAGCTGGGGCACTTGATCCACAGACCTTCGGGCACGCTGCGGCGCTCGGTCGGGTCGGTGGGGGTGATCTTGGGGGGCAGCAGTTTTTCGAGCCAGGACATGGTTTTTTCTCCGTGCGGATGCGCCCTGAGGGCGCCATCGGGAATTATGCGTCGAGCGCCTTGCGGATCGTGCGAATGAAGTTTGAGGCCACGGCCACAACCTTCTCGTGCGGCTCGTTCTCGATCAGCTGGATGATCTTGCTGCCGATCACCACGGCGTCGGCCGCGCGGCTGATGGCGCGCGCGGTTTCCGCGTCGCGGATGCCGAAGCCCACGCCCACCGGCACGCTCACGTGCGTGCGGATGCGCGGCAGCATGGCCTCGACCTGGCCCACATCGAGGGTGCCGGCGCCGGTCACGCCCTTGAGCGACACGTAGTACACGTAGCCGCTGGCCACGCGCGCCACCTGCGCCATGCGCTCGTCGGTGGAGGTGGGGGCCAGCAAGAAGATCAGGTCCATGCCGTGTTCGCGCAACGAGGCGGCGAAGTCTTCGCACTCCTCGGGCGGGTAGTCGACGATCAGCACGCCGTCCACACCAGCGCTCGATGCATCGCGCACGAAAGCGCCCGCACCGTGTTTCTGGTCGTAGCGTTCCACCGGGTTGGCGTATCCCATGAGCACCACGGGTGTGGTGGCGTTGCGCTCGCGGAAGCTGCGCACCATGGCAATGACCTGGGTCAGGCCGATGCCGGCGGCCAGTGCACGGTCGCCCGCCTTCTGGATCACCGGGCCGTCGGCCGACGGGTCGGAGAAAGGCACGCCGAGTTCGATCACATCGGCACCGGCCTCGGCCATGCCGTGCATCAGGTCGGGTGTGATGTCTGCATAAGGAAAGCCGGCGGTGACGAAGGGGATCAGGGCCTTGCGGTCCTGTTTTTGCAGCGCGGCAAAGGTGGTTTCGATGCGGCTCATTTCTTCACCTCGATGGTGGCCACGCCACCTTTGACCGATTGCCCTTTGCAGCTCGGCCGGCAATAAAAATCGGCGTTGGAGAGGTCGGCCACGGTGCCGATGTCCTTGTCGCCGCGCCCCGAGAGGTTCACCAGAATGGACTGATCAGGCCTCATGGTCTTGGCCAGCTTCATGGCGTAGGCCACGGCGTGGCTCGACTCCAGCGCGGGGATGATGCCTTCGGTGCGGCACAGGTAGTGGAAAGCTTCCAGCGCCTCGGCATCGGTGATGCCCACGTACTCTGCACGCCCGATGTCCTTCAGGAACGCGTGCTCCGGGCCCACGCCGGGGTAGTCCAGGCCGGCGCTCACACTGTGCGTTTCGGTCACCTGGCCGTTGTCGTCCTGCA
>JAJNQE010000177.1 GCA_021154985.1 Hydrogenophaga sp.
CGGTGCGGCGGTGGTCCCACCCGCCGGCAGCCAGGCCAGGCACACCGTGAGTGCCACCCCGGTGAGCAGCAGCGGCAGCAGCGCCACCGGCGACACAGCCGCTGCGCGCCAGGCCCACAGCACGGCCACCCCACAGACCGAGGCCAGCATCAAGGCCAGCTGGGCCAGCAGCAACGATCCGCCCAGGGCACCCCAGGCGGCCAGCGCGACCGCAGCGAGTGTGAGCAACACGGTGACAGCAAGGCCGTTGCGCCGTCCCATGGCGCGTGTGCCCGGCGCCTTCAGCGTGGTGGCCAGGACCGCCAGCAGCGCGCTGGCAAGAGCCACCCAGGGCACGGTCTGCGCGCGCGCAGCGGCCGGCCAGTCGAAGCCGGGCCAGAAGGCCATGGAGAGCACCAGCCCGAGCGCGGCACCCAGTGCCGCCCACCGCAAGCCCAGCGGCCGCAGCAGTGCACCGATGACCAGCGCCAACACAAAGGGCAACACCAGGCTCTGGAACGCGGGGTGGTTGATGAAGGACATGCGCGCATCATCCCACCGCCGACCGGCTCCGCGGTGCGGGAATACACTGCGGCTCCGCCCGAGACTTGCCGACCCACCATTTGAAAGAGGCCGCCGTGTACCTGCCGCCGCAGTTCGCCGCCAAAGACCCCGCCATCGCCCGCGAACTCATGCGTGCGCACCCCTTTGCCAGCCTCGTCTCCACCGACGACGACGGGTTTCCGTTTGTCACACCACTGCCGCTGCACCTGATTGAAGAGAACGAGGGCCTGACGCTGCTCGGTCACGTGGCGCGGCCCAACCCGCACGCGGTCCACCTGCGCCAGCGCCCCGCCGCCCTGGTGGTGTTTCAAGGCCCGCAGGCCTACATGACACCGCGCGTCTACCCCGACCTCACCCGCGTGCCGACCTGGAGCTACCTCGCGGTGCATGCCAGGGTCGAGGTTCGCTTCATCGAGTCGTTCGACGACAAGGACCGTTTGCTCAAACACCTGATCCACGACCACGACCCGGCCTACGCCGCGCAGTGGCGCGCGCTGCCCGAGGACTACCAGCACAAGATGATGGGCGGCATCCACGCCTTCGAGCTGCGTGTGACCAGCCTGCAATGCAAGGTCAAGCTCAACCAGCACCGGCCCGAATCGCATGCGGCGATGGTCGCGACTTACGAAGCGGGCAACGAGAACGAACGCGCTCTGGCCGGCTGGATGCGCCGCCTGGGGCTCACAGGGCAGGGCGCATGAAACGCCGCCGTTGGTTGCTGGCGGCAGCACTCCTGCCGGCTGCTCTCTGGGCCCAGGCCCTGCCCGCCGAACAGCGCTGGAAAAAGGAGCTCGACGCGTTTTCCGCCGCCGACCGCCAGCAAATGCCGCCGCCTGGCGGCGTGTTGTTCGTGGGCAGTTCGTCGATCCGTTTCTGGAACGGACTGGAAACCGCCTTTGCCGACCAGCCGGTGGTGATCAAGCGCGGCTTTGGTGGTTCGCGCCTGTCCGAGAGCGCCGACCTGGTGCACCGGCTGGTGTTGCCTTACCAACCTCGCCTGGTGGTGCTGTACGCGGGGGAAAACGACATTCACGAGGGGGCCAGTCCGCCCGAGCTGCTGGCGCACTTTCAGCGTTTTGTGCAGCAGGTGCAGGGCGCCCTGCCGGCCACGCGCGTGGCCTACATGGCCATCAAGCCCAGCCCGTCCCGGGTGGCCTTTCTACCCGCCATGCGCGAAGCCAACCTGCTGATCCAGACCTTTGTGCTGCAGCACGACAACCTCGACTACATCGACGTGCACACCGCCATGCTCGACAACGATGGCCGCCCCCGGCCCGAGTTGTTTGTGCGCGACCAGCTGCACCTGAGTGCCGAGGGCTATGGCCTGTGGCGCCAGATCGTGTCAGCGCACCTGCGGCCCTGAGCGGCGCACAGGCATCGGGCGCCAGCCGCGGCGGGCCTGGGTTTCCAGTGCCATGGCCACGGCCAGCAACCCTGCGAACGCGCTGGCCAGCAAGGCCACATCGGTGGTCCAGGGGCGCACCACCTGAGTGGAGCCGAAGAAGGCCAGCGTGAACAGCGCAATCACGAGGTGGGCGCAGAACACCGACAGCGAATGGCGGCCCAGCAATTCCAGAGGCAACGGGCGCGGCAGCACCTGCTTGAGCCAGGGACCGAAACTCACCAGCAGCACAAAGACGCTCGCAAAGTTCAGCACACGCAATGGGCCGAGCGTCCACTTGTCGAGCAGCATGGCCACCGCGGGCACACCCGGCATCGGGTCCTGGCCCACCGTGTGGCGCCACAGCAGCATGCCGCCCGCGTACACCGCCGCCGGGACCACCACCCACAGTGGAAAACGCGGCAACGGTTGTTCGCGGGCGCCCAGCCACAGACCCACCACCCACAGCGCTTGCCAGGCCAGCCAGTGGAAAGCACCCATGTCCTTGTAGGGGATGGACAGGCCGGTGGCTTGCGCGGCGAGTTCGTACAGGACCAGACCCAGACCCCACTGCTCGGCCAGCCAGAGCAGGGCGCTGACCGTGAGCACGCCTTGCCAGCCCGCACGCAGACCGCGGCGCAGCAGCCAGGGGCTCAGCAGCATCAGGGCGATGTACAGCGGCAGGATGTCCAGCAGCGGCGGGTTGTAGAGCAGCAGCGCGGCACCCACCACGGCGGTCTGCTTGTCGATGAAGAAAAATTCGAGCAGGCCGGTGACGCCGCCCTGGCGGTTGTGCACGCCCAGCCAGGCGATCACGGTGAAGGCGAGCAGCAGCAAGGCCAGCTGGCACAGGTATAGCTTGAGCGCCCGCTCGTGGAACGCGCTCTGCATCGCAGCCACCCCGTCGCGCCGGGCGCGTTTGCCGTAGACCCGTCCGGCCATGTAGGCCGACAGGAACACAAAGCCCTCGGCCGCCGACACGAAACCGAAGGGCTGGCCCGATGGCAACGAGAACATCGTCGGCATGTGGGTCAGCGTCATCAGCACGAGCATCAGACCCCGCAGGGCGTCGAGCTCCCAGCGGCGGCTGGAGGGGTGGAGGAGGGGCGTGGACATAGGGAAAACCAGAACAACCCGCGATCATGCCAGAGGGGCGGCCAATTCCGTGCGCGTCCGGGTGCTGTCCTACACTCGCCGCCATGCTCGCACTCAGCCCGACCGACGACGATTTCATGCGCCTGGCTTTGGCCGAAGCCCGCGCCGCCGCCGACAGCGGCGAGGTGCCGGTGGGCGCGGTGGTGGTGAAAGACGGGCGGGTGATCGCCACCGGGCGCAACGCGCCGATTGAAGGCCATGACCCCACGGCGCACGCCGAAATCGTGGCCTTGCGCGCGGCGGCGCAGGCGCTGGGCAACTACCGGCTCGACGGCTGCACCTTGTACGTGACGCTGGAGCCCTGCGCCATGTGCAGCGGCGCCATGCTGCACGCCCGGCTGGCGCGGGTGGTCTTTGGCGCGCCTGACCCCAAGACCGGTGCGGCCGGGTCGGTGCTCAACCTGTTTGAACATGGCCAACTCAACCACCAGACCACGGTGCAGGGCGGTGTGCTTGCCACCGAGGCGGCCGATCTGCTGCGCGGATTTTTCAAGGAGCGACGTGTGAACCAGCATCCCTTGCGCGACGACGCACTGCGCACGCCCGACGACCGCTTCAACGACTTGCCCGGCTACCCCTGGCCACCCCACTACCTGAGCGACCTGCCCGCGCTGGGCGGCTGGCGCATGCATTACCTGGACGAAGGCCCCCGGCAAGCCCCCATCACCTGGCTCTGCCTGCACGGCAACCCCGCCTGGAGCTACCTCTACCGCAAGATGATCCCGGTGTTTCTCGCCAACGGCGACCGTGTGGTGGCGCCCGACCTGATCGGCTTTGGCAAGAGCGACAAACCCAAAAAAGACAGCGCGCACACCTTCGGCTGGCACCGCCAGGCGCTGCTCGAATTCATCGAGCGGCTCGACCTGCGCAACGTGGTGCTGGTGGTGCAGGACTGGGGTGGTCTGCTCGGCCTCACGCTGCCCATGGACGCCCCGCAGCGGTACCGCGGCCTGCTGGTGATGAACACCACGCTGGCCACCGGCGAGGTGCCGCTGTCGCCCGGCTTTCTCGCCTGGCGGACCATGTGCGCCCAGAACCCGATGTTCGACGTGGCCCGCCTGTTTGCGCGCGGCAATCCGCAGATGAGCGCCGAAGAATGCGCAGCCTACAACGCGCCTTTTCCCGACAAGGGCCACCGGGCCGCCTTGCGCACATTCCCCGCCATGGTCCCGGAACACCTGGACGACGAGGGTGCGGCCATCAGCCGCCAGGCGCAGACGTTCTGGTCGAGCGATTGGACGGGGCAGAGCCTGATGGCCATCGGCCAGCAAGACCCCGTGCTGGGTGAACCCGTGATGCGGTCGTTGCACCGCTCGATCCGCCAGTGCCCTGAACCGATGTTGCTGCCGCAGGCCGGGCATTTCGTGCAGGAGCACGGCGAGGCCATTGCACAGGCCGCCGTGCGCCATTTCGGCGCGTGAGCGCCTTGATAATCAACCCCTTTTGCCGCCGCCCGAACCCATGAGCCACATCTACATTTACTCCCCCTCCAGCGCGGTGCGCGACAAGGCCGCGTACCGCCGGGGCGTGGCTCGGCTCAAGGCCCTGGGGCACGAGGTGGAGATCGACGAGGCGGCACTCACCAGCCACATGCGTTTTGCCGGTGACGACGAAACCCGCATCGCGGCCATTGGCCGTGCCGCCGACAGCGGCGCCGACGTGGCGCTCATTTCTCGCGGCGGTTACGGGCTCACCCGCATCCTGGGCGAGCTGCCGTTCAAAAAGCTGAGCAAGGCGATTGAGCGCGGCACACAGTTCGTGGGCCTGAGCGATTTCACCGCCCTGCAGATGGCCTTGCTGGCCAAGACCGGCGCCTGCACCTGGGCTGGGCCCGCGCTGGGAGAAGACTTTGGTGCCGAGGCACCCGACGACATCATGGAGGCGTGTTTTGACGACCTGCTGGTCGGACACGGCGAAGGCGCGGGCTGGCGGTTGCCGGCGTCCGACCTGGCTTTCATGAAGGCTCCCAAGGCCGACGCGCAGCCCGAGCTGCGGGTGCGCTCGGCCACGCTGTGGGGCGGCAACCTGAATGTGATCTGTTCGCTGGTGGGCACGCACCACCTGCCGGCCATCACAGGCGGCATTCTTTTTCTCGAAGACACCCACGAACACCCCTACCGCATCGAGCGTCAGCTCACGCAACTGCTCAACGCGGGCATCCTCGGACGCCAGAAGGCCGTGCTCCTGGGGTCGTTCAACCGCTTCAAGCTGGTGCCCGGCTACGACCGGGGTTTCAAACTGCAAACGGTGGTGGACTGGTTGCGTTCGAGGACGAAGACGCCGGTATTCACCGGCCTGCCGTTCGGACACGTGCCCACCAAGGTGCTGCTGCCCGTGGGGCGCAAGGTCGACCTGATGGTGGAAGGGCGCGATGCCCTGATCTATTGGGGTTGAGGCAGCGGGGGCTGTTCGCTGCCGAGTCGCCGGGAGACGCTGCTCAGCGGGTGCGCAGACGCGACGAATCGATCAGGCTCTTGGGCACCAGGCCAGCAAACACGGGGGACAGGCTCTGCACCCGGTGCACCGCCAGCGCCTCGCCATGCAACTGGCTCAACACAGCCACCATCTCGGCGCGAGCGAACCACAGGGCATGGGGGTCGTGCAGGTACTTGAGGCGGCGCACCAGTTGTGGGTTGATCTGGGCACCGTCGTCGCCGAGCACATCCAGCATGGCTTTTCGCACAGGCTCCAACGCCTGACCCGGGTCCTGGTGGACCTCGGGACTGAGCAGGGCAGAGATGCTGTTCCGAAGACTCGGTTTGAACCAGCGCATGGTGTGTCCTCAACGACTTTTTATAAATCCAGCCGAAGGATACGTTCTCTTACTGTGACAGCGCAATCCCGCACGTCGCTTGGCCGTTGAAAAACAACAACCAAATCAAAGGTTTACGAGCATGTTTTTATGCCATGCCTTAGGTTTGTAATACCTTTGAATCCATTTTTGTGTTGACCGGTGTTCGGGATGAATACCCGACCGGCGGCAGCCCGCCACCTGCGCGACAACCGGGCTGCGTGCCCGTTGACGCCCGGGCTCCGGGTGCCCCGTAGCGCTTTGGAGGCTGTGCTCTAATCCAGCCGATATTCATCTGCTCTATGGCTGAACTGACAATTGCTTTCGTGGATTTAACCGGCAGCGTCTCGGTGTTTGAAACACTGGGTAACGACCGCGCCACGATGGTGGTGACCAAGCTCACCCAATGGATCGGCGCCACCGGCATGGAACACGGCGGCACCGTGGTGAAGATGCTGGGCGACGGCGTGTTGCTTTCTTTCACCAGCAACCGCCTTGCGGTGGAAGCCATGGTGCAGATCCAGCAGGAGCACGCCAAGCGCGTGGTCCAGTGGCCCAACCGCCTCAAACTCATGATGCAGATCGGCATGGCGCGAGGCCAGGTCGTGGTGGTCGACGGCGACTGTTTCGGGGATGCCGTCAACCTGGCCTCACGCCTGAGCGACCTGGCCGGTGGTGAACAAATCCTGGTGACCGAGAACGTGGTGCGTGAGCTTGGTGCGCGCACACCGGTGCGCAGCCGCAGCCTGGGGCCCATCCGCATCAAGGGCCGTACCGAACCCTGCGAGGTGTTCCGCATCGAATGGCAGCAGGAAATGCTGTCCGAATTCCTCACCTTGCCGGCTGATCTGCATTCGCTCACACCGCCCAAAGACGTGGGCATGGGCGGCATTGAACTGGCGTGGCTGGACAGCAGCCGCAGCTTCGGCCTGACCGAGCTGCCGCTGAAGATCGGCCGGGTGCCCGAAGCCGACTTTGTGGTGAGCGACCCCCGCGTCTCCCGCATGCACACCCGCATCGACATGCGCTCGGGCAATTACGTGCTCGAAGACATCAGCAGCTACGGCACCTGGGTGCGCTTTGCCGGCGGCGACAACGTGATCGCGCTGCGCCGCCAGGAGTGCATGCTGCACAGCGACGGCGAGATTGCGTTGGGAGCGCCCTTCAGCGATTTCAGCGCGCCCACCGTGAGCTTCAAGCTGGTCAACGGCAGCATGGTGCTCGGCCGACCGCCGCTGCGAAGCTGACGCGACCCCGCCAGGCTGCTGCGTTCCCAACGCAGGCCGCCGGCCGCATTCCGACAAAACACCCGCAGGAGACACCATGCGCTGGATCAAACGTTTCTTCAAACTCCTCGTGGTGCTGCTGGTGGCGGCCGTGGTCGCCGCGGCTTTCTACGCACAGCGCACGCTGCCGAAGATGGATGGGCGGCTGCAGCTCAGCGGCCTGGCCGGGCCGGTCACGGTGCACCGCGATGCCAGCGATGTGACGCACATCCTGGCCGGGCGACCCACCGATGCGTGGAAGGCCCTGGGCTATGTGCATGCGCAAGAGCGCGGCTGGCAACTGGAGTTCAACCGTCGGGTGATGCGTGGCGCGCTCTCGGAAGTGCTCGGGCCGGCCACACTGGAGACCGACAAACTCATGCGCACGCTGGGCATCCGCCAGGCCGCACAACGCCAGTGGGACGGCCTGCCGCCCGATGCGCGCAGCGCGCTCCAGGCTTACAGCGACGGCATCAACGCTTTTTTTGCCGACAGCTCGCAGGCGCTGTCGCCTGAATTCGTCTTGTTGAGCGTGGACCCGGGCCCCGAGGCAAGAGCCGGGCGCTACTGGGACCCGCTGGACAGCGTGGGCTGGTCCATCATGATGGCGCTGGACCTGGGCGGCAACTGGGGCAACGAGTTCGCGCGCCTCACGGCCCTGCAAACCATCGACACGCCGGCGCTGTGGGAGCTGTTCCCGCCGTACCCCGGCGAGCGTCCGGCCGCCACGGCCGATCTGGCCGGCCTGTACCGTGGCCTTGGCTTGTACCGGCCTGCACCGGTGACCACATCCACCGCCACACCCGAGCCGCAGACCATGGCCGCACTGATCGGGCGCGACATGGAACGCTGGACAGCGGAGCTGGGCAACATCGAAGGCAAGGGCTCCAACAACTGGGTGGTGTCGGGTGCGCGCAGCAAGACCGGCATGCCCTTGCTGGCCAACGATCCGCACCTGGGCCTGAGTGCGCCGGCCATCTGGTACTTCGCACGGCTGCAGGCGCCCGACGCCGACGGCATCCGGGGCATGGACGTGATCGGCGCCACGCTGCCGGGCACGCCGTTTGTGGTGCTGGGGCGCACCGGGCAGGTGGCCTGGGGTTTCACCAACACCGGTCCCGATGTGCAGGACCTCTACATCGAGCAGATCAACCCGGCCAATCCGGCGCAGTACCGGGTGCCGGGCAACACGGCCGAGCCTGTGTGGGCCGACTTTGCCCTGCGCATGGAAACCATCCGTGTGAAGAACCAGCCCGATGTGAGCCACATGGTGCGCAGCACGCGACACGGCCCGGTGCTCAGCGACGCGCAGGCGCGCCATGGCGAGGTGATCGACACAGCCCGGTTCGTGCTGGCCCTGCGCTGGACCGCGCTGGACGCCGACAACCGCAACGTGGTGGCCACGCTCGAATCGAACCGCGCACAGTCGGTGGCCGATCTGACCAAAGCCTTTGCCGATTTCCACTCGCCGATGCAGAACGTATTGATGGCCGACCGCAGCGGCGTCATTGCCTACAAGGCGGTGGGCCGGGTGCCTTTGCGATCGACTGAGAACGACATCCGAGGGGTGGCTCCCGCACCGGGCTGGGAAGCGCGTTACGACTGGGCTGGCTGGCTGCCCTACGAAGACACACCGCAGGACGCCGGCCAACGCGGCTGGATCGCCACCGCCAACCAACGCATTCACGCGGCCGATTACCCCCACTTCCTCACCCAGGACTGGGCTCCGCCGTACCGACAGGAACGCATTGAAGCCATGCTGGAGGCCACGCCGCAGCACACGGTGGCGTCGTTTCAGGCCATGCACGGCGACCTGCAGTCGGCCGCCACGCTGCGCTTGTTGCCGTTCCTGCAAAAGACCGCATCCAGCCACCCGCTGGCGGCGGCAGCCCAGGCGCAACTCAAGGACTTCAATGGCGAGATGCGGGCTGAACTCGCGGCGCCCTTGATCTACACCGCATGGATTGACGCGTTCACGCGCCAGGTGGTGGGCGAGCGCCTGGGGCAAGCGCGTTTTGAGAGCCTCTACGGCAAACGGCTGTTTCGCAACGCGGTCGAGGGCATCCTCGAGCGCAACGACGCTGGTTGGTGTGGCTCGGCCGGCTGCGAGGCGGCCAGCACACGCGCGTTCGACCGCGCACTCGATCAGCTGCGTCAAAAACACGGTGACGATGTGACGAAGTGGCGCTGGGCCGATGCCCATCCGGCCATTTCCATCCACCGGCCCCTGAGCAATGTGAAAGCGCTGGCGCCGTTCTTCGAGGTGCGCACGCCCACGGGCGGCGACCCGTTCACCGTCAACGTGGGGCAGTACCACCTGGACAAGGCCGATGCCCCGTTTGCCAACCGGCACGCGGCCAGCCTGCGCGCCATCTACGACCTGGCCGACCTGGACAACTCACGCTTCATCTACCAGACGGGGCAGAGCGGAAACGTGTTTTCAGGCCGCTACCGCGACATGCGCAAGACCTGGGCTGAGGTGGAGTACCGGACGCTCAGCATGAAACCGGACGCGTGGACGTCCACCCTGGAGCTCGTGCCCTGAGGGAGTTATTTGAGGTTGCCTGAGAGGAACTGCGCGAGCCGCTCGCTCTTGGGCCGCGCCAGCACCTCGGCTGGCACACCTTGCTCTTCAATGCAGCCTTTGTGCAAGAAGATGAGGTGCGAAGACACCTCGCGCGCAAAGCCCATTTCGTGCGTGACCACCACCATGGTGCGGCCTTCTTCGGCCAGCAGCTTCATCACGCGCAGCACCTCGCCCACCAGCTCGGGGTCGAGCGCGCTGGTGGGTTCGTCGAACAGCATCACGTCGGGCTCCACCGCCAGCGCGCGTGCGATCGCCACACGCTGCTGCTGACCACCGCTCATGTGCGAGGGATAGCGGTCTTCCACGCCGCGCAGGCCCACGCGTTCCAGGTAGCGCCGCGCGGTTTCCACCGCCTTGTCTTTCGGAATACCCAGCACATTCACCGGCGCCTCGATGATGTTCTGCAGCACCGTCATGTGGGCCCAGAGGTTGAAGTGCTGGAACACCATGGCCAGCTTGGTGCGCAGGCGCTGCAACTGCGCGGCATTGACCGCGCGCAGCTCGCCGCGTTTGTCGGCCTTGAGCTGAAGCTCTTCGCCGCCCAGCACAATGCGCCCGGTGTTGGGGTTCTCCAGCAGGTTGATGCAGCGCAGCAGCGTGCTCTTGCCCGAGCCGGAACTGCCGATCAGGCTTATCACATCGCCGGCCCGCGCCTGCAGCGACACGCCTTTGAGCACTTCGTTGGCACCGAAACGTTTGTGGATGTCGTGCACCTCCAGCAAGGGGCGGCCTGGCGCTCGGGTGGCGGTGGATTCTGCAGTCATGGTCGATACCCGATGAAATGAATGCTCAGGCGCCCAGCAGGTCGCCGGAGCGGAACGGTGTGGCACCGGCGATCTTGCCGACTTCACCGCCAGAGACGATGTAGCGTTCGCGCACGGCGGCGTACAACACACCCGAGACCTCGGCGCGTACCTCGTGCACACGCGCCTGGCCAGGCGCCGTGGGGTCGATCACCTCGGCGACCACGTCGCCCACGCTCACGCGGGCGCCGGGTTTCACCAGAAACACCAGCACGCCCGGCACCGGTGAGCGCAGTGTTTGTGATCCCGCCAGCGGTGTGGGATGGCAGGCCAGGGGCGGCAGCGGGGGCGTTGTGTCGGCGGCCACAGCGCCCGCGTGCTCGAGGAAAGCGAAGATGGCGTGGGCGTCTTTGCGCGCCAGGTCGTGCGACACGTCCGCCTCGCCCCTCAGCTCCACCGTGGCGCTGGCGCAGCCCTGGGGCAGGGGCGCTTTCACGCCAGCTTCGCGCAGCGCTGCGGCCAACTGCCACCACAACCCCGAGAGACGTTCGTCAAACGGTCCGCCGCCCGACTCGCGCGCCAGCAGCACCGCCTGGCAACCCAGCAGGCGCGCCAGCGGTTCCAGCGGCGCCCAGCAGGCCTCTTCGCTGTAGAGATGCATCACCGCGTCGTTGTCGCAGTGCAGATCCAGCACCAGGTCGGCGTCGTGCGAGAGCAGCAGCAACTGCCGGCGCAGGCTGTCGAGCTCGCTGGCCGGTTGCCACTGCCTGAGCCAGTTGCCGACCAGTTGGCGCACTGTGGCCACGTTGGCCTGTGCGTCAGGTCTCATGCGGGACTGGGCTTCGGCCAGCACGGCGGCGGCCATGTCCGGGTAGTGCCGGTTGAAGTTTTGTGCGGTGTCGAACTCGAAGCGGCCCATGGCGCGGTGGTCCAGGCGCTGACTCAGACCGATCGGGTTGGCCGCCGGCACCAGAACCACCTCGCCGTGCACGAGCCCTGCCTTGTCGGCCGCCTCAAGCCGCTGGCGAAGGTGGTGCGCGACCAGCATGCCGGGGAGCTCTTCGGCGTGCAGGCTGGCCTGGATGTAGACCTTGGGGCGGGCGCCAGGCGTGCCGAAGTGAAAAGCCACCCAGGTTTTCTGGCTGCCCAGGCTCGGGCTCAGCAGAGGGTATTCGGCGCGTTGCATGGTTCGAAGGATGCTGCGAGCCTCAGTGCCCGCGCGGTGCGAGGTGGGCCAGGAAGCGCCGCTCGGCGAGCTTGAACAGGCCCACCAGGCTGAAGGTGATGGTGAGGTAGATCGCGGCTGCGAAGATGTAGGCCTCGAAGGGCAGGTAGAAGTCGGAGTAGATGCGGCTGGCCGCAGCGGTCACGTCCAGCATGGCGGGCACGGTGCTGGCCAGGCTGGTGGCGTGCAGCATCATGACCACCTCGTTGCTGTAGGCCGGCAGCGTGCGGCGGATGGCGCTCGGCAACACGATGCGGCGCATGGCGGTGGCCGGGCTCATGCCCATCGCTTGTGCCGCTTCGATTTCACCGGCCGACGTTTCCCGGATGGCGCCCGCCAGCATTTCAGCGGTGTATCCCGCCGTGTTGAGGCTGAAGGCCAGCAAGGCGCAAAAGAACGGCTCCTTGAAATGCGTCCAGGGCCACACATCGTTCCAGCGAGCCTGGATCCAGTCCAGTTGCGCCAGACCGTAGTAAATGAGGTAGAGCTGGATGAGCAGCGGCGTGCCCCGGATCACATAGGTGTAGGCGCCGACGAGCCAGCGCAGGGGTTTGATCGAGCTTGTGAGCGCCAGCGCGAACAGCACGGCGAGCAGCGTGCCCACGCCCAGCGACGAGAGCAGCAGCCACAGGGTGGTGACGAGCCCTTCGCCGTACATGGCCAAGGTGTCGGGTCGGAAAATGACGTCCCACTTCATGCGCAGGTGCTCAGGCGTTGGCGCGTTTCACGCCCAGGCTGAAGCGGCGGTCCAGCCAGCGCAGCGCCCACAGCGACACCGAGGTGTAGACCAGGAACAGCGCTGCCGCAAAGAGGAAGAAAGTGAATGGCTCACGCGTGGCCGCACTGGCCTGCTTGGCCAGGTAGGTCATTTCCTGAAGACCGATCAGGCTCACCAGCGCAGTGGCCTTGATCAGCACGAGCCAGTTGTTGGTGAAGCCGGGGAGGGCGTAGCGCACCATCTGGGGGGCGGTGATGCGCACAAAGGTGCGCACAGGGCCCATGCCGAAGGCCCAGGCTGCTTCCATCTGCCCCTTGGGAATCGACAGGATGGCGCCGCGGAAAGTCTCCGTCATGTAGGCGCCATAGATGAAACCGATGGTGAGCACACCGGCGAGAAACGGGTTGATGTCCACCGAGGCCTTGCTGCCCATGGCTTCGAGCAGGTTGTTCAGGCCGATGGTGCCGCCGTAGTAAATCAGCAGCATCAGCACCAGCTCGGGCACACCACGCACCAGCGTGGTGTAGACCGTGGCCAACCCCACCACGAGGGGGCGGCCGGAGAGTTTGGCCACGGCACCCAGCAGACCCAGCATCACGGCCACCATCAAGGCGGCCAGTGAAACGCCCACCGTGAGGAGGGCGCCGTGCAGGATCGAACTGAAGTAGCCGGACAAAACGCGGCAGCTCAGTTGCCGTACACGTCGAAGTCGAAGTACTTCTTGCTGACCGCCTCGTAAACGCCGTTGGAGCGGATAGCCTTGATGGCGGCGTTCAACTCACCCTTGAGTGCCGCTTCGTCCTTGCGCAGCGCCACGCCCACGCCCGTACCGAAGTACTTGGCATCGGCCAGCACCGGGCCCACGAAACCGTAACCAGCGCCTTCGGGCTTGCTCAGGAAGCCGCCGTTCACCTCGACCTGGTCGGCCACGGTGCCGTCCAGACGACCCGACTTGATGTCCAGATAGACCTGGTCCTGTGCTTCGTAAGGCACGACGTTCACGCCGGCGCCCTTGAGCTCGCCCATGGCGTATTTCTCTTGCGTGCTGCCCTTGAGCACGCCGATCTTCTTGCCTTTGAGCGAAGCGGCATCGGTGAAGGCCGTGCCGGTTTTCACCACGATGCGGCTGGGCGTGAAGTAGTACTTGTCGGTGAAGTCCACCACCTGCTGGCGCTCTTCGGTGATCGACATCGAGCTGATGATCGCGTCGTACTTCTTGGCCTGCAGGCCGGGGATCATGCTGTCCCAGACCTGTTCGACATACACGCACTTGCGCTTGATTTCGTTGCACAGCGCTTCGGCGATGTCCACGTCGAAGCCGGTGGGCTTGCCGTCGGCGGTCTTGAAGGTGAAGGGCTCGTAGGTCGGATCGATCGCCACCTTCAGTTCAGGCAGTTCGGCCGGCGCTGGCGCAGCGGCTGGAGCAGCCACCGGGGCCGGCGCGGGTGCGGCTGCAGGTGCGGGCGTTTCGGTTTTTCCACAGCCGACCAAGGCAGCGGCAGCGATCAGGCTCAGGGGCAAAAGCAGGTTTTTCATGAACATCTTTCAGTGGCGAAGAAATGGATCGCCGGACAGGTTGAGACAAGCGTGTGAATTGTAGGTTGACGCTCTGCGGTGCACCGAAAACGGGCTGCTGGTGTTTCCCCGCATAGCAACGAGGCAGGGCCTCCATAAGGGCAGTGACAGAGGTGGGACAACCCAGGTCATCTAAGATGCTGAATTCAAAAGCATTTTGACCGAGTACGCGCAAATTGGCCCATGAATCCTACTAGGTCTATTCGCCGTGCTCGAATCCATTAAGGGTCAG
>JAJNQE010000184.1 GCA_021154985.1 Hydrogenophaga sp.
CGGTGCGCGCCCGCATGGACCGCCGCGGCGATCCGCTGGGCAAGCAGGTGCTGCCGGTGCTGGTGCACGGCGACGCGGCTTTTGCCGGCCAGGGCGTGGTCATGGAAACGTTGGCGCTGGCCGAGACGCGTGGTTACTCCACCGGCGGCACGGTGCATCTGGTGATCAACAACCAGATCGGTTTCACCACCTCCGACCCGCGCGACAGCCGCTCCACGCTGTATTGCTCCGACGTCGTGAAGATGATCGAGTCGCCGGTGCTGCACGTGAACGGCGACGACCCCGAGGCCGTGGTGTACGCCACGCAGCTCGCGCTTGAATTCCGCATGGCCTTCCAGAAAGACGTGGTGGTCGACATCGTTTGCTTCCGCAAGCTGGGCCACAACGAGCAGGACACCCCGAGCCTCACGCAGCCGCTGATGTACAAGAAGATCGCGGCCCACCCCGGCACGCGCAAGCTGTACGCCGACAAGCTGGTCGCGCAGGGCCTGGGCGAGTCGATCGGTGACGACATGGTCAAGGCCTACCGCGCCGCGCTGGACGACGGCCGCCACACGGTGGACCCGGTGCTCACCAACTTCAAGAGCAAGTTCGCGGTCGACTGGAGCCCCTACCTCAACAAGAAGTGGACCGACAGCGCCGACTCCGCCATCCCCATGGCCGAGTGGAAGCGCCTGTCGGAACGCCTCACCACCATCCCCGACAGCGTCACGCCCCACCAGCTGGTGAAAAAGGTGTACGCCGATCGCGCGGCCATGGGCCGTGGCGAGATTCCGGTGGACTGGGGCATGGGCGAACACATGGCGTTTGCCTCGCTGGTGGCCAGCGGTTTCCCGGTGCGCCTGTCGGGTGAAGACTGCGGCCGTGGCACGTTCACGCACCGCCACGCCGTGATTCACGACCAGAACCGCGAGAAGTTCGACGAGGGCACCTACGTGCCGCTGCAGAACGTGGCCGACAACCAGGCTCCGTTCGTGGTGATCGACTCGATCCTCTCCGAAGAAGCGGTGCTGGCTTTTGAATACGGCTACGCCTCGAACGATCCCAACACGCTGGTGATCTGGGAAGCGCAGTTCGGCGATTTCGTCAACGGCGCACAGGTCGTGATCGACCAGTTCATTGCCTCGGGCGAAGTGAAGTGGGGCCGCGTCAACGGCATCACGCTGATGCTGCCGCACGGCTACGAAGGCCAGGGCCCCGAGCACAGCTCGGCACGCCTGGAGCGCTTCATGCAGATGGCGGCCGACACCAACATGCAGATCGTGCAGCCCACCACGGCGAGCCAGATCTTCCATGTGCTGCGCCGCCAGATGATCCGTGGGCTGCGCAAGCCGCTGGTGATCTTCACGCCCAAGTCGCTCCTGCGCAACAAGGACGCGACCTCGCCGCTGTCCGAGTTCGTCAAAGGCGGTTTCCAGACGGTGATCCCCGATCAGAGCGCGGACGTGGCGAAGAAGGCCGAGAAGGTCAAGCGCGTCATCTGCTGCTCGGGCAAGGTGTACTACGACCTGGTGAAGAAGCGCGAAGAGCGCGAAGCCGACGACGTGGCCATCATTCGCGTTGAACAGCTCTATCCGTTCCCGCACAAGGTGTTTGGTGCCGAACTGCGCAAATACCCCAACGCCACCGACATCGTGTGGTGCCAGGACGAGCCGCAAAACCAGGGTGCCTGGTTCTTTGTGCAGCACTACATCCACGAGAACATGCTCGACGGACAGAAGCTGGGCTACGCCGGTCGCGCCGCCTCCGCCTCGCCGGCGGTGGGTTACTCGCACCTGCACCAGGAACAGCAGAAGAACCTGATCGACGCCGCCTTCGGCAAGCTCAAGGGCTACATCCTCACCAAGTAAGCCGCTCGCGCCGCCCGGCCCGTGGATGTGTCATCCCGGGCTGGCCGGCACAGCGCAGTCAGACACAAACAGGTAGAAGAAACATGGCAATCGTAGAAGTCAAAGTCCCGCAGCTCTCCGAATCGGTGGCCGAAGCCACCATGCTGCAGTGGAAGAAAAAAGTCGGCGACGCGGTGGCGGTCGACGAGATCCTGATCGAGATCGAGACCGACAAGGTCGTGCTGGAAGTGCCCGCGCCTTCGGCCGGTGTGCTGGTTGAAGTGCTGCAGGGCGATGGCGCCACCGTGGCGGCCGAGCAATTGATCGCGCGCATCGACACTGCGGCCGTGGCCGGTGCTGTTGCGCCCGCCGTGGCGGCAGCGCCTGCCTCCGCTCCAGCCCCGGCTGCAGCGGCCGCTGCCGTGGCCTCCACCAGCAAAGCCGGCGTGGCCATGCCCGCCGCCGCCAAGCTGATGGCCGACAACAACCTGGCCTCGGGCTCGGTGGCCGGCACCGGCAAAGACGGCCGCGTGACCAAAGGCGATGTGCTCTCCGCCGTGGCCGCACCCAAACCAGCGGTAGCCGCGCCCGTGGCCATTCCCACCGGCGCGCCCGCCAAGGTGCTGCCGCAGGTGCCGGTGGTCGCGCCTGATCTGGGCGACCGCCCTCAAGAGCGCGTGCCCATGACCCGCCTGCGTGCCCGCGTGGCCGAGCGCCTGCTGCAGTCGCAGTCGACCAACGCCATCCTGACCACCTTCAACGAAATCAACATGGCCCCGGTCATGGAGATGCGCAAGAAGTTCCAGGAGAAGTTCGAGAAGGAACACGGCGTCAAGCTCGGCTTCATGAGCTTCTTCGTCAAGGCCGCGGTGCACGCGCTCAAGAAGTACCCCATCCTCAACGCCTCGGTGGACGGCAACGACATCGTCTACCACGGCTTCTTCGACATCGGCATCGCCGTGGGTTCGCCGCGTGGCCTGGTGGTGCCCATCCTGCGCAACGCCGACCAGATGAGCTTTGCCGACATCGAGAAGAAGATCGCCGAATACGGCCAGAAGGCCAAGGACGGCAAGCTGGGCATTGACGAGATGACCGGGGGCACCTTCTCCATTTCCAACGGCGGCACCTTTGGTTCGATGATGTCCACCCCCATCATCAACCCGCCGCAGTCGGCCATCCTGGGCGTGCACGCCACCAAGGATCGCGCCATGGTGGAAAACGGCCAGGTCGTCGTACGTCCCATGAACTACTTCGCCATGTCTTACGACCACCGCATCATCGACGGCCGCGAAGCCGTGCTGGGTCTGGTGGCCATGAAAGAGGCGCTGGAAGATCCCGCCCGCCTCCTGTTCGACATCTGATCGGCAACTCCCTCTGCCAACGCCCCGACAGGGGCGTTGGCCTTTTGAATTCAGGAATCCAACATGTCCCAAACATTTGACGTCGTCGTCATCGGCGGCGGCCCCGGCGGCTACATCGCCGCCATCCGCGCAGCCCAACTCGGTTTCAAGGTCGCCTGCATCGACGAATGGAAAAACGCCGCTGGCGGCCCGGCCCCGGGCGGCACCTGCACCAACGTCGGTTGCATCCCGTCCAAGGCGCTGCTGCAGTCCTCGGAGCACTTCGACCACGCCAACCACCACTTCGCCGATCACGGCATCACCGCGACCAACGTGAAGATCGACATCGCCAAGATGATCGGCCGCAAAGACACCGTGGTGAAGCAGAACAACGACGGCATCCTGTACCTGTTCAAGAAGAACAAGGTCACGTTCTTCCATGGCCGCGGATCGTTTGCCCAGGCGGTGGAAGCCGGCTACGAAATCCAGGTGACGGGCGCCAAGGAAGAGCTGTTGACCGCGCGCCAGATCATCGTGGCCACCGGCTCCAACGCACGCGCCTTGCCCGGCACGCCGTTCGACGAAGAGACCGTGCTGTCGAACGACGGTGCACTGCGCCTGGGCGCCGTGCCCAAGAAGCTGGTGCTGATCGGCTCCGGCGTGATCGGCCTGGAAATGGGGTCGGTCTGGCGCCGCCTGGGTTCTGACGTGACCATCCTCGAAGGCTTGCCCACTTTCCTGGGGGCGGTGGACGAGCAGATCGCCAAGGAAGCCAAGAAGGCGTTCGACAAGCAAGGCCTGAAGATCGAGCTGGGCGTGAAGGTTGGCGAAATCAAGGCGTCCAAAAAAGGGGTCAACGTGGCGTACACCAACGCCAAGGGCGAGGCCCAGGCGCTGGACGCCGACAAGCTCATCGTCTCCATCGGACGCGTGCCCAACACCATCGGCCTCAACGCTGAGGCGGTGGGTCTGCAGCTCGACGAGCGCGGCGCCATCGTGGTCGACGCCGAATGCCGCACCAACCTCAAGGGCGTGTGGGCGGTGGGCGACGTGGTGCGCGGCCCCATGCTGGCACACAAGGCGGAAGAAGAGGGCGTGGCCGTGGCGGAGCGCATCGCGGGCCAACACGGCCACGTGAACTTCAACACCATCCCCTGGGTGATTTACACCAGCCCCGAGATCGCCTGGGTGGGCGAGACCGAACAGCAGCTCAAGGCCCGAGGCGCTGCCTACAAGGCCGGCACGTTCCCGTTTCTCGCCAACGGCCGCGCACGCGCGCTGGGCGACACCACCGGCATGGTCAAGTTCCTGGCCGACGCCGTGTCCGACGAAATCCTGGGCGTGCACATCGTGGGCCCCATGGCCAGCGAGCTGATCGCCGAGGCCGTGGTGGCCATGGAGTTCAAGGCCAGCGCCGAAGACATCGCACGCATCTGCCACGCGCACCCTTCGCTGTCGGAAGCGACGAAAGAAGCCGCGCTGGCGGTGGACAAGCGCACGCTGAACTTCTGAACCGGCGCCGGTCTTGAGCGTTCGCAGCACCTACGAAGCCGCGCTGAAAGAGCGCGGCTACACGACCGACCCCGCCCAGCAGCGTGCCATCGACGCGCTGGAGCGGTGCGCCACCGAGTGGACCGAGTACAAGCAGCGCCGATCCAACTCCCTGAAGAAGCTCTTCATCAAGCCCGACATTCCGCGCGGCGTGTACATGTTCGGCGGCGTGGGCCGTGGCAAGAGCTTTTTGATGGATTGCTTCTTCACCGCGGTGCCGCTCAAGCGCAAGACGCGCCTGCACTTTCATGAGTTCATGCGCGAGGTGCACCGCGAACTGCGCGAGCTGCAAGGCACGGTGAATCCGCTGGACGAGCTGGGCGCGCGCATCGCCAAGCGCTACAAGCTGATCTGCTTTGACGAATTTCACGTGGCCGATGTGACCGACGCCATGATCCTGCACCGCCTGCTGGACGCACTGTTCAAGGCCGGCGTGGGCTTCGTCACCACCTCCAACTTCCACCCCGACGGCTTGTACCCCGACGGCCTGCACCGCGACCGCATCCTGCCCGCGATCGAACTGCTCAAGGAACGGCTGGAGGTGCTGAGCGTGGACAACGGCACCGATTACCGCCAGCGCACGCTCAACCACATCGAGCTCTACCACTGCCCGCTGGGGCCGCAGGCCGACGAAGCGATGGAGGTCACTTTCAACGAGCTGGCCGAAGCGGGCGACCAGGACCCGGTGATGCAGATCGAGTCGCGCCAGATCCGGGCGGTGCGCCGCGCTGGGGGCGTGATCTGGTTCGATTTTCGCACCCTGTGTGGTGGGCCACGCTCGCAAAACGACTACCTGGAAATCGCCACGCAGTTCCACACGGTGATGTTGTCCAACGTGCCGCAAATGCAGGTGCGCCAGGCGTCGGAAGCGCGTCGCTTCACCTGGCTCATCGACGTGCTGTACGACCGCCGGGTGAAGCTGGTGATGTCGGCGGCTGTGCCCCCGGAAGAGCTCTACGTTGAGGGCCCCATGTCGCACGAGTTCCCCCGCACGGTGTCTCGCCTGGGCGAGATGCAGTCCGAGGAATTCCTGGCCTTGGAACACCGGCTGGTGGACACCGGCCTGACCTGAACGCTGGCGCTGCCAGCGAGGCCCGCTGCGCGGGCTTCAGCTCAGGGCTTCGAGTTTCACGATCACGATCGACAGGTTGTCACCCGCGCCCTTGGCGCGCGTGCGCGCCTTCTGGATCAGGAATTCGCAAGCTTCTCGCGGCGACAGCATGGCGATGGTGCTGGCCAGTTCTTCGGGGGTGAAGTAGTGCCACACGCCGTCGCTGCACGCCATCAGCGCCTCACCCGGGGTGAGCTGCGGCACCACGTGCAGGTCCACCGGCGGATCGTTCTCGGTCCCCAGGCAGCCCATGAGGATGTTCGCGTGCGGGTGGTCCAGGGCTTCTTGCTCGCTGAGCTCGCCCTGATTGACCAGGGTCTGCACGTAAGAGTGGTCCATGGTCCGGAACACCATGCGGCCGTTGCGGAAGTGGTAGACCCGCGAGTCGCCGGCGTGTACCCAGTGGCTCTCGCCATCGGGGTCGATCAGAAAGGCAGCGATGGTGCTGTGCGGCTCCTGCTCGGCCGACACGGCGGTGAGTTTGATCACCAGGTGCGATTCTTCGACGATCTGGCGCAGCAGCGCCGAGGCGTCGTCGGTGTCCGGGTCGTAGCGCTCGAAGAGCTGGCGTGCCGTGAGCATCACCTGGTCCGACGCCTTGCGCCCGCCGCTGCGCCCGCCCATGCCGTCGGCCAGCACCGCCAGCATGCAGCTGCTGTGGCGCGGGTGGTTCAGCAGGCACACCTGGTCTTGCTGGTAGTCGCGGTCGCCCCGGTGGATGCCGGTGGACGCCTGGATGCGGTAGCCTTTGGACATATGAATCAATCGTTGTTCGGGTGCCGGTGGTGGCACGCAATGGTATCCAGTAATGGTGCAGCGGTGCCCCGCCGTCCGTGCGCGTTTGCACACCGCTGGCGTGGTTGATCTGGTCGATGGCGTGGCGGCCGCCTTTGCCGCAGACGGCCTTCTCTCGGTGTCGCGCCCCGGCCTTCGACCCCGGCCGGGGCAACTGGCGATGGCACTGGCCGTGGCTCGGGCCTTGCAGGCCGGCGAACACCTCGCGGTGGAGGCAGGCACCGGGGTGGGCAAGACCTTCGCCTACCTGGTCCCGGTGTTGTTGAGCGGACAGCGCGTGCTGCTGTCAACCGCCACGCAGGCGCTGCAAGAGCAGTTGTTCACGCACGATATTCCGGCCGTGTCCCGCGCGTTGGGTCTGCCGGTGCGCGTGGCACTGCTCAAGGGGCGCTCGAACTACTTGTGCCTGCACCGGCTGGAGCTGGCCAGAACGGTGGGCTCAAGCGCGCAACGCGACCCGGCGGTGGCCGTCGGCCTGGAGCAGGTGCAGCGCTGGGCGCGCCTCACGCGCAGCGGCGATGTGGGCGAGCTGGATGGGCTGGACGAACGATCGCCGCTGCGCCCCCTGATCACCTCCACCCGCCACAACTGCGTGGGCACGGCGTGCCCGCAGGCCGCGCGTTGCCACGTCAACCTGGCCCGCCGCCAGGCCCGCGAAGCCGACTGGGTGGTCGTCAACCACCACCTCTTTTTTGCCGATCAGGTCATTCGCGAGACCGAAGCGGTGGACTGGTTGCCCGAGACCGGCGTGGTGGTGCTGGACGAAGCCCACCGGCTCAACGACACCGGCGTGCAGCTGCTGTCCCAGTCCATCACCTCGGACCACCTGCACGACCTTGCGCGCGAGCTCGGCTTGCAAGGCCATGCGCGGGCCCGCGGGCTGCGGCCGTGGGCGCACCTGGCGCTCAATCTGGAACAGGCTTGCCGCGCTGTGGGCGTGCTCTCACGCGAGGCCGGCGCCACGAGCCGCAGCGCCTGGAGCGACACCACCCCCGACGGGTTGACGTCCGGCGCCTGGCTGCAGGCGATCTCTGGCCTCGACCAGGCCTTGGCGGCCGCGCTGGAGGCTGTGACGGCCACCGCCCAGAGTGCGGCCGAACTCGCGCGCCTGCTTGACCGCATCAAGGCGCTGCAAAGCACCTGGAGCCATCTGGCGCCGGGTGGCCCGAGCCCTGCGGACGCGGCCAGCGTGCGCTGGATGGAGTGGGGCGCTGACCGATCCTGGCGCATGGTGCGCGCGCCGCTGGACAGCGCCGCGCGCTTCGGCCGGCTGGTGCGGGCCAGCGACCCCGGTGCCCGCAGCTGGATCCTTGCCTCGGCCACGCTGGGCCACGACGACACGCTGCACTGGTTCACCCGCAGCCTGGGTCTGGCGGACCATCCCGCCGTGCGCACCCTGAGGGTGGCTAGTCCGTTCGATCATGGCGAGCAGGCGGCCCTGTTTGTGCCGCACGACCTGCCCGAGCCGTCCGACGCCGCGCACACGCCCGAGCTGGCGGCACGCGTGGCGCGATGGGCCAGCCGGCTGGGCGGGCGCACGCTGGTGCTCACCACCACGCTGCGCGCGGTGGCGCGCATGGCCGAGGCCTTGAACGAGCAGGTGTTGCAGGGCCAATGTGCACCCTTGCAGGTGCTGGCCCAGGGGCGTTTGTCGCGTGCGGCGCTGCTGGAGCGGTTCAGGACGGCCGCGTCAACGCAGCACGGCGCCGTTCTGGTCGCGTCGGCCTCGTTCTGGGAGGGGGTCGACCTGGCTGGCGATGCCTTGCAGCTGCTCGTGATCGACAAGCTGCCGTTTCCGTCGCCCGACGATCCTTTGACCGCCGCGCGAGCCGCGCGGCTGGAAGCACAAGGTTTGAAGGCTTTTGGCGATGGCTATTTGCCCGAGGCGGCCATGGCCTTGAAGCAGGGGGCCGGCCGGCTGATCCGAACCGAAACCGACCAGGGGGTGCTGGTGATCGGCGACCGCCGCCTGCTCACCCGCAGCTATGGCCTTGAGTTGCTGGCCAGCTTGCCGGCCATGCGCCGGCTGGTGAACGAGGCCGAGATGAGCGCAGCGCTGGACACGCTGACGCTCACCAGATCTTCCACCAGGGCTCGTCCTTGCTCTTGAAGCCCTGGCTCAGGTACTCGCTTTTCGGGTAGTTGGTCTGCATCACGCGGCGCGCGTCGTCCCGCAACTGGGTCATCCCCAGCGCGTCGTACGACTGGACCATGATGAACAAGGCTTCTTCCAGCGCGGGTGCGTCGGTGTACTCGTTGAGCGCGGTTTGTGCGCGGTTGATGGCCGCCACGTGGGCGCCGCGGCTCAGGTAGTAGCGGGCCACGTGCACTTCGTACTGCGCCAGCGAATTGACGATGTAGGTCATGCGCAGGCGGGCGTCGGGCGTGTAGCGCGAGTCGGGGAAGCGGGTGCTGAGTTCGCGGAATGCTTCGAACGATTCCTTGGCCGCTTTCTGGTCCCGCTCCGACAGGTCTTGCCGCGCGATCGCGCCGAAAAGACCAAGGTTGTCGTTGAAATTCACCAGACCTTTGAGGTAGAGCGCGTAGTCCATGGCCGGGCTGGCCGGATGGAGTTTCTGAAAGCGGTCGATGGCCGCCAGCGCCTGGGCCGGCTCGCTGGCCTTGTAATGGGTGTAAGCCTTGTCGAGCTGCGCCTGCTGGGCCAGCGGAGTGCCGGCTGCGCGACCTTCGAGCTTTTCGAGCAAGGTCACCGAGCGTTCAAAGTTGCCGGCTGAGCGCTCGTCGGTGGCTTCGCTGTAAATGCGGTTGGGGCTCCAGTTCGCGGTTTCGTCTTTGGGTTTGGTGCTGCCACAAGCGCTCAGCAGCAGCGCCGTGCCCAATGCACCAGCGGTCAAGGCCGATAATCTGAACGTCAACATAACGAACTCACCTTCACAACGGAACGACGGATTGAAAGCGCAAAGTATATCGACGGGGGGTGAAGCAGCGGGTCTGACGGCGGACACGGCCCAGGACATGGCAACGGGCGCCGATGAATGGGCCCTGGAGGTGGAAAAGCGCTTGTGCGAGGTGCCGGTCGGCATGCACGGCTGGCGCATCGACCGCGCGCTGGCCCAACTGATTCCCGAGTTCTCGCGCTCGTACCTGCAGCAGCTCATGGCGGAGGGCGCTGTGGAGGTGCGCGGCGTTCCCCAGCGCAAAGCGTCGGCGCGCATTGCGGCTGGTGATGCCCTTCAGGTCGAGTTGCGGCCGACCCAGCAGGCCCAGGCGTTCGTGCCCGAGCCGATGGCGCTGAATGTCGTGTTTGAAGACGCGGACCTTCTGGTCATCAACAAACCTGCGGGCCTGGTGGTGCACCCTGCCGCCGGCAACTGGACCGGCACCCTGCTCAACGGCCTGCTGGCCCACCACGCCGGCGCGGCCAGCCTGCCGCGTGCGGGCATCGTGCACCGGCTCGACAAGGACACCTCAGGCCTGATGCTCGTGGGCAAAAGCCGCCAGGCGGTGGAAGCCCTGGTGCGCGCCATCGCCGCGCGCGAGGTCAGCCGCCAGTACCTGGCCCTGGCCCACGGCCGATGGAAGGGGCTGGGCGAGCAGCACGTGGACCAACCCATCGGCCGCGACGTGCACAACCGCCTGCGCATGGCGGTGGTGCGGGCAGAGGGCGGCAGCAGCAAGACCGCGCAGACCAGCTTTCGCCTGCTGGACACTGGCGACCAGGCCAGCCTGGTGGCCTGCAAGCTGCACACCGGGCGCACCCACCAGATCCGGGTTCACATGGCCTGGCTTGCACATCCGCTGGTGGGCGACACGCTGTACGGCGGTCGGGCGCTGTGGGGCATGACCCGGCAATCCCTGCACGCGGCGCGGCTGGAGCTCAGGCACCCCGTCAGTGGCCAGCCCCTGTTGTTCCGTTCCGAGCCGCCGGCCGACATGTTGCTGGCGCTCGAATCCAGCGGGCTCCATTACAATGCGAGCGGCTGGGACAGCGACTCGGCGGCTTGAATCCGCATCACCCGACGCGGGTGGTTTGCGCAAGACCTCTCACCCCCGACCTTCGTCCAGCCGCCCGATTTCAACGCCCGACCGAGAACCCTTGTCCGGGCTCTGCAGGATCCAGCCGATTCGCCCCGACCCGACGGTCGCGCCCGCATGCTGCATGGCCTGCGGCTCCATCGCACCGTTCGCCTTTCGCCCCGTCCCGGTTGCCCACCGGGTTTTGACTGACAGACACCATGAACACAACGGATGCCAAGCGTGTCCTCGAGACGGCATTGATCTGCGCGCCCCAGCCGCTGTCGGTGCGCGAACTCGGCACGCTGTTCGACATGGAAGTGTCGGCCGACACGCTCAAAACCTTGCTCGCCGATCTGCAGCTCGAATGGACCGGGCGCGGCGTGGAACTGGTGCAGGTGGCCACCGGCTGGCGCTTCCAGAGCCGCCCGGAACTGCGTCCCTACCTGGACCGGCTGCACCCCGAAAAGCCGCCGCGCTACAGCCGCGCTGCCATGGAGACGCTGGCCATCATTGCCTACCGCCAGCCGGTGACGCGTGGCGACATGGAAGACATCCGCGGTGTGACCATCAATTCGCTGATCATCAAACAACTCGAAGACCGGGGCTGGATTGAAGTGATCGGCCACCGCGAAACCGTGGGCCGGCCGGCCCTGTTCGCGACCACACGCCAGTTCCTCGATGACCTCGGGCTGGCCTCGCTGGACCAGTTGCCGCCGCTGGACGGCAGCGAGGTGCAGGAGTCCGCGCTGGACCGGCTCGATTTTGAATCGCTGGCCAACAGCTTGCCGTCCGATCCGCCCGATCTGGATGCACCCGAATCAGACCTGCTCGTGATGGCCGACCCCCTGGCCGCCGACCCGATTTCCCCGCCCTCCGACCCGCAGTTGTTGGAACCGTCCACCCAGGAAGACCATGACCCCGGATCAAACCCCACCCAACCCACCTGAGCTCGACCCTACCGCCGAGGTGCCCGAGGTTCAGCCCACGGCAGCGCAGCCTCACCCGGAGCCCGCGGCCGAGGTGCTGCGTTTTGATGATGTGGTCAGCGGTGCGTTCGACGCCGAGCAAGAGCAGGAGCTGCCGCTGCTGCCTGCCAAACGCGTGCTGGCCCCTCAAGCGGAGTCACCCAAGCTGCACAAGGTCTTGGCTCAGGCCGGCATGGGTTCGCGACTGGAGATGGAGCAACTGATCCTGGAAGGCCGTATCTCGGTCAACGGCGAGCCAGCCCATGTGGGCCAACGCATCCAGTTTGGCGATGTGATCAAGGTCAATGGCAAGCCGGTTCGCGTGCGCATGACGCCGCCGCCGCCCCGTGTGCTGGCGTACCACAAGCCGGCGGGCGAGGTGGTGTCGCACGACGACCCGCAAAACCGCCCCACCGTGTTCCGCCGCCTGCCCAAGCTGATGCAGGGCAAGTGGCAGTCGGTCGGCCGGCTGGACTTGAACACCGAAGGCCTGCTGCTGCTCACCAGTTCGGGTGAACTGGCGAACCGCCTGATGCATCCCCGTTTTGGCCTGCAGCGCGAATACGCTGTGCGGGTGCTCGGCGCGCTCTCAAACGAGGAAAAGGCGCGCCTGCTCGACGGCGTGCGGCTGGACGACGGCATGGCCCAGTTCGCCTCCATTGAAGACGGCGGCGGCGAGGGGGCCAACTGCTGGTACCGCGTGACCATTGGGGAAGGTCGCAACCGCGAGGTGCGCCGCATGTTCGAGGCTGTGGGTCATGCGGTCAGCCGCCTGATCCGCATCCGTTACGGCGCCATGATGCTGCCGCGCGGCCTCAAGCGCGGCGCCTGGATCGAGCTCGACGAGCGCGACATCGCGCGCCTCACGGCGGCCGCGGGCATGCCCGGTGCCGACGAGGAGGGCGCCCGCCCAGCCCGTCCCGCGGGGCGGCATCCGGCGCAGCGTGGCAAGCAGGGTCCCCGATCAGGCCGAACGCAAGGCAAACCACCAGGCAGCCGCAGCGAAAGCCCGGGTTTTGGCGATCGTCGCAGCAGCGGCTACGGCATGGGTGGCGCACCTGCAGGTCCGGGGGGCAAGGGCCGGGGCGCCAAGCCCGGCACCAGCACGGGTGGCCGCGGGCCGGGCGGCGGAGCATCGCAGCCCGACCCCATGAAGACCTCGTTTGGCTATATCGGGCAAGACGCGCTGCAGCGCCGGCGCGAGCAGGAAGCCGGTCGCGGCAGCGCGCCCGGTGGTGCTCGCCGCCGCGGGGGTGGCGGTGGTCGCACTGGCGGCCGTTGAGCCCGTTGGTGTCGTTCCCTTGCGTCACGGCGGCGTGACACGACCAATGTAGAATCATGGGCTTTGCGGGGTGCCCCAAACCCCACAGTTTCACCCACAAAACTTCAGGATTTCCATGGCCATCGAACGCACCCTCTCCATCATCAAACCCGACGCTGTTGCCAAAAACGTGATCGGCCAGATTTACGCCCGTTTTGAAGCCGCTGGCCTGAAGGTCGTGGCCGCTCGCATGGCCCACCTGTCGCGCGGCGAAGCCGAAGCGTTTTACGCTGTGCACAAGGCCCGTCCCTTCTTCAAGGATCTGGTCGACTTCATGATCTCCGGTCCGGTGATGATCCAGGCCCTGGAAGGCGAAGGCGCGATTGCCAAGAACCGCGACCTGATGGGCGCCACCGACCCGAAGAAGGCCGACGCCGGCACGATCCGCGCCGACTTCGCTGACAGCATCGATGCCAACGCCGTGCACGGCTCCGACGCCCCCGAGACCGCCGCTGCTGAAATCGCGTTCTTCTTCGCCGGCCTCAACGTCTACTCGCGCTGAGCCAGCGCGCTGACCATGCCATGACGGCCAACCTGCTCGACTTCGATCTTGAGGGTTTGGCCGCCTGGTGCGAGCAGCTGGGCGAAAAGCGCTTTCGCGCCGTCCAGCTGTTTCGCTGGATCCATCAAAAAGGCGCCTCGGATTTCACCGAGATGACCGATCTCGCGCGCAGTCTGCGCGAGAAGCTCCCCGGCGCCTGCTCCATCACCAGCCTGCCGGTGCTCTCGCGCCAGGACTCGGCAGACGGCACCATCAAGTGGCTGTTCGATGTGGGTGGTGGTAACGCGGTGGAAACCGTGTTCATTCCCGAAGAAGACCGCGGCACCTTGTGCATCTCGTCGCAGGCGGGCTGCGCGGTCGGTTGCCGTTTTTGCTCCACCGGCCACCAAGGGTTTTCGCGCAACCTCACCACCGGCGAGATCCTGGCCCAGCTGTGGCAGGCCGAGTTTTTTCTGCGCAAGCACCTCAAACGCAGCGACCGCGTGATCACCAACGTGGTGATGATGGGCATGGGCGAGCCCTTGCAAAACTACAACGCGCTGGTGCCGGCGCTGCGCGTGATGCTCGACGACCACGGCTATGGTCTCTCGCGCCGCCGCGTGACCGTGTCCACCTCGGGCGTGGTGCCCATGATGGACCGCCTCGCACAAGACTGCCCCGTGGCGCTGGCGGTGTCGCTCCACGCGCCGGTGGACGCGCTGCGCAGCGACCTCGTGCCGCTCAACCTCAAGTACCCGATTGCCGAGTTGCTCGACGCCTGCCTGCGCTACCTGCCGGCCGCGCCGCGCGACTTCATCACGTTCGAGTACTGCATGCTCGACGGCGTCAACGACCAGCCGCACCACGCCCAGGAACTGCTGGCGCTGGTGCGGGGTCACGCGGGCCGGGGCGTGCCGTGCAAGATCAACCTGATTCCTTTCAATCCATTCCCCGAGTCGGGGCTGCTCTGCTCTCCGCGGTTGGTGGTGCAGCAATTCGCCCGCATCCTCAGCGAGGGTGGTGTGGTGACAACGGTGCGCAAGACCCGGGGGGACGACATCGACGCGGCCTGTGGTCAACTGGCTGGCGACGTGCTTGATCGCACCAACGCCGCCAGCCGCCTGGCCAAGCGCCGCAGTGCCACCGAGCATCCCATCCGCATCGTTCACAAGGAAAGGCAGGCATGACTTCAGCCACTCGATTCACAGCCCGGTTGCCAGGCGCCACGTTGGGGTTGCTGGCCTTGCTGGCGTGCCTGTTGATGCTGGTTTCGGGTTGTGCGCAGCGCGGTGCGGTGGCCGCCGCGCCCACCGCAGAACCGATCACCGATTCGGACGAGCCCGAGGCTCGCAAACGCGCCCGCATCCGCATCGAGCTGGCCGCCGGCTACTTTGGCGAAGGCCAGAACACGGTGGCGTTGGACGAGATCAAGCTGGCGTTGCAGGCCGACCCGACCTATGCACCAGCCTATGTGTTGCGCGGTCTGGTGTACATGGGCATGAACAACGACCCGCTGGCTGAAGAAAGCTTCCAGCGCGCCATGCAGCTCAACCCGCGCGATCCCGATGCCCTGCACAACTACGGCTGGTACGCCTGCCAGCGCGGGCGCTATGCGCAGTCCACCGACCTGTTCCAGCGTGCGCTGACCAGCCCTGTGTACGGTGGTCAGGCCAAAACCCTGCTGGCCATGGGCATCTGCCAGATCCGCGCTGGCCAGCTGGTCGAGGCCGAAGCCAGCCTGGCGCGCTCTTACGAACTCGACCCGGCCAACCCGATCGTGGCCTACAACTTGGCTTCACTGCAGTTCCGCCGCGGGGAAGACAGCAAGGCTCAGTTCACCATCCGCCGGCTCAACAACACCGATCTGGCCAACGCGGAGACGCTGTGGCTGGGCATCAAGGTGGAGCGGCGGCTTCGCAACCGCGAGGCCATGGCGCAACTGGCGCAGCAACTGGGTCGCCGTTACCCGGATTCAGCCCAGTGGGCGCGTTTTCAGCGCGGAGAGTTTGATGAGTGACGCGGTGGTGCAAGCCAATGACATGTCGGGTGAGCCGGCTCCACGGCCGATCCGGCTGAAGGAAGCTCGCGAGGCAGCGGGCCTGCACATTGCAGCATTGGCCGCCGCCTTGAAGGTGCCTGTGAGGAAGCTCGAGGCGTTGGAAGCCGGGCGTTACAGCGAACTGCCCGACCTCACGTTTGCACGCGCACTGGCGTCCAGTGCTTGCCGGCAGCTCAAGGTGGACCCTGCGCCCATCCTGCAGCAGATTCCGCTCAGGGCATCGCCCAAGCTGGGCGACCACAGTCACTCGCTCAATGCGCCGTTCAATGCGGGCCGCGACGAAGAGCCGATCAATCCGCTGAGCTGGCTCTCGCGGCCTGCGCTGCTGGCGGCCATCGCACTGTTGTTGGGTGCGCTGGTCATTGTGTTTTTGCCCCGGGCCGAAAACCCGCCGGCCGTGGCCAGCGTGGCGGAACCCGTCGCAACCGAATCCCCAGTGGTGGCCGAGCCGGTTGCCGCCCAGGAACCCGCTGCCGCTGCTGTGCAGGAAGGTGTGCTGCCCGTGAGTGCAGACACGGCATCGTCTGTGGTGGCGCCTGCAGCGGCTGATGTGGCCGTCGTGCCGGCAGATGCCGCGCCCACCGCAGCGGTGACCGCTGCCGCGCCGCCAGCCCCGGCCGCCATCCCGCCGACAACACCCGCTGCGACGTCCAGCCCCGGCACTCTGCTGAGCATTGCTGCCACAGGCGAATCCTGGGTGGAGGTGATCAACGGTGGCGGCAATGTGGTCGCCAAGCGCCTGCTGCAGGCCGGCGACGTGATTGATTTTTCGGCCGCTCCGCCATACACCGTTGTGCTGGGCAAGGCCGATGCGGCGCAGGTGAGCGTTCGCGGCAAGCCTTTCGACACAGCGCCGTTTGTGCGCAGCAACGTGGCCCGCTTCGAGGTGAAATGACCATGGACCTTGCCTTGCAGCCCATTCCCTTGACCGCAGTGCGAAAGCGCCCCACCCGCCAGGGCGTGGTGGTCTGGGGCTCCAACCGGGTGACCGTGGGGGGCGATGCGCCGGTGCGCGTGCAGTCCATGACCAACACCGACACCGCCGACGCGGTGGGCACCGCGATCCAGGTGAAAGAGCTCGCGCTGGCCGGCTCCGAGCTGGTGCGTATCACGGTGAACAACGATGAAGCCGCCAAGGCCGTTCCCTACATCCGCGAGCAGCTCGACCGCATGGGGGTGAATGTGCCCCTGGTGGGCGACTTTCATTACAACGGCCACCGCCTGCTTACCGACCATCCGGCCTGTGCCGAGGCGCTCTCCAAGTACCGCATCAACCCCGGCAACGTGGGTCGTGGTGACAAGGGGGACCGGCAGTTTGCGCAGATGGTGGCGATTGCCGCGCGCCACGACAAGGCCGTGCGCATCGGTGTGAACTGGGGCAGCCTGGACCAGGACCTGCTGGCCCGCCTGATGGACGACAACGCCGGCCGCGCCCAGCCCTGGGAAGCGCGCCAGGTGATGTACGAGGCGCTGATCACGTCAGCGCTCGACTCGGCCCAGCGCGCCGAAGCCATTGGCCTCAACGGCAACAACATCTTTCTTTCGTGCAAGGTCAGCGCCGTGCAGGACCTGATCGCGGTCTACCAGGCACTGGCGCAGCGCTGCGACTACGCGCTGCACCTGGGCCTCACCGAAGCCGGCATGGGCACCAAGGGTGCGGTGGCCTCCACGGCCGCGCTCTCGGTGCTGCTTCAGCAGGGCATTGGCGACACCATCCGCGTCTCCCTCACCCCGCAGCCGGGCGAGGCCCGCACGCAAGAGGTGGTGGTGGCACTGGAAATCCTGCAGGCGCTGGGTATGCGGGCGTTTGTGCCCTCGGTCACCGCCTGCCCGGGTTGTGGCCGCACCACCAGCACCACCTTCCAGGAACTCGCGAAGCAGATCGACGACTACCTGCGCAGTTCCATGCCGGTCTGGCGTGCGCGCTACCCCGGCGTGGAAAACCTCAAGGTGGCCGTGATGGGTTGTATCGTCAACGGGCCCGGCGAGAGCAAACACGCCGACATCGGCATCAGCCTGCCCGGCACCGGCGAGGCGCCGGCAGCACCCGTTTTCATCGACGGACAAAAAGCACTGACCTTGCGCGGCGACGACATCGTGCGCGAGTTCCAGGTGATCGTGGACAACTACATCGAGAAAAAGTTTGGCGTCACCGCTTGAAGCAGGGCTGCGGCCCCGCCTGCGCTGAACGCACCGACTTCCCGCACATGGCAGAAAAACTGACCGCCGTCAAAGGCATGAACGACATCGCCCCTCCCGCGTCCGCGCACTGGGAGTGGCTCGAAGACAAGCTGCGCATGCTGATGCGTCGCTACGGCTACCGCAACCTGCGCACGCCCATCGTGGAGCCCACGGCGCTCTTCGTGCGCGGCCTGGGCGAAGTGACCGACATCGTCGAGAAGGAGATGTACTCCTTTGAAGACCGGCTCAATGGCGAGCAGCTCACGCTGCGCCCCGAGAACACCGCTGGTGTGGTGCGCGCCGCGCTCGAACATTCGCTCTTGTACGACGGTGGCAAGCGCCTGTACTACATGGGCCCGATGTTTCGCCACGAGCGCCCGCAGCGCGGTCGCTACCGGCAATTTCACCAGTTCGGCGCGGAAGCCCTGGGCTTTGCCGGGCCCGACGTGGACGCCGAACTCATCGTGCTGGCCTGCGACCTCTGGGCCGAACTCGGACTGGATGGCATCGAGCTTGAGATCAACAGCCTGGGTCAGCCACCCGAGCGCTTGGCGCACCGCCAGGCGCTCATCGCCTACCTCGAGGCCCACGCCGACCAGCTCGACGAAGAAGCGAAACGCCGCCTGCACAGCAACCCACTGCGCATCCTGGACACCAAGAACCCGGCCATGCAGGCATTGGTGAACGCTGCGCCGCGCCTGATGGATCACCTGGGTGCCGAGTCGCTGGAGCACTTCAACCGCCTGCGCAGCTTGCTGGATGCGCACGGCGTGGCCTACCGCATCAACCCGCGTCTGGTGCGCGGCATGGATTACTACAACCTCTCGGTGTTCGAGTTCGTCACCACACAGCTCGGTTCGCAGGGCACGGTGTGCGCCGGTGGCCGCTACGACGGCCTGTTCGAGCAGATCGGCGGAAAAGCCGCCCCGGCCGTGGGCTGGGCGCTGGGCATGGAGCGCATCCTGGAGCTGCTGAAAGAGCAGGGCAAGCTGCCCGAGCAGCCGGTGCCCGACGCGTATGCCGTGGTGCCCGATGCGGAGCACGTGCCGCAGGTCATGCCGGTGCTGCGGGCGCTGCGCCAGCACGGAGTGAGCGTGCAGATGCACGCGGGAGGCGCCGACGGCATGGGCAGCATGAAATCGCAGTTCAAGAAGGCCGACGCCAGCGGCGCACGCTTCGCCCTGATTTTTGGCGAGCAGGAACTGCAGCAGGGCAGTGTGTCGGTCAAACCTTTGCGAGGCCCCCGGCCCGACGGCGACGCCGCGCCGCAGGAACCCGCGCAGCGCCTGTTGCCCGTCGCACAGGTGGGCGACTGGGCTGCCAGTTTGCGCGGCCACTGAACCCACCAGGCTGTTCCCACCCGACACAGGCGTGGGCACCGCAACCACCCGCCTACAATCGAGCGTTGCGCTTCCGGCGCCCGAACCCGAATTGAATTTGCAGCATGGCCAAACACCTCGACCTTGAAGAGCAGGAACAGCTCGATCAGATCAAACACTTCTGGAGCCAGTACGGCAACCTGATCAGTTGGGTGTTGATCGTCGTGTTCGGTTCGTTTGCTGCCTGGAATGGCTGGAACTACTGGCAGCGCAACCAGGCCGCCAAGGCTGCCGCGCTGTACGACGAAGTGGACCGTGCCGCCCTGGCCAAAGACGCCGACCGCATGCAGCGCGCGCTCTCGGACATGCAGGCCCAGTTCGCCAGCACCACCTTCGCGAGCCAGGCCGCCCTGCAAGCCGGCAAGACCCTGTTTGATGCGGGCAAGTTGCCCGAGGCGAGGGCAGCCCTGGCCTGGGCTGCCGACAAATCATCCGACGACGCCTACAAGGCTGTGGCCCGCCTGCGGCTCGCGGCGCTGGACATCGAAGCGCAAGCTTACGACCAGGCGCTCAAGACCCTCGAAGCCCCGGTGCCCAAATCGTTTGAGCCTCTGGTGGCCGACCGCCGTGGTGACGTGTTGATGGCGCAAGGCAAGCCCGACGAAGCCAAGGCGCAGTACCAGGCGGCGTGGAAGGGCTTGAACAACCGCACAGAGTACCGCCGTCTGGTCGAAGTGAAGCTGGCTTCGCTGGGCGTGGATGTCTCCACCCTGGCCCCCACAACCGAGGTCGCCCGTTGAACCCCGCTCTGAAATCCATGAAGCCTTCTTCCAAAGCCTGGATGGCGCGCACCGCCTGCCTGGGCTTGCTGGCGCTGGCCGGCCTGTCGGCGTGCTCGTCGGGCACCAAGAAGCCCCAGCCCGCCGAACTGCCCCCGGTGGCCGCCCTCATGGGCACGCGCGTGGCCTGGACCGCTCAGGTCGGTGCTGGCAGCGAAGCCACAGCACCCGTGGTGGCGGGGGGGCGCGTGTTTGCTGCCAGCACCGCCGGCACAGTGGTTGCGCTTGATGGCGCCACGGGCCGGGACGTGTGGCGCCTGAACCTGGGTACGCCGATTGCTGCCGGTGTGGGTTCTGACGGCCAGACCGCCGCAGTGGTCACCCAGAGCAACCAGCTGGTGGCGCTCGCCGATGGACGTGAAACCTGGCGTGTGCGCTTGCCGGCGCGCGCGTTCACGGCACCGCTGGTGGCGGGGGCACGTGTCTTCGTGCTCACCGCCGACCGCACCGTCACCGCTTTTGACGCCCGCAATGGCGCCCGTTTGTGGGCCCAGTCGCGTACCGCCGAACCGCTGGTGCTCAGTCAGAGCGGCGCCTTGCTTGCCGTGGGCGACACCCTGGTGGCGGGCTTGTCGGGGCGCCTGGTGGGCCTGAACCCGGTCAATGGCTCGGTGCGCTGGGAAGCGCCGATCGCCACGCCGCGCGGCACCAACGAGGTCGAACGCCTGGTGGACATTGTTGGCCCTGTGAGCCGGATCGGCGACAGTGTTTGTGCTCGCGCTTATTCAGCCGCTGTGGGTTGTGTGGACGCGGCACGTGGCAACGTGGTCTGGTCGCGTGCCGCTCAAGGCACCACGGGAGTTCATGGTGACGATCGCCTCGTGTTCGGCGCCGACGCCGAGGGCCGCTTCCAGGCTTGGCAACGTGCCTCGGGTGAACCGGCCTGGAGCATCGACCGGCTCAAATACCGTGGTCTCAGTGCGCCGGTGGCGCTGGGTCGTGTGGTCGCCGTGGGCGACAACGCAGGCCTGGTGCACCTGATGTCGCGAGAAGACGGCAGCGAAATGACCCGCCTGAGCACCGACGGATCGCCCATTGTGGTGGCTCCGGTGCTCTCGGGAGACGCCCTCGTTGTGCAGACCCGCAACGGCGGCCTGTACGCCTGGCGTCCCCAGTGACTCCCGTGCCCGACCGCCCCCTGAACGAAAGCAGCTTTCCTTGAAACCCGTCATCGCCCTGGTGGGCCGTCCCAATGTGGGCAAGTCCACCCTGTTCAACCGCCTGACGAGTTCTCGCGACGCCATCGTGGCCGACTTTGCCGGCCTCACCCGTGATCGGCACTACGGCAACGGTCGCCTCGGTGCCCGCGAGTACATCGTCATCGACACCGGTGGTTTTGAGCCCGATGCCACCGAGGGCATTTACAAGGAAATGGCCAAGCAGACGCGCCAGGCCGTGGCCGAGTCCGACGTGGTGCTGTTTGTCGTGGACGCGCGCGCCGGCATCAGCGCACAAGACCACGAAATCGCGGTTTACCTGCGGCGCCTGGGCAAGCCTTGTGTGCTGGTGGCCAACAAGGCCGAGGGCATGACCCAGGGCATGCAGTTGGTGGAGTTTTACGAATTGGGACTCGGCGAAGTGCTGCCGGTCTCTGGCGCCCACGGGCAGGGCATCCGCTCCATGGTCGAGCTGGCCCTCGAACGCATTCCCGGTTTGCCGCCCGAAGACGAAGAGGAAGAGCCTGCGCCGGCGGGCGTGATCCGCCTGGCCGTGGCGGGGCGACCCAACGTGGGCAAGTCCACCCTGATCAACGCCTGGCTGGGTGAAGAGCGCCTGGTCGCATTCGATCTGCCCGGCACCACCCGCGACACCATCTCGGTGCCGTTCGAGCGCAACGGCCAGAAGTTCGAGCTGATCGACACGGCCGGTATCCGCCGCAAAGGCCGGGTGTTCGAGGCGATCGAGAAGTTCTCGGTGGTCAAGACCCTGCAGGCGATTGAAAATGCCAACGTTGTGCTGTTGCTGCTCGACGCCACCCAAGGCGTCACCGACCAGGACGCACACATTGCCGGTTACATCCTGGAAAGCGGCCGGGCCGTGGTGCTGGCCATCAACAAATGGGATGCGGTCGATGCCTACCAGCGCGAACAGGTTGAGCGCCAGATCGAGACGCGACTGGCCTTCCTCAAGTTCGCATCGCTGCACCTGATCTCGGCCCAGAAACGCCAAGGGCTGGCGCCGGTGTGGAAGTCGATCGTCCAGGCCCAGGCATCGGCCACGCGCAAGATGTCGACCCCGGTGCTGACCCGGCTGTTGGCCGAGGCGGTGGCGTTTCAGGCACCCACACGGGGCGGCATGTTCCGTCCCAAGATGCGTTATGCCCACCAGGGTGGCATGAATCCGCCCGTGATCGTGATCCACGGCAACTCGCTGGAGCACGTGCCCGATTCGTACAAGCGCTTTCTTGAAGGGCGTTTTCGCAAGGCCTTCGACCTCGTCGGCACACCCCTGCGCATCGAACTCAAAACTTCGACCAATCCCTTCAAGGAATAGGAAATACCCGGCCAGCTTGGGCAATACAAGCCCTGTGGTATGGTGCTTTCCCTATCAACTTTTTTCTGAACACGGAGCATATCGTGAGCAATAACAAAGGCCAACTCTTGCAAGATCCTTTCCTGAACCAGCTGCGCCGCGAGCACGTGCCCGTGTCGATCTACCTGGTCAATGGCATCAAGTTGCAAGGGCAGATCGAGTCGTTTGACCAGTACGTGGTTCTCTTGCGGAACACCGTCACACAAATGGTCTACAAGCACGCCATCTCCACCATCGTTCCAGGTCGTCCTGTGCAGTTCTCCGCCGCGCCCGCGGACGAGTCCGCCGCTCCTTGAACGACTGTCTTTTTGTAGCCGGTGCGGTGCTGATGCCCCGCCCGGCTGGCATCGCCCGGCGCACCGCCGCTGAAGCGATTTGAAATCTTCCGACCACTCCGCGACACCCCAGCCATCGGTCATTCTGGTGGGGGTGGACTTCGGTACCCCCCATTTCGACGCACCGCTGGAGGAACTCGGCTTGTTGGCCCAGACGGCCGGTTACCGGGTGGCCGAGCGGGTCACCTGCAAGCGCCGCGCACCCGACCCAGCCCTGTTTGTCGGCTCCGGCAAGGCCGACGAAATCAAGTTGCTGGCGCAATCCACCGGCGCTGCCGAGGTCTTGTTTGACCAGTCGCTCAGTCCCGCGCAACAGCGCAATCTGGAGCGCCACCTGGGCATGCCGGTCAATGACCGCACGCTGCTGATTTTGGAGATCTTTGCCCAGCGGGCGCGCAGCCACGAGGGCAAGTTGCAGGTTGAACTCGCCCGGCTTCAATACCTCTCCACCCGGCTCGTGCGGCGCTGGTCGCACCTGGAGCGTCAAAGCGGCGGCATCGGCATGCGCGGGGGGCCGGGCGAGACGCAGATCGAACTCGATCGACGCATGATCGGTGAGTCGATCAAGCGGACCAAAGAGCGCCTGGAGAAGGTGAAGAAACAACGTGCCACACAGCGCCGTCAGCGCGAACGCAGGGATACCTTTTCCATCTCGCTGGTGGGCTACACCAACGCTGGAAAGTCTTCCTTGTTCAATGGTCTGGTCAAGGCGCGCGCTTATGCGGCCGATCAGCTGTTTGCCACGCTGGACACCACGACCCGCCAGCTCTACCTGGGTGAGGCCGGGCGCTCGGTGTCCTTGTCGGATACCGTGGGCTTCATCCGCGACCTGCCACACGGCCTGGTCGACGCCTTTGCGGCAACCCTGCAGGAGGCGGCAGACGCTGACCTGCTGCTGCACATCGTGGATGCTTCCAACCCTTCCCACCCCGAGCAGATGGCCTCTGTGATGGGGGTGCTCAAGGACATTGGCGCCGATCAGGTGCCACAGATTCTGGTGTTCAACAAACTCGATGCGATGGACGAGGCCCACATTCCGCTCGTTCTTTCCGATCGGATGGAACTGGATGGGCTGACGGTGCCTCGAATTTACGTGAGCGCCCAATCGGGAGAGGGTTTGCCCGCGCTTCGAGCCTTGTTGGCGGCAGAGGTGCTGGCCGCCGGGGGTGGGCAAGGCCCCGAGAGCCCGGGGGCGTTCCCCGAAAATGAAAGCACACCGTCCTGATTGGGCACAATGTGATGGTTTTGAAATTGACAAAGAGTTGGCAACACATGGATGTGAATCTGCAAAACCCCGCCCGCCCTGCCGAGCAAGGCACTCGAGCCGCCCCACGACGGGCCTGGCGCAAGGTGTTGGGCATGTTCAATCTCAACGATCCGCGTTGGGGCCGGGGCGACGACGCTCCCCGCAACGAGGGTTCCAAGGATGGCCAGGAGCCCGAGCGCAACGACGACAACCGCATGCCGCAGCGCCCGCGAGGCCAAGGCCCCAACCAGGGACCGCCAGACCTGGATGAACTGTGGCGGGACTTCAACCGCAAGCTCGGCGGCCTGCTCGGCAAAAAGGGTGGTGGCCATGGAGGAGGCAATGGTTCGGGCGGTGGCGGTATGCCCAGCTTCAACCCCAGCCCCAAGACCACCGGCATTGGCGCGGGGCTCATCGTGGGCGTTGCCGCGCTCATCTGGCTGGGCACAGGCTTCTTCATCGTGCAGGAAGGCCAGCAGGCTGTCATCACGCAGTTCGGCAAATACAACAGCACTGTGGGCGCGGGTTTCAACTGGCGCCTGCCTTACCCGATCCAGCGCCACGAGACGGTGTTCGTGACGCAGATCCGCTCGGTCGATGTGGGGCGTGACAACATCGTGCCGGCCACCGGCCTGCGTGAATCGGCCATGCTCACCGAAGACGAGAACATCGTCGAGATCAAGTTTGCGGTTCAGTACCGACTGAATGATGCCCGTGCTTTCCTGTTCGAAAGCCGCGACCCCGACGCCTCGGTGGTGAAGGTGGCCGAGACAGCGGTGCGCGAGGTGGTGGGCAAGATGAAGATGGACGCCGCGCTGGCCGAAGAGCGTGACCAGATCGCGCCGCGCGTGCGAACACTCATGCAGACCATTCTGGACCGCTACAACGTGGGCATCGAGGTCGTCGGCATCAACTTGCAGCAAGGCGGTGTGCGTCCACCCGAGCAGGTACAGGCGTCTTTTGACGACGTGCTCAAGGCCGGCCAGGAACGCGAGCGCGCCAAGAACGAAGCCGAAGCCTATGCCAACGACGTGGTGCCGCGTGCCCGTGGTGCGGCCTCCCGCCTGACCGAAGAGGCCGAAGGCTACCGCGCCCGGATCGTGGCGCAGGCCGAGGGTGATTCGCAGCGCTTCCGCTCGGTGCTCACCGAGTACCAGAAAGCACCGCAGGTCACCCGCGAGCGCATGTACACCGACGCCATGCAGGAGATCTACAGCAACGTGACCAAGGTGCTGGTGGATTCCAAAGCCGGCAACAACCTTTTGTACCTGCCGCTGGACAAGATCATGCAGATGACGGCCCAATCGCCCGCGCCCAGCGCCACGACGACCCCTGCGCCAACGAGCGCGGGCACGGCGTCCACCCCGGCCAGCCGCAGCCTCGACAACGCAGCCCGCTCGCGCGATCGCGAGAGCCGCTGAACGCCGCACACGAGACCAAAGAGCAAGCACATGAACAAATTGGGTTTCATCCTCACCAGCCTCGTCGTGGCGCTGGCCATCGCCAGCTCCATGCTGTTCGTGGTTGACCAGCGCCAGTTCGGCGTGGTTTTCCAGCTGGGCCAGATCAAGCAGGTCGTGACCGAACCAGGCCTGAACTTCAAGTTGCCGCCACCGTTCCAGAACGTGTCCTATATCGACAAGCGCCTGCTCACGCTGGAGAGCACCGACACCGAGCCGACGCTGACCGCCGAGAAACAGCGCGTGGTGATCGACTGGTACGTGCGCTGGCGCATCGCCGAGCCGCAGGAGTACATCCGCAACGTCGGTATCACCGAGCGCGCGGGCGCCTTGCAGCTCAACCGTGTCGTGCGCAACTCGTTCCAGCAAGAAGTGAACAAGCGCACCGTGAACGAACTGCTGTCGACCCGGCGCGAACAGCTGATGGCCGATGTGAAGCGCGAAGTGCTCGCCGCTGTGCGCAGTGCCGACAAACCCTGGGGCATGGACGTGGTGGACGTGCGCATCACCCGCGTGGACTACGCCGAGAGCATCACTGCGTCGGTGTACCAGCGAATGGAAGCCGAGCGCAAACGCGTGGCCAACGAACTGCGTTCCACCGGTTTTGCCGAGGGTGAAAAGATCCGTGCCGATGCCGACCGCCAGCGCGAGGTGATCGTGTCCGAGGCCTATCGCGATGCGCAGCTCATCAAGGGCGAGGGCGATGCCAAGGCCGCCGCGTCGTTCGCCGAGGCCTTTGGTCGCGACCCTGCCTTTGCGCAGTTCTACCGCAGCCTGGAAGCCTACAAATCGAGCTTCGCCAGCAAGTCCGACGTGGTGGTGGTCGATCCTTCCTCCGACTTCTTCAAGTCGCTGCGCAGCAGCAACCTGGCGCCGAGCCGCTGAGCCGCATGACGACCAGCGCTTGCACCTCAGGCCAGCGCTGATCGCTCAGCCGTTGCCGCGTGGACCCGATCTGGACCGCACTGGCACTGGTGCTGGTGTTCGAAGGCATCCTGCCCTTGGTGGCGCCGCGGTTGTGGCGCCGGGTCTTCTCTGAAATGCTTGGCCTGCGCGACGGACAGTTGCGTTTCTTCGGCCTGGTCTGCGTGGCCATCGGCGTGCTGATGGTCTGGCTGCTCGGCTGAATTTCCCTGGCCAGACGGGCGCTGGATGCGCCCGCTCCCGGCCCCTTGCGCGATCACCCTGCGGATACCCTGCCGCACCCCGGTAAAATCGCGGTTTTAACAGCTCCTGAAAATGCCCATGTCTGCCTGGGTCCTCCCGGATCACATAGCCGATGTCTTGCCTTCCGAGGCCCGCCACATCGAAGAATTGCGCAGGAGCTTGCTCGATACAGCCCGTGGCTATGGCTACGAGCTCGTCATGCCGCCCCTGCTGGAGCACCTGGAGTCGCTGCTCACCGGTACCGGCGAAGCCCTCGATCTGCAAACCTTCAAACTGGTCGACCAGCTGTCTGGCCGCACCTTGGGCCTGCGCGCCGACAGCACGCCGCAGGTGGCGCGCATTGACGCCCACCTGCTCAACCGCCAGGGAGTGGCTCGCCTGAGCTACTGCGGTCCGGTGGTGCACACCCGCATCGACCGCCCGCTGGCCAGCCGCGAACCGCTGCAGTTCGGTGCCGAGATCTATGGCCATGCCGGCCTTGAAGCCGATCTCGAAGTGATCGAACTCGCGCAAGCCAGCCTGCGCGTGGCCGGTGTGAAAGGCCTGCAGCTCGACATGGCCGATGTGCGCGTGATCGATGCGGTGCTGGCGCCGGTCACGCTCACCGCACAGCAGGAGGCCCGCATCCACGCCGCGCTGAATGCGAAGGATGTGGCCGAGCTTCAGGTGCTGGCGCGCGAGCTGCCGGCGAACGTCCGCCGCGATCTGTGCGCGCTGCCGCGCCTTTTCGGCGATGTGGCTGTGCTCGATGAAGCCCAGCAGACGCTGCAGGCAACGCCGGCCTTGCACGCCGCGCTGAACAACCTGCGCTGGCTTGCTTCCCACGCGCAGGACATGGCGGTGTCGATCGATCTGGCCGACCTGCGCGGCTATGCCTACTACACCGGCATGCGCTTTGCCCTGTTTGCGCAGGCGGGGCAGGGCAGTGCGGGCCAGTCGCTGGAGTTGGCCCGGGGCGGTCGCTACGACGAGGTGGGGGCCGTGTTCGGCCGCAACCGCCCGGCGGTGGGCTTCAGCCTGGACCTCAAGGAACTTGTGGCAGCGGTGGCGCCCCGTCCCCTGGTGGCCGCGATCCGCGCGCCGTGGGGCATGGACGCCAGCCTGCGCAGTGCCGTGGCCACCCTGCGATCGCAGGGCCACACGGTGGTGTGTGTGTTGCCCGGCCACGAACACGAAGTCGACGAATTCCATTGCGACCGCGAACTGGTGCCCGATACGGCACACGCGGGCGCATGGACAGTGAAGAACATTCAAACGGAAATCAGCCAATGAAGAACAGCAGCAACGCCGTGACACCCGGTCGCAACGTGGTGGTGGTGGGGACCCAATGGGGCGACGAGGGCAAAGGCAAGCTGGTCGACTGGCTGACCGAAACCGCCACCGGTGTGGTGCGTTTCCAGGGTGGTCACAACGCCGGGCACACGCTGGTCATCAACGGTGTGAAGACGGCCTTGCACCTGATTCCCAGCGGCATCATGCGCGCCGGTGTCAAGTGCTACATCGGCAATGGTGTGGTGCTCTCGGTGGGCAAACTGTTCGAAGAAATCACGGGTCTTGAGAAAGCCGGTGTGGAAGTGCGTTCGCGCCTGCGGGTGAGCGAAGGTTGCCCGCTGATCCTTCCGTTCCACGCGGCGATCGACATTGCGCGCGAAGCCGCCAAGGTCAAGGCCGGCACCGAGAAGATCGGCACCACCGGTCGTGGCATCGGCCCGGCCTACGAAGACAAGATCGCCCGCCGCGCCCTGCGCGTGCAGGACATGCGCTACCCCGAGCGCTTCGCCGCCAAGCTGCGCGAGCTGCTCGACCTGCACAACCACCTGCTCACCAGCTACCTGCACTCGGCCGACATGGTCTGGGACGACAAGATCGCGGCCTACATGAAAGACGGCGCGATCCAGTTCGAGCCGGTGTACGCCGAAGCCATGCAGCAGGCCGAGTTGCTCAAACCCATGATCGCCGACGTGTCGCGCGAGCTGAACGAAGCCCACAAGGCCGGTGCCAATCTGCTGTTTGAAGGCGCGCAGGGCACGCTGCTCGACATCGACCACGGCACCTACCCGTTTGTCACGTCCAGCAACTGCGTGGCCGGCAACGCCGCCGCCGGCGCCGGCGTGGGCCCGGGCCTGCTGCACTATGTGCTGGGCATCACCAAGGCCTACTGCACCCGCGTGGGTGGTGGGCCGTTCCCGACCGAACTCGATTGGGAAAAAGAAGGCACGCCCGGCTGGCACATGGCCACGGTGGGCGCAGAAAAAGGCGTGACCACCGGGCGCAGCCGCCGCTGCGGCTGGTTCGACGCGGCGTTGCTCAAGCGCTCGGCCCAGGTCAACGGCCTGACCGGCCTGTGCATCACCAAACTGGATGTGCTCGATGGTCTTGCAGAACTGAAGCTCTGCACCGGCTACGAGCTGGATGGCGAAACCATCGACATCCTGCCGCTGGGTGCCGAAGACATTGCCCGTTGCACGCCGATTTACGAAACCCTGCCGGGCTGGAGCGACTCGTCGGTGGGTGTCACGCAGTACGACAAGTTGCCTGAGAACGCGCGCCGCTATCTGCAGCGGATTCAGGAAACCACGGGTGTGCCGATCCATGTGGTGTCGACCAGCCCCGACCGCGACCACACCATCCTGCTGCACCACCCCTATCACGGCTAAGCACGGCTGATCGGTGCATGAGCGGCCCAACTCGCCGTGTACCGTGCAAGAATCCCGACCGATACCCCCACCCGGAGTCCGCATGCTCACCGAAGACGGCAAACACCTCTACGTCTCCTACGACGAGTACCACAACCTGATCGAGAAGCTCGCGCTCAGGGTCCACCAATCCGGTTGGGAGTTCGACACCATCCTGTGCCTGGCGCGTGGTGGCATGCGCCCCGGCGACATCCTCTCGCGTATTTTTGACAAGCCGCTGGCCATCATGTCGACCAGCTCTTACCGAGCCGCCGCCGGCACGCAGCAGGGCAACCTGGACATTGCGCGCTACATCACCACACCGAAAGGCGAGATCGCCGGCAAGGTGCTGCTGGTTGACGATCTGGCCGACTCCGGTCACACGCTCAAGGCCGTGATCGACATGCTCAAGAACAACTACGCGCCCATCACCGAGATGCGCAGCGCGGTGATCTGGACCAAGCAACTCTCGACCTTCACGCCCGACTACTCGGTGGAGTTCCTGCCGACCAATCCCTGGATCCACCAGCCGTTCGAGGGCTACGACAGCATGCGCCCCGCCCAACTGCTGGAGAAATGGAAGCTGTGAGAGACCTGTCCACCCGCCTGATCCACCACCCCTACAAGCCGCCTGAAGGCTTCGAGGCGGTGGCGCCGGGTGTGCACAAGGCCTCCACCGTTTTCTTTCCCAACGTCCAGGCGTTGCGCACCTACGACTGGAAAGACAAGAGCGGCTACACCTACGGCCTGCACGGCACGCCGACCACCTTCACGCTGGAGGAGCGCATCGCCACCATCGAAGGCGGCCACCATTGCGTGCTGGTGCCCAGCGGACTGTCTGCCGTGGCCTTGGTCGACATGGCTTTCCTGCGCAGCGGCGACGAGGTGCTGATCCCCGACAACGCCTACGGTCCGGGCAAGGCGTTTGCTGCGGTCGAGCTGGCGGCCTGGGGCATCACCCACCGCTTTTTCGATGCGATGGACCCCGACGACCTGGCGCGGCACATATCGCCCGCCACGCGCCTGGTCTGGCTGGAAGCACCCGGCTCCATCACGCTGGAGTTCCCCGACATTCCCGCGCTCGTGACCCGTGTGCAGCACGCCAACCAGGGCCACCCCGGTCAGCGCCCAATCGTCACCGTGCTCGACAACACCTGGGGCGCGGGCATCGCGTTCAATGCGTTTGATCTTGGTGTCGACATCTCCATGCAGGCGCTCACCAAGTACCCCAGCGGCGGCGCCGATGTGTTGATGGGCTCGGTGGTCACGCGCGACGAGTCCTTGCACCGCCAGGTGCTGCTCACCCACATGCGCCTGGGCCTGGGTGTGGCCGCCAACGACGCCGAACTGGTGCTGCGCAACCTGCCCACCATGGCGCTGCGCTACCAGGCGCAAGACGCCAGCACGCGCGAGCTCGCCCAATGGATGGCGCAGCAACCCGGCGTGGTGCAGGTGTTCCACCCGGCCTTGCCCGGCTCACCCGGCCACGCCCACTGGAAGCGCGACGCGACAGCTGCAGCCTGCCTGTTCAGCGCCGTGTTCGACCCGTCCATAACCCAGTCGAGCATCGACGCGTTTTGCGACAGCCTCCAGCTCTTCCGCCTGGGCTGGAGCTGGGCTGGCCCGGTCAGCCTGTGTGCCCCCTACGACATGGCCTCCATTCGCACCCGGGCCTGGCCGCACGCCGGTGGTCTGGTACGCTTTGCGGTCGGTCTGGAATCCGTGCACGATCTGCGTGCCGACCTTGCCCAGGCCATGGCCGCCTTGCAAGCCTGACCCCTTCGTTCAACAGACCAGAAAGACTGATTTGGCTACTCCCAACTACGGATACGAAAAACGCCAGCGCGAGCTTGCGAAGAAGAAAAAGAAAGAGGACAAGCTCAAGGCCAAAGCCGAAGGCCGCCGCCACGACGACACCGATGCACCGGACGAGCCGGGCACCGAAGCTCCGGACGGCGCAACGGGCGGTGACGGCGCGGGTTCAGGCAACTGACCGCTGAGGTCTTGCCAGTGGCCTGGGCCCAGCGCTCAGGCTGCGTTTTCGCTGGCGATCAACGATCGCGCAGCCCCGTTCAGCGACCCGGCTGACCGGTCCCGCAGCTCACAGGGCAGGGCCTGCGGAAACTGTTTGAAGTTGCGCCCGATCGACTGGGCGTACATCGGGTCGTAGTGGCGGGTCAGCAGCTCCAGCACCACATCCGGCGTCTGCCCCTCTTTCACTTTGTCGACCCAGCCTGCGACCACCTCTTTGCCGCGCAGCTCGGTCAGGGCTTCCAGCCGCGAACAAAACGAGGCCGGGTCTTTCACGAAGAAGTCGTAGTCCTCGAGCAGCAGCGCCACCCGTTCTTCGTCCGACAGGCGCAGGTCGATGCAGGGGCTGGCCCGCATGGCGTCGATGATCGCGTCGGGCACGCGCACATTGCCGACCTTTTTGCTCTCGCTCTCCACGTACACCACACGCGCCGGGTCGAAGCGGCGCAAGGCTTCCCACACCATCGAATCAAAACGCTTCTGGCTCGGCTGCGGCTGGCCGGGTATGTGGCCCAGCACCGAACTGCGGTGGCTGGCCAGGGCCTCGAGGTCGAGCACCTGCGCACCCTGCGCAGCCAAGGCTTGCAGCAGACGCGTCTTGCCGCTGCCGGTTGGGCCACAGACGATGCGGTAGCGCAGCCTTTCGGCCAACGCGGGCAAGGAGTCGACCAGCGCTGCGCGCCAGGCCTTGTAGCCACCTTCGATCAGCGTCACCTGAAAGCCGATGGCGCCCAGGATGGTGGCCAGCGCACCGCTGCGGTTGCCGCCGCGCCAGCAGTACACCAGCGGTTTCCAGGTGCGCGGCTTGTCGATCACCTCGCGCTCGATGTGGGCCGCGATGTTGCGCGCCGAGAGGGCCGCGCCGCGTTTCTTGGCCTCGAACGGGTTGACCTGTTTGTACATCGTGCCGATGGTGATGCGCTCTTCGTTGTTGAGCGTGGGCCAGTTCACCGCGCCCGGCACATGGTCGAGCGCGTGCTCGTCTTCGGTGCGGGCGTCAATGACGAGGTCGAACTCGGCCAGGCGGCTCAGCGCCTCGGTGGCATTCAGGGTGTGGACGGGCATGCCCGATTATCGGCGCGCGATGAGCTTGCGAAGTTCGGGCCACACGTTGTCGCGCATGATGGGCTGGGCGGCTTCGTTGGGGTGGATGCGGTCGACCTGAAACAGGGCCGTGGGGTCTTTCGTGTCGGCCACATCCTTCAGGAAGAAGGGCACGAAGGCCGTTTTCTCGGCCTTGGCCACGGTGGTGAACACCTCGCGGAATTCCTGGCCGTACTTCGCGCCGTAATTCGGCGGCATCTCCATGCCCAGCAGCAGCACCTGCGCGCCTGCTTCGCGCGAGAGGCGCGCCATGGTGGCCAGGTTGTCGCGCGTCATGTTGAGCGGCAGGCCGCGCAGGGCGTCGTTGCCGCCGAGCTCGATCACCACCCACTTGGGTTTGTGCTGGGCCAGCAGCGCCGCGATGCGCGAACGCCCACCCGATGTGGTGTCGCCACTGATGCTGGCGTTGACCACGCGCGCCTTGACCTTTTCTGTGGCCATGGTCTCGCTCAACAAGGCCACCCAACCGGTGCCGCGTTTGAGGCCGTACTCGGCGCTGAGCGAGTCGCCCACCACCAGAACCACGGGCAGGTTGCTGCCGGCGGCCTGTGCGGGCGCTTGCGCCAGCGCGGTGCCCAAAGACCCTGCGGCGGCGAGAGCGCACAGGCTGCAGACCAGCGCGTTAAAGTGACGGCGTTTCAACTTGAGAAGTCCTTCCATGTCCGATGTGATGATTGCGGTCCAGCATGTGTTCAAGTCGGTCACCGACTCCACCGGGTCGCTGACCATTCTGCGCGATATCGATTTCACCCTGAACAAAGGGGAAACCGCCGCCATCGTGGGTGCGTCCGGCTCGGGCAAGAGCACGTTGCTGTCCATCGTGGCCGGGTTGGACACACCCAGCAGCGGCACAGTTCACATCGATGGTGTCGATTTGTTCGCGATGGACGAAGACCAGCGCGCTGCGTTGCGTTCGCAGAAGGTGGGGTTTGTGTTCCAGAGCTTCCAGCTGCTGGGCAACCTCACCGCGCTGGAAAACGTGATGCTGCCGCTGGAGCTGGCCGGGCGGCGCGACGCGCGTGGCACCGCCACGCACATGCTGCAGCGCGTGGGCCTGGGCGAGCGTCTCTCCAGCTACCCCAAAGTGCTCTCGGGTGGCGAGCAGCAGCGCGTGGCGCTGGCGCGCGCCTTCGTGGTGCAGCCCGCCGTGCTGCTGGCCGACGAGCCCACCGGCAGCCTCGATTTCGCGACCGGCGGCAAGATCATGGAACTCATGTTCGACCTCAACCGCGAGCAGGGCACCACGCTCGTGCTGGTCACGCACGACCGATCGATTGCCCAGCGCTGCGAACGCCGCATTACCATCGAGGCCGGGCAGGTGGTGCCCGAAGTGAAAGAGACCGCCCCCGTCGCCTGAGGCCCGCTGCGGCCGGAGGGGATAATCCGGGCATGTCTTCCCCCAAAGTGCTTTTCGGCTTTCACGCCGTGGGCGTGCGCCTGAAAACCGCGCCGCAATCCATCATCGAGATCTACTACGAGCCCACGCGCCGCGACGCGCGCATGCGCCAGTTTCTCGACAAGGCCCGCGAGGCCAATGCCCGCCTGATCGAGGCCGACGGCCTGCGCATCGCCAAGCTGGCGGGGAGTCACGGCCACCAGGGCGTGGCCGCGCGGGTCGAAGAGATCAAGCAGGTGCATTCGCTCGATGAATTGCTGGAACGGCTCGAAGCCACCGGCGTGCCACCCTTGCTGCTGGTGCTCGACGGGATCACCGACCCGCACAACCTCGGCGCCTGCCTGCGGGTGGCCGATGGTGCCGGCGCACACGCCGTCATCGCGCCGAAGGACCACGCTGCCGGCATCAATGCCACCGTGGCCAAGGTCGCCAGCGGCGCCGCCGAAACCATGCCGTACTTCATGGTGACCAACCTGGCGCGCACGCTGGGCGAACTCAAGGAGCGCAACATCTGGGTCATCGGCACCAGCGACGACGCACCCAAGACGCTTTATCAGGTCGACCTCAAGGGCCCGGTCGCGCTGGTGCTCGGCGCCGAAGGCGACGGCATGCGCCAGCTCACCCGCAAGACCTGCGACGAACTGGTGAGCATTCCCATGGCTGGCGCGGTGGAGAGCCTGAACGTGTCGGTGGCCAGCGGCGTGTGTCTGTACGAGGCGCTGCGCCAGCGCAGTTGATCATGCACGACACGGTGCGCAGCTGGATTGGCGAGGCGCGCCACATCGCCGTGCTCACCGGCGCGGGCATGAGCGCCGAATCGGGCGTACCCACATTCCGCGACGCCCAGACCGGGTTGTGGTCCCGCTTCAACCCGCAAGACCTGGCGACCGAGGCCGCTTTTCGCGCCCATCCGCGGCGTGTGTGGGACTGGTATGTCCATCGGCGAGAGATGATCGCCGCCGTCCAGCCCAACGCAGGCCATCAGGCACTCGCCCACTTCGCGAAACGACATCCCGGCCGCCTGACCCTCATCACGCAGAACGTGGACGGTTTGCACCAGCGTGCGGGGCATTCCGATGCGCTGGCACTGCACGGCAACATTGTGGAAGACCGGTGGCTGGACGAGCCCCGCAGCTGTTGCGGAGCCGGTGGTGTTGAAGCAGGACATCCGCCGCGTTGCCCGGTATGTGGCAACCTTCGCCGTCCTGCGGTGGTCTGGTTCGGTGAAAACCTGCCGGCTGCTGCTCTCGAGGCTGCCGAACACGCCGTCCGCCAATGCGGGCTGATGCTGGTGATCGGTACGTCGGGCGAGGTCTATCCCGCAGCAGGGCTGGCATTCACGGCGCACCAGAGCGGCGCTCGAGTGGTCGTGATCAATCCCGAGGCCACTGCGTTGGATGTGGTTGCCGACCTTTGTCTTCACGAACCTGCCGCCGAGTGCCTGCCCCGCCTGCTCGATTGACCTGGTCCGCCCGCGCCCTCAAACCACTCCCAACGCCCCCAGCACCGCTCCCGCTCCGATCATCCACAGCAGGTGGATCTTCGTGCGCCACACCAGCACCGTGGCCACCGCCGTGAGCAGCCACAGCGGCCAGTCGCGCGCGGGGTGGTCGTGGGAGCCGGTGAGCAGCCAGCCGGTGGCCACCAGAAGGGCGATGACGATCGGGGCCATGCCGGTTTTGAAGGCGCGCACGGCGCGCAGTTCGCGGTTCTTGTGGGCCCAGCGGGTGGCGGTGTAGGTGAGCACGGACGAGGGCAGCATGATGGCCACCATGGTGACGAACACGCCCAGCAGCGCGAGCGCCCAGGCGGTCCACCCGGCGCCCGGGCCGCCGCCGGCGTTCAGGCCCACGTTCCAGCCGAGCAGGGCGACGAACAGCACGTTGGGGCCGGGCGCGGCTTGCGAGAGCGCGATGCTCGAGGTGAACTGCGCATCGCTCAGCCAGCCGTTCTGATAGACCAGATAGCGGTGCATGTCGGGCGCGGTGGTGATGGCGCCGCCCACGCCCAGCAGGGAGAGGGACGCAAAGTGGGTGAACAGGTTGAGCCAGTTTGCCCAATCGGGTGTCATGCTGGTCATGGGCCGGCCTCTTCCTTGCGCTTGAGCACACGGTAGGCCCACACACAGGCCAAGCCGCCAATGCCCAGCAGCACCCAGAGCAGGGGCCAGCGCAACAGGCCGATGGCGATGAAGGTGAGCACGGCCAGGCCGATGCACACGGTCATGCCCATGGCGTTTTTGTCGAGCGCGGCAATCAGCTTGATGCCGGTGGCGGTGATGAGGCCAGCCGCCACGGCGCCCATGCCGCGCAGTGCGTTTTGCGCCATGGGCTGGTCGGCCACGCTGCCGTAGAGCACCGCCAACAGCAGCACGACCACCAGCGGCGCGGCCAGCATGCCGGCGAGCGCAGCCAGCGCGCCTGGCAGACCGAAGTAGCGCCCGCCGATCATCATGGAGAGGTTGACCACATTGGGTCCCGGCATGATTTGCGCGACGGCCCAGTCTTCCACGAACTGCTCGCGCGTCATCCAGCGCTTTTTCTCCACCAGCTCGCGCTGCACCACCGCCAGCACACCGCCAAAGCCTTGCAGGGCCAGCCAGGTGAAGGAGAGGAAGAGGTCGGTTTTGGAGCTGGGTTGGGCGTGGGGTTCGTCAGTCACGCTGCAGCATGTCCCGAACCACGTCTGCCAACAAGGGCTTGGTGACAAATCCCTGGATCACGGGTATTTCGCCCACCCGTTCGCGGTCTTTGGGCGAACCCGACGACGTGAGCATCACCAGCACCACCGTGGGTTTGCCGGTCAGCAGGGGCGTGGCCTCCAGCGCGAACTCGAAGCCGTCCATCAACGGCATGTTGATGTCCAGGTAAATGCAGGTGGGGGTGGTGAGGGGGTCGGTTTTGAGGAAGGAGAGGGCTTCGATGCCGCTCTCGAACACGACGATGTCGCCCTCGAATCCGGCGCGCCGGATCATGATCTCGTGGAAGACGTTGTCGGCTTCGTTGTCGTCGATCAAGATGAAGCGCTGGGGTGCGGTCATGGTCATTCCAGGTGGGGGGCGGCGGGAGCGGCGGGCAGGTGCAGTGTGAAGCGGCTGCCCTCGTCAGGCGTTGACTGAACCGTGATGCTACCGCCGTGGAGCTTGGCGATGCGGCGGCAAACCGACAGGCCCAGGCCCGTGCCCTCGAAATGTTTGCGCGTGTGCAGGCGCTTGAACATGTTGAAGATGTCGTGCTGGTGTTCGGCCGCAATGCCGATGCCGTTGTCACTCACGTGGATCTGGTGCCCGCTGTCGGACGCCTGCACTGCGATGCGCACCACAGGTGGCACACCCCGGCGCGAGAACTTCAATCCGTTGGACACCAGGTTTTTCAGCACGATGCGCAAGAGCGCTTCGTCGGCCATCACCCGTGGCTGTGGGCTGCATTCGATGCGACCGTCGGTGCGGGAGAGCAGGGGGCTCAGGTCACTCTGCACCTGTTGCAACAGCGGGCCGATGTCCACCGGGCGCAGCTGCACGGAACGGCTTTCCAGCCGCACAAAATGCAGCAGGTCGTCGAGCAGGAAGCTCATGCGCTGCCCGCCCGATTGCACGAACGAGAGGTATCGCTGCGCGGCGGGAGAAAGCTCCTCGTGGTGGTCGCTCACCAGCAGGGAGGTGAAGTTGTTGACGGTGTTGATTGGCTCGCGCAAGTCGTGCGAGATGATGTGGATGAAGCGCTCCTGCTCCATGGTCCGTTGCTCCAGCAGCGCCACCGTTTGTTGCAGTTGGGCTTCGCGTGCCCGGGTTTCCTGCACGTCCTGCGCTCGCATCACGGCCCCGGTGATGTCGCCCCGCGCATTTCGCACAGGCAGCAAGGCCACCTCCACATGGCGGGTGCCGCGCGCAGGAAAGTCGGTCTTGCGGGTGTACGACACCGCCTCACCGGCCAGCGCCCGGTTGAGCTGGGGCCGGATGATGGTTTGAAACGCATCTTCGCCCACGTGATCGGCCATGCTGCGCCCAATCACTTGTTCCCGGGTGCCGCCCCAGTAGGCCAGGAAGGTGTCGTTGACGTGCTGGATGGTGTAGTCGGGGTCGATGTAGACCTGCAGGTCCAGACCGGCAATGGCCATGGCCGTGAGCTCTTCGTGCTGCAGGCGCCAGGCCTCGCTGTTGCGGGCGGCTTCTTCAACCCGCACCGACTCGTGCTCCAGCAGGCTGATGACGAGGCTGGCGAGGCGGCGCAGGGCGTCGAGCTGGTCGGCGTTGAGCGTGCGGGCTTTCACGTCGACCACACACACCGTGCCCAGCGCAAACCCGTCGTGGGTGACGATGGGGGCCCCCGCGTAGAAGCGGGCGTCGGGCTCGTTCACGACCAAAGGGTTGTTGCTGAACCGGGGGTCCCGGCTGAGGTCTTCAACCACCATGACCTGGTCTGGATCGAGAATCGCGTGGGAGCAGAACGCCACTTCGCGGGGGGTCTGCCGCTCTTCAACACCGATGCGCGACTTGAACCACTGGCGGTCCTGATCGATGAGTGTGATGAGCGCCACCGGCGTGCCGCAGATCATCTGGGCGAGCGCAGAAATGTCGTCAAACGCCTTTTGGGGCAGGGTGTCGAGAATGCCCAGGCCGTGGAGTCGGGCCAGTCGCTGGGCTTCGTTGTCGGGGATCGGGGGGGTCTGCATGGTGCGCGCTTCGGGGGTCGCCAATTTGTAACACAGGCCCCCGTTTTGTATGCAGTTTGCGCCGCGATATACCCGGCCGTGTCCACTTCGACACGCCCGCCCTGCGAGCGGCTGTGATGCTGCTCACAGCCCCTGATTGGCCGCGCCCGGTTTCAAACCGACATGCCGCCCGACACCTCGATCACCGCGCCGTTGATGTAGCTCGCCTCATCGCTCGCGAGAAACGCGTAGACGTTGGCGATTTCTTCGGGCTGGCCCAGCCGTCGCAGTGGCACGCGGTGCTCCATCTCGGTGATCACTTTTTCCGGGATGGTGGAGAGGATGGGCGTGGCGATGAAACCGGGCGCCACCGCGTTCACGCGAATGCCCTTGGGGCCGAGCTCGCGGCTCCAGGTCTTGGTGAAACCGATCACGCCGAATTTGCTGGCTGCGTAATTGGTCTGCCCGAAGTTGCCGTAGATGCCCACCACCGACGAAGCATTGAGGATCGCGCCGCTGCCTTGCAGGGTCATGTGCTCGGCCACGGTCTGGGCGCAATGAAACACGCCGCGCAGGTTCACGTCGATCACGCGGTCGAATTGCTCCAGCGTCATCTTCTGCAGCCGCGCGTCTTGGGTGATGCCGGCGTTGTTCACCAGCACGTCGATGCGGCCAAACCGCTCCACCACCTGCGTCACCACAGCGTCGACCATGTCGCGCTGCGTCACGTCCATCACGAAGCCCGCTGCTTGCGCCCCCAACGCCTGGCACTGCTGCACGGCGGCGTCCACCGCCACCTGCTTCACATCGCAGACGATGACGACAGCACCTTCTTGCGCAAACTTGATGGCGGTGGCCAGGCCAATGCCTTGGGCCGCGCCGGTGATGAGGCTGACTTTGCCTTCGAGACGTTTCATGTTCAGTACACAGGCTGGTGTTGGCGAATGGTGTTTTTCACGGCGTCGCTGATGGCGAAACCGGGGCCGAACTTCTGCGCCAACCGGGCGCAGCGCGCCTCGAAGGCGTCGATGCCCATGCCGTAGATGAATTGCAGCGCGCCACCGGTCCAGGCCGGGAAACCGATGCCGAAGATGGAGCCGATGTTGCCGTCGTGCACGCTGGTGAGCACACCTTCGGCCAGGCAGCGCGCGGTTTCCACCGCCTGGCGGTAGAGCAGGCGGTCTTTCACCTCCTGCAGGTCCCAGGCCTGGCCAGGCTTCTCGAACAGGGGCTTGAGCTCGGGCCACAGGGCCTTCTTTTGCCCGGCCGGGTAGTCATAAAAACCGCCCCCGGCGGCGCGGCCCGGGCGGTTGAGTTCCTTCACCATGCGCTCCACCAGCAGCTCGCCCGGTGTGGCCTCAAAGACTTTGCCTTCGGCCTGGAAGTCGGCGCGGGTCTGGTCGAGCACATGCACCGAGAGCGAGAGCGCCGTCTCGTCCAGCACGGCCAGTGGCCCGACCGGCATGCCGGCCTGCATGGACGCGTTTTCGATCACCGGTGCGGGAATGCCCTCGCCCAACATGGCCGCGCCTTCCATCACGAAGGTGCCGAAGGTGCGGCTGGTGTAGAAGCCGCGCGAGTCGTTCACCACGATGGGCAGCTTGCCCAGCGCCTGCACGTAGTCGTAGGCCCGGGCCACGGTTTCGTCGTCGGTGGCCTTGCCACGAATGATTTCCACCAGCTTCATCTTGTCCACCGGACTGAAGAAATGGATGCCGACGAACTTGGCTGGCTTGGCGCTGGCCTGCGCGAGGCCCGAGATGGGCAGGGTGGAGGTGTTGCTGGCGAAGAAGCCGCCCTCGGCCAGCATGGGCTCGGCCTCGCGGGTGACTGCTGCCTTGAGTTCGCGATTCTCGAAGACGGCTTCGATGATCAGGTCGCAGCCCTGCAGGTCGGAGGGATGCGCGGTGGGTGTGATGCGCTCCAGCAAGGCCTGCTGATCGTGCGGACTCATGCGCCCCTTGTCCACGCGTGGCTGTGTGAGCTTCACGCTGTAGGCCTTGCCGCGCTGCGCGTTCTCCAGACTCACGTCTTCCAGCACGGTGTTGATGCCCTGGCTGGCCTGGGCGTACGCGATGCCGGCACCCATCATGCCCGCGCCCAGAATACCGACCTTCTGTGGCTTGTAGCGCGGCACATTTTTCGGACGCGACTGCCCGCCCTTGATGGCGTTCAGGTTGAAGAAGAAGGTGTTGATCATGTTGCGCGCCACCGGGCTCACGATCAGCTTGGCGAGGTAGCGGCTCTCGATGCGCGTGGCCGTATCAAAGTCCACCATTGCACCCTCGGCCATGGCGGCCAGCGCGGCTTCGGGCGCGGGGTACAGGCCACGCGTTTTCTGTTTGAGCATGGCCGGCGCCACGGTCAGCATGCCGGCGATCTTGGGGTTGGCGGGTGTGCCGCCCGGGATCTTGTAGTCCTTGGCATCCCAGGGGTGTTGTGCCTTGGGGTTGGCCGCGATCCACAAGAGCGCAGCGGTGCGCAGCGAGGCCGCCACATCGTCGCCGCTGGCCGGCACCAGTTCGTGCACCAGACCGAGGTCGAGCGCCTCGCGCGGGTTGAACAGCTTGCTCTCCAGGATGTAGGGCTGCGCGCCCAACAAACCCAGCAGACGCGTCATTTTGGTGATGCCGGTGGCGCCGGGGATCAGGCCCAGCGTGATCTCGGGCAGGCCCAGCTGGATCTTCGGGTTGTCCACCGCCACGCGGTGATGGCCCACCAGCGCCACCTCCCAGCCGCCGCCGAGCGCTGCACCGTTGATGCAGCTCACCACCGGCACGCCCAGCGTTTCCAGCGTGCGGAAGTTCTTTTTCGTCTGCTCGATCTCGGTAAACACACGCGGGGCATCGGCCGGCGTGAGGCGCATGGTGCTCTTGAGATCGGCACCGGCGAAAAAGGTGCTCTTGGCCGACGCCAGGATGATCCCCTTGATCAAGCCCTTATCGCGCACCACCAGGCCGGTGGCCGTGCTCAGGTCGCGCTGCCAGTCGGCGCACATGGTGTTCACCGGCGAGCCCGGCTCGTCGAAGGTGAGGGTGGCGATGCCTTCGTGCAGTTCGTAGCGAATGGTTTTCATGGGGTTTCGGTCGGTTGTTCAGACGCGCTCAACGATGGTTGCGATGCCCATGCCGCCACCCACGCACAGAGTGGCCAGCCCGTAGCGCAATTGCCGCCGGTGCAATTCGTCCACCAGGGTGCCCAAAATCATCGCGCCGGTGGCACCCAGCGGGTGGCCCATGGCAATGGCGCCGCCGTTCACGTTCACCTTCTCGTGCGGTACACCGAGTTCCTTCATGAACTTCATGGGCACGGCAGCAAAGGCTTCGTTCACCTCGAACAAATCGATCTGGTCGATGGTCAGTCCCGCCTTGGCCAGCGCCTTGCGAGCCGCCGGCATGGGGCCGGTGAGCATGATGGTGGGGTCGGCGCCCGAGAGGGCCACCGAGACGATGCGCGCGCGCGGCGTGAGGCCGTGCGTCGTGCCCGCAGCTTCGCTGCCGATCAGCACGGCGGTGGCGCCATCGACGATGCCCGACGAATTGCCGGCGTGGTGCACGTGGTGGATGCGCTCGACCTGCGGGTAGCGCTGCAGCGCCACGGCATCAAACCCCATGCCGCCGAGCTGCTCGAACGCTGGCTTGAGCGCCGCAAGCCCTTCCAGTGTGGTGTGGGGCTTGATGAACTCGTCTTCCTCCAGGATGGTCTGGCCCAGGAAATCGGTGACCGGGACCAACGAGCCCTTGAAGTAGCCCGCAGCGCGGGCAGCCGCGGCCCGTTTCTGCGATTCAAGGGCGAAGGCGTCCACGTCTTCACGCGTGAAACCTTCGAGCGTGGCGATCAAATCCGCGCCGATGCCCTGCGGCACGAAAAGCGTGTCGCTGTTGGTTTGCGGGTCCTGCGCCCAGGCGCCGCCGTCTGAGCCGATGGGCACGCGGCTCATGCTCTCCACGCCGCCGGCCACCACCAGGTCTTCCCAGCCGCTCTTCACCTTCATGGCCGCCATGTTCACGGCCTCCAGGCCCGAGGCGCAGAAGCGGTTGAGCTGCACGCCCGAGCAGCGCCAGTCCCAGCCGGCCTTGAGCGCGGCCACTTTCGCGATGACAGAGCCCTGTTCACCGATGGGCGAGACCACGCCCATCACCACGTCGTCCACGGCACCGGTGTCGAAGCCGTTGCGCTGCTGAAGCTGGGTCAACACACCGGCCAGCAGGTCGATCGGCTTGACCTCGTGCAGGCTGCCGTCTTTCTTGCCCTTGCCGCGCGGCGTGCGCACGGCATCAAAAAGGAATGCTTCGCTCATGGTGTCTCCTGGGGGAAGGCGGATGCCGCGAATCAGTATAGACTTTTACCAAGCATTTGCTTTGTCAAATTCCCCTGGCTCCAGTCTCTTCAGTCTGATAGGTGACACCATGATCGAACGCACCCTGTTCAACGCCGACCACGAAGCCTTTCGCGACAGCTTCCGCAAGTTCATCGACAAGGAGATCGCGCCGCACCACGAAGCCTGGGAAGAGCAGGGCTATGTGGACCGCGCGGTGTGGAGCAAGGCCGGTGAAAACGGCTTTCTGTGCATGACGCTACCCGAAGCCTACGGCGGCTCGGAAGCCGACAAACTGTATTCGGTGGTGCAGATGGAGGAGATTGCGCGCACTGGCTTCACCGGCATCGGATTTGGTTTGCACAGCGAAATCGTGGCGCCGTACATCCTGCATTACGGGACCGAGGCGCAGAAGCAGAAGTACCTGCCCAAGCTGGCCACGGGCGAGATGGTGGGCGCCATCGCCATGAGCGAGCCCGCCGCAGGAAGCGACCTGCAGGGCGTCAAGTCCACTGCGATCAAGCAGCCCGATGGCAGTTATGTGCTCAACGGCAGCAAGACCTTCATCACCAATGGCTGGCACGCCGATCTGGTGATCGTGGTCGCCAAGACCGACCCGAGCGCGGGCGCCAAGGGCACCAGCCTGCTGCTGGTGGAGCGCGGCATGCCGGGCTTCGAGAAAGGCAAGCGGCTGAAGAAGCTGGGCATGAAGGCGCAGGACACCTCCGAGCTCTTTTTCGACAACGTGAAGGTGCCGGCCGAGAACCTGCTGGGCGGTGAGGGCAAGGGCTTCATCTGTCTGATGGAGCAACTCCCTTGGGAGCGGCTGCAGATTGCCATTGGCGCCGTGGCCGCAGCGCAGGCCGCGATCGACTGGACGGTGCAGTACACCAAAGACCGCAAGGTGTTTGGCCAGCCGGTGGCCGCGTTCCAGAACACGCGATACAAGCTGGCCGAACTGCAGACCGAGGTGCAGGTGGCACGTGTGTTTGTCGACAAATGCTGCGAGCTGATCAACGTGGGCAAGCTCGACACCGCCACCGCCAGCATGGCCAAGTACTGGTGCTCCGATCTGCAATGCAAGGTCATGGACGAATGTGTGCAGCTCTTCGGTGGCTACGGCTACATGTGGGAATACCCGATCACCCGGGCCTACGCAGACGCGCGCGTGCAGCGCATCTACGGTGGGACCAACGAGATCATGAAAGAGGTGATCTCGCGCGCCATGGGCCTGGGCGCGCGCTGATCACCTCGGCTCAGATCATTTCTTGGCGGCTTCGCCCAGGCGACGGCCCAGCGAGATCGCATAGGGCGCTGCGCGTGCATTGAGCACCGGGTCGGCCGACGGTTTGATGCCGGCGGGCAGCACCAGCGGGTTGAAGGTCATGGCGTCGCAGGCGCCTCCCATGCCCTCGCTCACCTTGTCGATCACCAGCTTGCCGGCCGAGACCACGGTGCGTGCATCGGGCCAGGTGAGCGTCGGGTCGATCAGGTTGTCGCCGGCCTCGGCCAGTTGCAGGCGGAAGTCGAACGACACTGGCGCCTTGGCCACGCGCTCGCGCAACTCACCGGCCAGGAACTCGTCGCCCATGGTTTTCAATTGGTCTTCGGTCAGGCCCATCACGCCCGCGTCGGGCACGAACTGCCAGCGCGCGAAGCGGCTCTTGCCGGGTGCGGCTTCAAACTCGAACGCGTTCACACCCCAGTAGTTCGCCGCACCGTAGCTGGCCGGCACGGGCGCTGAGGCCAGGTAAGCGCCCTGGCGCGTGGTGTCGGGGTCTCCTCGTTTTCAGTGCAATAAGTGACGGTACGCAAAGCTAGCACTGGCGCGGGGGTGGTCTGGGTAGACCGTTGATTTCATTGACTTTCCTGTTCGCTTTGTAAACGGGTATGGTGGCCTCCCACTTTTG
>JAJNQE010000024.1 GCA_021154985.1 Hydrogenophaga sp.
ACAACTGGCACTACCACTTCTACGACACGGTCAAGGGCTCCGACTGGCTCGGCGATCAGGACGCCATCGAATTCATGTGTCGCGAAGCACCCAAGGTGGTGTACGAGCTCGAACACTTCGGCATGCCGTTCGACCGCAACCCGGACGGCACGATCTACCAGCGCCCCTTTGGCGGCCACACCGCCAACTACGGCGAGAAGCCGGTGCAACGCGCCTGCGCCGCGGCCGACCGCACCGGCCACGCCATGCTGCACACGCTCTACCAGCAAAACGTGCAGGCCCGCACCACGTTCTTCGTCGAGTGGATGGCGCTCGACCTGATCCGCGATGCCAGTGGTGATGTGCTTGGCGTGACCGCCCTGGAAATGGAGACCGGCGAAACCTACGTGCTGGAAGCCAAGACCACGCTGCTGGCCACCGGTGGCGCCGGCCGCATTTTTGCCGCTTCCACCAATGCTTTCATCAACACCGGCGACGGTCTGGGCATGGCGGCGCGCGCGGGCATCCCGCTGGAAGACATGGAGTTCTGGCAGTTCCACCCCACCGGCGTGGCCGGTGCCGGCGTGCTGCTCACCGAAGGCTGCCGCGGCGAAGGCGCGATTTTGCTCAACAGCGAAGGCGAGCGCTTCATGGAGCGCTACGCGCCCACGCTGAAAGACCTGGCCCCGCGCGACTTTGTGAGCCGCTGCATGGACCAGGAGATCAAGGAAGGTCGAGGCTGCGGTCCGAACAAGGACTACGTGCTCCTGAAGCTCGATCACCTGGGCGCTGAAACCATCCACAAGCGCCTGCCCTCGGTCTACGAGATCGGCGTGAACTTCGCCAACGTCGACATCACGCGCGAGCACATTCCCGTGGTGCCCACCATCCATTACCAGATGGGTGGCATCCCGACCAACATCAATGGCCAGGTGGTCACGCCTGATGGCAATGGTGGGCAAGCTGTGGTGAACGGCCTGTACGCAGTGGGCGAATGCTCCTGCGTGAGCGTGCACGGCGCCAACCGCCTGGGCACCAACTCGCTGCTCGACCTGCTGGTGTTCGGCCGCGCAGCCGGCAACCACATCGTTCAGTACAACGACAAGAACAAGACCCACAAGCCACTGCCCGCTGATGCAGCGGACAAAACGCTGGCCCGGTTGGCCCGCCTGGACAACACCACCAGCGGCGAGTACGCGCAAGACGTGGCCAACGACCTGCGCGCTGCGATGCAGCAACACGCCGGCGTGTTCCGCACCCAGGCCAGCATGGACGAAGGTGTTGCCAAGATCAACGCCATGCGCGCCCGCGTCAACAACATTGCGCTCAAGGACAAGTCCAAGGTGTTCAACACCGCGCGCATCGAAGCGCTGGAAGTGGAAAACCTGATCGAGTGCGCCCAAGCCACCATGACCTCGGCTGCCGCCCGTCACGAGTGCCGCGGTGCGCACACGGTCAACGACTACGAGCGCCCCGCCGACGACGCGCAGTTCCCGCTGGGCCGCAACGACGCCGAGTGGATGAAGCACACCCTCTGGCACAGCGCCGACAACAGCCTGACCTACAAGGCCGTGAACCTGAAGCCGCTGACGGTCGAGTCCGTCCCGCCCAAAGTTCGCACCTTCTAAGCACCCACGCACCGGAGCACACACATGGCCAAACGCACCTTCAAGATTTACCGCTACGACCCGGAAAAAGACGCCAAGCCCTACATGCAGACCATCGAGGTCGAACTCGACGGCCACGAGCGCATGCTGCTCGACGCGCTGATGAAATTGAAAGCGGTCGATCCGTCGATCTCCTTCCGCCGCTCGTGCCGCGAGGGCGTGTGTGGCTCGGACGCGATGAACATCAACGGCAAGAACGGCCTGGCCTGCCTGACCAACATGAACACGCTGCCCGGCGTGATCACCCTCAAGCCGCTGCCTGGCCTGCCCGTGGTGCGCGACCTGATCGTGGACATGACGCTGTTCTTCAAGCAGTACAACAGCATCAAGCCCTACCTGATCAACGACACCGTGCCGCCTGAGAAAGAGCGCCTGCAGAGTCCCGAAGAGCGCGACGAGCTCAACGGCCTGTACGAGTGCATCTTGTGCGCGAGCTGCTCCACCAGCTGCCCCAGCTTCTGGTGGAACCCTGACAAGTTCGTCGGTCCGGCCGGCCTGCTGCAGGCCTACCGCTTCATCGCCGACAGCCGCGACCAAGGCACCGCCGAGCGTCTGGACAACCTCGAAGACCCCTACCGCCTGTTCCGCTGCCACACCATCATGAACTGCGTGGACGTCTGCCCCAAGGGCCTGAACCCCACCAAGGCCATCGGCAAGATCAAGGAAATGATGGTGATGCGCTCGGTTTGAGCGCCTGCACATCGTTGGCATGAACACAGCGCCCCCCCCTGGACAACCCACCGATGCAACGCTCGAAGCGCTGCTGGACGAGCGTGCCCTGAGCAAGCTGCGGTGGCGCTGCCGGCGCGGGCTGCTGGAAAACGACCTTTTCATCGAGCGATTTTTTGCTCGGTACGAATCTGGCTTGACGGTCCGTCAAGCCGATGCCCTGGGACTGCTGATGGACCTCTCCGACAACGATCTGCTCGATCTGTTGCTCGGCCGCAAGGCACCCCAGGACGATCTGGCCCGTGACGATGTCACCCGTGTGCTGGGCATGCTCCGTGCAACCCGGCAATCCGCTTGAAGCCATTCCCAACAGAAGGAACCCGCATGAAACTCGTTGACAACAAAGCCACTCTGTCGTTCTCCAACGGCAGCCCCAGCGTGGACCTGCCCGTTTACGCCGGCAGTGTCGGTCCCGACGTGATCGACATCCGCAAGCTGTACGCACAGACCGGCATGTTCACCTACGACCCGGGCTTTTTGTCCACGGCGTCCTGCCAGTCGGCCATCACCTACATCGATGGCGACAAAGGTGAATTGCTCTACCGCGGTTACCCCATCGAGCAGCTTGCCACCCAGTGCGACTACCTCGACACCTGCCATCTGCTGCTCAACGGGGAACTCCCCAACGCCAGCGAGCGCGTCGAATTCCACAAACTCGTGACCAACCACACCATGGTCACCGAGCAGATGCAGTTCTTCCTGCGCGGCTTCCGCCGCGATGCCCACCCCATGGCCATCCTCACGGGCCTGGTGGGCGCCATGTCGGCCTTCTATCACGACAGCACAGACATCAACAACCCGCAGCACCGCGAGATTGCAGCGATCCGCCTGATCGCCAAGATGCCCACGCTGGTGGCCATGGCCTACAAATACAAGATTGGTCAGCCTTACATTTATCCGAAGAACAGCCTGAGCTATTCCGGCAATTTCCTGCGCATGATGTTCGGCACGCCTTGCGAGGAGTATGTGGTCAACCCGGTGCTGGAGCGTGCGCTGGACCGCATCTTCATCCTGCACGCAGACCACGAACAGAACGCCTCCACCTCGACCGTGCGCCTGTGCGCTTCATCGGGCACCAACCCCTTTGCCGCCATCTCCGCCGGTGTGGCCTGCCTGTGGGGTCCGGCTCACGGCGGCGCCAATGAGGCTTGCCTGAACATGCTGGAAGACATCCAGCGCCAGGGCGGCGTTTCCAAGGTCGGCGAGTTCATGGAGAAGGTCAAGGACAAGAACTCCGGCGTCAAGCTCATGGGCTTTGGCCACCGTGTCTACAAGAACTACGACCCTCGCGCCAAACTCATGCAGGAAACCTGCAACGAAGTGCTGCAGGAACTGGGCCTGGAAAACGACCCATTGTTCAAGCTCGCCAAGGAACTGGAGAAGATTGCGCTGGAAGACGAGTACTTCGTGTCGCGCAAGCTCTACCCCAACGTCGACTTCTACTCCGGCATCGTGCAACGCGCCATCGGCATTCCGGTGAACCTGTTCACTGGCATCTTCGCGCTGGCCCGCACGGTTGGCTGGATCGCCCAGCTCAATGAAATGATCGGCGACCCCGAGTACAAGATCGGTCGTCCGCGCCAGCTGTTCACCGGCTCGCCACGCCGCGACATCAAGCCACTGGAAACGCGCTGATCCGGTTGCGTTGACCGCAACAGCGCCCGCGGCACCTGTGGTGCAGCGGGCGTTTTTCATTCGGAGCCCGTAAAATCACAGGCTCGCCAGCTTTCAACATCGCTGCCAGCGATCACCAACGAAACCGCCATGGGACGCACGCTCTACGACAAGATCTGGGACGAACACGTCGTCCACACCGAAGACGACGGTACGTCCGTGCTCTATATCGATCGGCACCTCGTGCACGAAGTGACCAGCCCGCAAGCGTTTGAGGGCCTGCGCCAAGCCAGCCGCAAAGTCTGGCGCGTGAGTTCGGTGGTGGCCACGGCCGACCACAACACGCCCACCACCGGCTGGGAGCTGGGCTACGACGGCATCACCGACCCGATCAGCAAAGAGCAGATCACCACGCTGAACAGCAACATCGCAGAGTTCGGCGCGGCGGCGTTCTTCCCCTTCATGTCCAAACGCCAGGGCATCGTGCACGTGATCGGCCCAGAGAACGGCGCCACCCTGCCCGGCATGACGGTGGTCTGCGGCGACAGCCACACATCCACCCACGGAGCCTTCGGCGCACTGGCGCACGGCATCGGCACCAGCGAGGTCGAACACGTGCTGGCCACGCAGACGCTGCTGGCCAAGAAAGCCAAGAACATGCTGGTGCGCGTGGACGGCCAGCTCGCCAGGGGCTGCACCGCCAAGGACATTGTGCTGGCCATCATCGGCAAGATCGGCACGGCCGGTGGCACCGGCTACACCATCGAATTCGGTGGCCCGGCGATCCGTGCGCTCAGCATGGAAGGCCGCATGACGGTCTGCAACATGGCCATTGAAGGCGGCGCGCGCGCCGGCCTGGTGGCGGTGGACGACAAGACCATCGAGTACGTCAAAGGCCGCCCGCTCTCACCCACCGGTGTGGAGTGGGACCACGCCGTCGCCTACTGGAAAACGCTGCAATCCGACCCCGACGCGAAGTTCGACGCCGTGGTGGAACTCGATGCATCGCAGATCGTGCCGCAGGTCACCTGGGGCACGTCGCCCGAAATGGTGCTGGGTATCGACGGCAACGTGCCCGATCCCGACCGCGAGAAAGATGCCAACAAACGCGGAGCCATCGAACGCGCCCTGACCTACATGGGCCTTCAGCCCGGCAAGGCGCTCGACGACATTTTTGTCGACAAGGTTTTCATCGGCTCCTGCACCAACAGCCGCATTGAAGACATGCGAGAGGCTGCCGCTGTGGTGAAGAAGCTCGGCCAGAAAGTCGCAAAAAATGTGAAGCTCGCCATGGTGGTCCCGGGCTCGGGCCTGGTAAAGGCCCAGGCCGAGCGCGAAGGCCTGCACGAAATTTTCAAGGCCGCCGGATTCGAATGGCGTGAGCCGGGATGCTCGATGTGCCTGGCCATGAACGCCGATCGACTGGAGCCCGGCGAGCGCTGCGCTTCCACCAGCAACCGCAACTTTGAAGGTCGCCAGGGTGCAGGCGGCCGCACGCACCTCGTGTCCCCCGCCATGGCGGCCGCTGCGGCTGTGCATGGTCATTTTGTTGATGTCCGTCAATTTGCCTGAAAGGAAAATTTCATGAAATCGATCGCTACCCTCCTCGCTGCTGCTTTCGTGCTGGCCCTCGCTGGCTGCAACACCGTTCAGGGCGTCGGCCAGGACATCCAGAAGGGTGGGCAGGTGCTGGAAGACGCTGCCAAGAAAAAATAATGAACAAGTTCACCGTGCACAAGGGCCTGGTGGCCCCGATGGACCGGGAAAACGTCGACACCGACGCGATCATTCCCAAGCAATTCCTGAAGTCGATCCGCAAGACCGGCTTTGGCGAAAACCTGTTTGATGAATGGCGCTACCTCGACAAGGGCGAGCCGGGGCAAGACCCAAGCAGCCGCAAACCCAACCCGGACTTCGTGCTCAACCAGCCGCGCTACGCGGGTGCGTCGGTGCTGCTCGCGCGCAAGAACTTCGGCTGCGGCTCCAGCCGGGAGCACGCGCCCTGGGCCATCGACCAGTACGGTTTTCGGGCACTCATCGCACCCAGCTACGCAGACATCTTCTTCAACAACTGCTTCAAGAACGGGCTGCTGCCGATCCAGTTGCCCGAGGCGCAGGTGGCGCAGCTGTTTGACGAAGTGGCTGCGTTTCCCGGCTATGAGCTCACCATCGACCTGGAACGCCAGGTGATCGTGAAGCCCCAAGGCGAAGAACTGCCGTTCGAAGTGCAGGCGTTCCGCAAGTTCTGCCTGATCAATGGCCTGGACGACATCGGTTTGACCCTGCGCTACAAAGACAAGATCGCCGCCTTTGAAGCCGAGCGCCTGGCCACCAAGCCGTGGCTCGCGCACACGATGCCGGTCTGAGCCATTCAGAGACAAGACCCCGGCGTGATGTCGGGGCGAACCCTTCACAACCCATGAAAATTGCAGTCCTTCCCGGTGATGGCATCGGCACCGAAATCGTCGCCGAAGCGGTCAAGGTCCTTGACGCGCTCGAACTCCCCCTCGAGATGGAGTCAGCCTTGGTGGGTGGCGCTGCCTATGAGGCACACGGGCACCCCCTGCCCGAATCCACATTGAAACTGGCCATGGCATCCGACGCGGTCTTGTTCGGCGCCGTGGGTGACTGGAAATACGACAAGCTCGACCGCCCGCTGCGCCCGGAGCAGGCCATCCTGGGTCTGCGCAAGCACATGGGCCTGTTTGCCAACTTCCGCCCCGCGATCTGCTACCCCGAGCTGGTGGGCGCCTCCAGCCTCAAGCCAGAGATCATCTCGGGCCTGGACATCCTCATCATCCGCGAGCTCACCGGCGACATCTATTTTGGTCAACCGCGAGGTCGCCGCGTGGCCACCGACGGTCACTTCCCTGGTGCCGAAGAAGCGTTCGACACCATGCGATACAGCAAGCCTGAGATCGTGCGCATCGCGCATGTGGCTTTCCAGGCGGCCCGCAAGCGCAACAAGAAGGTGACCAGCGTCGACAAGGCCAACGTGCTGGAGACTTTCCAGTTCTGGAAAGACGTGGTGACCGAAGTGCATGCCGAGTACCCCGACGTGGAGCTGGAGCACATGTACGTGGACAACGCCGCCATGCAACTGGTGCGCGCGCCCAAAAAATTCGATGTGGTGGTCACCGGCAACATGTTTGGCGACATCCTGTCCGACGAAGCGTCCATGCTCACCGGCTCCATCGGCATGCTGCCCTCAGCCTCGCTGAACACCAAGAACCAGGGTCTGTACGAACCCAGCCATGGCAGCGCACCCGACATCGCCGGCCAGGGTATCGCCAATCCGCTGGCTACAATACTGTCCGCCGCCATGATGCTCCGCTTCTCACTCAACCAGCCCGCTGCTGCCGACCGCATTGAACGCGCGGTCAGCGGCGTGCTCGCGTCTGGCTTGCGCACGACCGACATCTGGTCGGAAGGCACGTTGAAGGTCAGCACCCGCGAGATGGGTGACGCGGTCGTGGCGGCCATCACCAAAACCATTACCAAGGGCTGATCCAGCTCCGGTTCGTCACGCCCCTCCCCGGCACGACGAGCCGGGGCTCAAAAGGTTTTTCAACTTTGAAAGGGCGTTGACATGAAACTCGTCGATGGAAAGAAAGAGCCCCTTGTCGGGCTGGTGGGCTGGCGCGGCATGGTGGGCTCTGTGCTCATGGACCGCATGGTTGCGGAAGGTGACTTCGACCTGATCGAACCACTGTTTTTCTCCACCTCGAACGCGGGCGGCAAAGCGCCGGCCATGGCGAAGAACGAAACCACGCTGCAGGACGCTCACAACATCGCTGCGCTGAAACGCTGCGACGTCATCATCACGGCGCAAGGCGGCGACTACACCAGCGAAGTGTTCCCCAAGCTGCGCGCCGCCGGCTGGAATGGTCATTGGATCGACGCTGCGTCCACCCTGCGCATGGACAAGGAAGCCGTCATCATCCTGGACCCGGTCAACCTGCCCGTGATCAAAACTGCCCTCGGCAACGGCGGCAAGAACTGGGTGGGTGGCAACTGCACCGTGAGTTGCATGCTCATGGGTGTGGGCGCTCTGTACAAGGCCGGCCTGGTCGAGTGGATGAGCACGCAGACCTACCAGGCGGCGTCGGGCGGTGGCGCGCAACACATGCGCGAACTGCTCACGCAATACGGCACCCTCAACGCCGAGGTCAAAGCCTTGCTGGACGACCCCAAGAGCGCGATCCTGGAAATCGACCGCAAGGTGATCGCAAAGCAGCGCTCACTCACCGGCTCCGAAACCGCCAACTTCGGCGTGCCTCTGGGCGGCTCGCTCATTCCCTGGATCGACAAGGACCTGGGCAATGGCATGTCCAAGGAAGAGTGGAAGGGCATGGCCGAGACCAACAAGATCTTGGGGCTGGGCGAAGGCTTCGGCTCCTCGGCCATCCCGGTCGACGGCTTCTGTGTGCGCGTGGGCGCCATGCGCTGTCACAGCCAGGCACTCACCTTCAAGCTGCGCAAAGACGTGCCCCTGGCCGACATCGAGGCCATGATCGCTGCCGACAACGCATGGGTGAAGGTGGTGCCCAACACGCGCGAAGCTACCATCAAGGATCTCACCCCTGTGGCCGTCACGGGCACCATGACGATTCCGGTCGGGCGCATCCGCAAGCTGGCCATGGGCCCGGAGTACCTGGGGGCCTTCACCATCGGCGATCAGTTGCTGTGGGGTGCCGCCGAACCCCTGCGCCGAATGTTGCGCATCTTGCTGGACGCCTGAGCGCAGCAGGGGTCGGGAACGAGGGCGGCGCGGCCCGGAAACACCTGAAATGGTTCGTTGCAAGTCAGCAACGTAAATTCAAGGACCAAACACGACAAACGGTGGGCTGGGAAACTCAAGCGGATTCTCAGCTTGTCACCGTAATCCGTTGATGTTAAGGTCAAAATTAGGTTTTTTCCTTCGAGGTCCAAGTGCCATTCAAACCCCGCCATACCCCCTTTCAATCGGCGAGCCAGGTGCGACAAATCACCGGGTTTGGTGGCTTGCAAGCCATAGCTGCAGCCGCCTTGCTGTGCGCAGCGCTCACGCACCACGGAGCAGCGCAGGCCTTGGCCCTGGGGCGTGTGGTCGTGCAGTCTGCGTTGGGGGAACCCTTGCGCGCGGAAATCGACGTGCCGGACATCAACGCCGAAGAAGCAGCCAGCCTGCGCGTGGCGCTGGCATCGCCTGAGACCTTCCGTGCATCGGGCATGGAAATCAATCCCGCCCTGTCTGGCCTGCAGATCTCGCTGCAGCGTCGTGCCGACGGACGTTCGTTTCTGCGCCTGACCAGCCCCCGCCCGGTCAACGAGCCTTTCGTGGACCTGATCGTCGAAGCCAATTGGGCGTCTGGCCGCATCGTTCGCGACTACACGCTGCTGTTCGATCCACCGAACCTGCGCCCTGCGCCACGGCCAGTACCGATCGCACCCGGGGTGAGTGCACCGCCGGCCACCCGTGCCCAACCTGTGTTGCCCAGCACACCACTGCCGCCCGTGGCTCAAGCCGCGTCGGCGCCAGCACCGGCCGTCACGCCGCCCGCAGCACCCACTGCTCAGCCGGAACGCGCGGCAGCGCCAGCTGCGGCTGCGGCCGGTGGTGGACAAGTTCGCGTTCAGGCGGGCGACACGGCCGGCCGCATTGCTGCCGCCAACCGCCCGGCCAACGTGTCACTGGACCAGATGCTGGTGGCCATGCTCCGCTCCAGCCCCAACGCGTTCATTGGCGGCAACGTCAACCGCATCAAAGCGGGCGCCGTCATCGACCTGCCCACCTCGGAGCAAGCCGGTGCTGTGAGCGCGGGTGAAGCACGCCAGACCATTGCCGCACAAAGCCGCGATTTCAACGAATTCCGCCGACGTCTGGCCGGTGCAGCGCCAGAAGCCGACGTGGGCACGGCAGACCGGCAGGCTGCCGGCCAAGTGCAGGCTGAAGTGAAGGATGCGGCGCCCGCTGCGCCCGCAGCCGACAAGCTCACGCTGTCGAAAGGCGCGACACCTGCCCAAGTCGCCAACGAAGAAAAAATCGCCAAGGACCGTCAGGCCAACGAAGCGGCGACCCGCGTGGCCGAACTCTCGCGCAACATCGACGAACTGGCCAAGCTGGGCACACCCGCGCCAGCTGCGCCAGCACCCACCACAGCCACCGCTCCAGCAGCGCCTGCGGCCGCCGCGGCTCCCGCACTCGCACCCGCACCCGCATCAACGCCAGCGTCTCCACCGGCAACGCCATCCGCTCCAGCCGACAGCGCAACCACATCAGCACCCGCAACAACGCCAGCGGAAGCACCCGCCGCTGCCGCGCCGCCGGCCACACCGCCTGCACCCGCGGTCACGCCCTCCCCTCAAGTGGCCGCCCCCGTCCCCACGCCCCTGCCCGACGAACCCTCGTTCATCGATCAGTTGCGCGACAACCCCTTGGTGCTGCCTCTGGCGGGTGGTCTGCTGGCGCTGCTGGCTGGCTTTGGCATCTACCGCATGCGCCAACGCAAAGGTGGCGCCAGCGTCGACAGCTCCTTCCTTGAAAGCCGTCTGCAACCCGACTCGTTCTTCGGCTCCAGCGGTGGACAGCGCATCGACACAGCAGAGTCGGCCGCCTCGGGCTCGTCCATGGTGTATTCGCCCAGCCAGCTCGACGCGGCCGGCGATGTGGACCCGGTGGCCGAGGCCGATGTGTACCTCGCCTATGGGCGGGACCTGCAGGCCGAGGAGATCCTCAAGGAAGCCATGCGCAGCACGCCCACGCGCGTGGCCATTCACAACAAGCTGCTCGAGATCTACGCCAAACGCCGCGACGCGCGAGCGTTTGAAGTCGTGGCCACCGAAGCGTTTGGCCTGACCCAGGGCCAAGGCACCGAATGGGAGCGCGCCTGCGAGCTGGGCAAAGAACTTGATCCATCCAACCCGCTGTACCAGCCAGGCGGCAGGCCAGCATCCAAAGCCGGTGCGGTCGAGAGTGTTGCCGGTGGCGGCGCCAACACCATGCCGTTTGTCAGCAGCACCATGGCAGGTCCGTCGGGCAGTCCGGCATCGGGCATGGGTGACCTGGACCTTGACCTGGACTTTTCGCTTGACGACGCCAGCACCGATCAGAACCTGTCACCCGCGTCAGCCCCCATGCCGCCGGATGCCGTGTTGTCGGACATGGGAGATCTCCAGATCACCGACGCCCTCACCAGCCAGCCCGCCGAAAGTGCCGGCCCGTCCTCCATGTCGATGGACTTTGACCTGGACTTCCCTTCGCAACCTGCAAACCTGCAAGCCCCATCGACGGATTTGCCTGAGCCCGCTGTCGCCGATGCCCCCCCTGCACCCACATTCGATTTGAGTGAAGCGCCCGACTTCGGCCTGGACATGGACCTGCCTGATGCCGCCCCCGCCGGCACGGCACCCGCCGTGGCTGCGGCCCCCGAGGCCATGGCGTTCGATTTGAACGATCTCAACCTCGACCTGGACGCACCCGCCGAAATCGACATGTCGGCCAGCGACGCGTCCGGTCAGGAAAACCCGCTGGAAACCAAGCTGTCCCTGGCCGAGGAGTTCCGAGCCATCGGCGACTTCGAAGGTGCGCGCTCGCTGGCTGAAGAGGTGCTGGCCGAAGCATCCGGCTCCCTCAAAACCAAGGCAGGCACCTTCCTGGCCGATCTGGCTTGAGACGCGAACAAGGCCGGTCAGCCGGCTGCCCGGCGCCCGCACTTGTGAACCCTGGTGGCTGACGTGACCCGTATCGCCTTGGGCGTCAGCTACAACGGCGGCGCTTATGAGGGTTGGCAAAGCCAGCTGGGCGGTCAAACCGTGCAGGACAAGCTGGAGCAGGCACTCACCCGCTTCGGCGCTGCCGACCCCATCAAGACCCTGTGTGCGGGCCGCACCGACTCTGGCGTGCACGGCCTGATGCAGGTGGTGCACTTCGACACGCCGCTGCAACGGGACGACAACGCGTGGGTCCGGGGTACCAACGCGTTCCTGCCACCCGACATTGCCATCCAGTGGGCGCGCCAGGTCAACGGCGACTTTCACGCACGCGGCAGTGCGCGCTCGCGCCGCTACGCCTACGTGCTGCTCGAATCACCCGTGCGTCCCAGCGTGGACGCCGGCCAGGTGGGCTGGGTGTTCCGACCGCTGGCGCTGGAGCCCATGGTGCAAGCCGCGCAGATGCTCGTGGGCGAACACGACTTCTCTTCATTCCGCGCCGCGCAGTGCCAGGCCCATTCGCCAATCAAACACCTCATGCGCGCCGAGGTCACACGCCGGGGTGCCTATTGGCGCTTCGAGTTCGAAGCCTCCGCTTTCCTGCATCACATGATCCGCAACATCATGGGCTGCCTGATCACCATCGGCACTGGCAACCATCCCCCCGAGTGGATGGCCGAGGTGCTGCAGGCGAGAAGCCGCGATGTGGCCGCCCCGACCTTTTCCCCGGACGGTCTGTATTTTCTCGGGCCGGTCTACGATCCCGTTTGGGGTTTGCCGGAACGCACGCCCGCTTTCGACTGGTTGCCATGAATCCCCACCGCACACGCATCAAGATCTGCGGTCTCACCCGCGAGGCCGACGTGGACGCGGCCGCCCGCGCGGGGACCGACGCCGTGGGCTTTGTTTTGTACGACAAAAGCCCGCGCCACGTGACGCCCGAACGCGCTGGCGAACTGGCGCGCCGCCTGCCCGCCTTCGTCACGCCGGTGCTGCTGTTCGTCAACGCCAGCCCCGAACACATCGAGCGCGCGTGCGAGGCCGTGCCGAACGCCCTGCTCCAGTTCCATGGCGACGAGTCCCCCGCCGACTGCCTCACTGCTGGTCGCCCTTTCATGCGCGCTGCGCGCATACCCACCGGCCCCGCCGGGCATGGCTTTGATCTCCTAAAATACGCGTCTGACTTCTCGGCAGCCCAAGCCATCCTGCTCGACGCCCACGTCGAAGGCTTCGGCGGCGGGGGTCAATCCTTCGACTGGACGGCATTTCCTTGGTCACACCCGCTTCTAAACGCCAGCTCTCGCCTCGTTTTGTCTGGTGGACTCACGCCTGCAAGCGTGATCGATGGCATCACGCGCGTGCGGCCCTGGGCCGTTGACGTGAGTTCCGGCGTCGAGGTGTCCAAGGGCATCAAGAGCGCCGACCTCATGAACGCTTTCGTCACCGCCGTTCGAGCCGTCGACGATCACCTTTCCCGCCTGCCCTGATCGTCCCCGATCCGGGGTTGGGCCAACGAGAAGAGACCACCCCATGCAGACCTACCAGCAACCCGACGCCCGCGGCCATTTCGGCATTTACGGCGGCAGCTTCGTGAGCGAAACGCTCACCCACGCCATCAACGAACTCAGGGCCGCGTACGCCAAGTACCAGCACGACCCCGAGTTCCTCGCTGAATTCAAGAACGAACTGGCGCACTTCGTGGGCCGGCCCAGCCCGGTCTACCACGCCGCCCGCATGAGCCGCGAGACCGGCGGCGCCCAGATCTTCCTGAAACGCGAAGACCTCAACCACACGGGCGCGCACAAGATCAACAACACCATCGGCCAGGCCATGCTCGCCAAGCGCATGGGCAAGCCACGCATCATTGCCGAGACCGGCGCCGGCCAGCATGGCGTGGCCACCGCCACCATCTGCGCCCGCTACGGGCTGGAATGTGTGGTGTACATGGGCAGCGAAGACGTAAAGCGCCAAAGCCCCAACGTCTACCGCATGAAGCTGCTGGGCGCGACCGTGGTGCCCGTCGAATCCGGCAGCAAGACGCTGAAAGACGCTCTGAACGAGGCGATGCGCGACTGGGTCGCCAACGTGGACAACACGTTCTACATCATCGGCACCGTGGCCGGCCCGCACCCCTACCCGATGATGGTGCGCGACTTCCAGAGCGTGATCGGCGAAGAGTGCCTGGTTCAAATGCCCGAGATGCTGCTGGCCGCCGGCTGCCAGAACGAGCAACCCGACGCGGTGATCGCCTGCGTGGGTGGCGGCAGCA
>JAJNQE010000030.1 GCA_021154985.1 Hydrogenophaga sp.
CGGTGATGCGGTAGATGTGGAACTCGACCTCCAGCCCGGTCTTGAGGCCGTAGCCCGCGTCGGCCAGGCGGGCGAGTGCGTGTTGCAACACGCGGCGCGTGTCCAGCGGCACCGGGCTGCCGTCGGCAAACCAGGGCTGGCAGCGCAGCCAGCCGGTGCGGGGCGCCCAGGGCAGCTCGGTGAAGCTTTCGGGGTCGGGCAGCAGCATGAGGTTGGCCGCGCCGGCAAAACCGGGCAGGTCGTCGGCGCCACCGGGTTCGAACACCTTCCACGCGGTGCGGTCGGCGGTGTCCTTGAGCATGAGCGTGCCCACCATGCCCACGCCGTCGAGCAACGCGTGCATGGCTGCGGTGGCGGTGAGGGTCTTGCCGCGCAGCATGCCGTGGGTGTCGCACCAGGCCATGCGCACGAGTTCAACCCCACTGGCCTCGATGCGTTTGACCAGGTGCACGCAGGCGGCTTCGCGGGCGGCGGAGTGGATGCCGCAGCGTTCGGCGAAGTGGGTCATTTCGCTGCCACGGTGTCAGCAGCGTCGTGGTGCCACGGCGCACCCTCGCGCCGCTCCCGCACCGCGTCTTGCCACCAGGCCTGCCAGCCCTGCGCGGGCGCGATGCCGTCCACCGTGTCGGGGCCGGTGATCTGCTCAGCCAGTGCCGGGTCGGCGATACCGGGCGCTGTGCCGCCTTGTTCCACCGTGTCAATGGCTTGCTGCAGCATGCGCCGGTTGGCCATGATCACTTTGTCTGTTGTGCCCAGGTGTTCACGCGTGCGGTCCTGGATGACGCCCATGCTTTCGCAGGCCCACTGGTCGTGCACGTTGATGTCGTCCTCGCCCATGCCCAGGTAGGTGCGGGTCTGTTGCTCTTCGGGGTTGAAACCCCAGTTGTTGTGGCGACCTGTCTTCGGCCGGTAGTCGGGCAAGGTCACGGCGGCCAGGCGGGGGGTGCGCATGGTCTCCTTGTCGACGGGAGCGGTGAAGCTGGTGAAGAAGGCGAACCAATAGTTGTGGGTGTCGTCCACCGGCACATGCATCTGCGTGATCGTCATGGTCTCGGAGAGCGGGATCACGAAGGTCTGCGGAAACACGGCGTTGGTCACGCGCACGTGCGCGAGTTCGTCGGTCATGGGGCGCAGCGCGGTGAGCTGGAGCCCGAAAGGCCGTGCTTCAAACGTGATGTTCGGCTGGCCGAACTCGCGCAACACACGCGTCATGGGCCAGCGCTCGCCGGCCACGTCACCGGCGCTGGCGCCACGAAACTGCTTGCCGTAGCTGTCGTCCAGCGACGCGTCGTTGAAGAAGCGGTGCAAATAGGACGCGTGTGCCGGGTCGATGCCGACCTCGAACGCCTGCAACCAGTTGCAATCCCACAGGCCCTTGAAGGCGAAGGTGTGCGAGGCGGGGGCGGTGAAGCAGTCGAGCGCGGGGAAGGGCGGTGGCGTCTGGCCTTCGGGGCCGAACCAGCCGAACAGCACGCCGCTCTTTTCCACCAGCGGGTAGCTGCGTTGCTGGATGCGGTTGCACAGCGTGCTGCCGGCGGGCTCGCCCGGGGTTTCGATGCACCGGCCGTTGGTGTCGAACTTCCAGCCGTGAAACGGGCAACGCAGGCCGTCGCCTTCGTTGCGGCCAAACGCGAGGTCGGCACCCCGGTGCGGGCAGTCGCGGTCGAGCAGGCCGTAGCCGCCCTGGGCATTGCGAAACAGCACGAAATCCTGCCCGAGCACCCGCACGGCCTTGACCGGTCGCACCGCCATGGCGGGGTCCAGCGCAGGGTCGAATTCGTCGAGGAGGGCGACCGGCTGCCAGTAGCGGCGCAAGAGTTCACCCCCGGGGGTGCGGGGTCCGACCTGGGTCAGGCGCTGGTTGAGTTCGGCTTTCATGAGGTTCCGGCAAGGCAATCGGTGAGGTTGGGTGAAATGGTATCCCGTTTTTTGTATTCGGTGTACATTTTGCGCCATGAGCCTGCAAGACACCGTTTTGATGCAACTGCGCGACCTGATCCTGAGCGGCCAGTTCGAGCCCGGCCAGCGCCTGGCCGAGCAGCAGCTGGCCGAGCGCCTGGGGGCCTCGCGCACGCCCGTGCGCGCCGCACTTGTGACGCTGGAGCAAGAAGGCCTGGTCGAAGCCAACGAGACCGGCAAGTACCTGGTGCGCCAGTTCACCGCCCAGGAGGTGACCGATGCGATCGCCGTGCGCGGGCACCTGGAGGGCATGGCCGCCCGGCTGGTGGCCGAGCACGGCGTGTCGCGGCAACTGCAGGCCCAACTGGAGGCCTGTCTGGCAGAGGGCGACCGGCTGCTGGCCGACAACCCGCTCACCATCGAGAGCTACGCGGCTTATGCGGTGATGAACGACCGCTTCCACGCGTTGCTGCTCGATGCCTGCGGCAACCGCGCCCTGCAGCGCGCCGTGGCGCTCAACGACAAGCTCCCGTTCGCGCCGGCCTCGGCCATGCTGCCGATGCAGGGCACGGTGGCACTCGACCGCGACTGGATGCTCTACGCCCACCGCCAGCACCACATGCTGTTTGGTGCCTTGCAGCGCGGCGAGGGCGCACGCGCCCAGGCGCTGGCGGTGGAACACACCGAGGTGGCCCAGATGAACATGCGCCTGGCGTTGGAGCGGCGTTCGGAATCCGAGCGGGTCATGCCGGTGATGCGCCTCGTGGTGGGCTGACACGGTGCCGGTGTATCGTGCCGGCCATGAACAACACGACCGGCCCGGGCACGCTGCTGTGCTTTGAAGACGAAGAGGGCATTGCCCGCCAGGCGGCCGATGCCGCCGGGTTCACGCTGGCGGTGATCGATCACCACCGGTTCCCCGACGGTGAAATGCGCCTGCGCCTGCCCGCCCGTTTGCCCCACCGTGCGGTGCTCTGGCGCGGCCTGCAGCAGCCGAACGAAAAACTGGTGCAGGTGCTGCTCGCGGCACAGACCGCGCGCCGGTTGGGCGCTGTGCACCTCACACTGGTTGCGCCCTACCTGGCCTACATGCGCCAGGACATCGAATTCAACCCGGGCGAAGCCATCAGCCAGCGCATCGTGGGTGGTTTTCTGGCGGGGTTGTTCGACGCCATCATCACGATCGATCCGCACCTGCACCGCGTGGCCACGCTGCACGAGGCGATGCCTGTGAAAGACGCGATCGCGCTCAGCGGCGCGCCGCTGCTCGCCGATCACATCGCCACGCAGCGCCGGCAACCGCTGCTCATGGGACCCGACGAAGAAGCCCTGCAATGGGTGGCGCAGGCGGCCGCGCGCCACGGCTGGGACCATGCGGTGTGCCGCAAGACGCGACACGGCGATTGCGATGTGGACATCGAACTGCCCGATGTGCCGGTGGCCGGGCGCACGGTGGTGCTGATGGACGATGTGGCGAGCTCGGGCCACACGCTGGCGCGCGCGGCGGTGAAGCTGCGCGCAGCGGGTGCGGCCTCGGTGGATGTGGCGGTCACGCATGCGTTGTTCGCGCCCGGCGCGGTGCAGCTGGTGCGCAGCTCGGGCGTGGGCGAAATCTGGAGCACCGACTGCATTTCGCATCCGTCAAATGCCGTGAGCATCGTCCCTGAGGTGGTGAGGTCATTGCTGGGGCTGGGCAGCGCGATCGGGTGAGCCGCGCAAAATGCGGGTTTTCCCCGAGTGGCCTTTCCGCCGCTCCCCGTGGCGGCCTCTGGGCCGCTTCCCGTTTCTGCACCTGGACCCGATCACCATGGCCTCACTGTTTGAACCCACCACCGCCGGCAGCATCGCGCTGGCCAACCGCATCGTCATGGCCCCGCTCACGCGCAACCGCGCACCCGGCGCGGTGCCCACGCCGCTCATGGCCACCTACTACCAGCAGCGCGCCAGCGCCGGCTTGCTCATCACCGAAGCCACCGCCATCAGCCACCAGGGCCAGGGCTATGCCGACGTGCCCGGGCTGTACGCGCCCGAGCAGATCGAGGGCTGGAAACGCGTCACGGCCGCCGTGCATGCGGCTGGTGGAAAGATCGTCACGCAGCTGTGGCACGTGGGCCGCGTCTCGCACACCGAACTCCAGCCCAATGGCGGCGCTCCCGTTGCGCCATCGGCCATCGCGGCCAAAACCAAGACCGTGCTGCTCAAGGATGGGGCTCCCGTGTTTGTGGACACTTCGATGCCGCGCGCGCTGGAGCTCGCCGAGCTGCCGGGCATCGTGGAGGACTACCGCAAGGCCGCACTCGCCGCGATCGAAGCGGGCTTTGACGGCGTGGAAATCCACGCCGCCAACGGCTACCTGATCGACCAGTTCCTGAAGACCGGCAGCAACCAGCGCACCGACGCGTACGGCGGCAGCATCGAGAACCGCGCCCGTCTTTTGGTCGAAGTGGTGCAGGCCGTCACCAGCGCCATCGGCGCCGGCCGCACCGGCATCCGCCTCTCGCCCGTGACCCCGGCTAACGACGTGATCGACGCCGATCCGCAGCCGCTGTTCACCCATGTGATGAAAGAACTCGCGAAGTTCGACCTGTCCTATGTGCACTTCATCGAAGGCGCCACCGGCGGCCCGCGCGAACTGGCCGATCGCCCGTTCGACTACGCCGCTCTTCAGGCGGCTTATCGCGCGGCCAGCGGCAAGGCGGCCTGGATGGTCAACAACGGCTACGACCTGCCACTGGCCACCGAGGCGGTGAAAGACGGCGCCGACCTGGTGGCGTTCGGCAAAACCTACATCGCCAACCCCGACCTGGTCGCACGCCTGAAGCAGGGCGGTCCGTTCAACGAGCCGGACAACAAGACCTTCTACGGCGGTGGCGCCAAAGGCTACACCGACTACCCGACGCTGCAGGCGGCCTGAGCCTGCTGGGGGTGATGAGCAAGGGCCTGCGAGCACAGCACTCGCAGGCCCTTTTTTGCGCTTGCACGACGAGGGTGCTTTATCCTCGGACCCATGAAGCTCTACAACTACTTCCGCTCCTCGGCCTCGTTTCGCGTGCGCATTGCGTTGGCGCTCAAGGGCCTCGATTACGAATACCACCCGGTCCACCTGGCCAAGGGCGAACACAGGCTGCCCGCTTACGCCGACATCGCGGTCGAGGGCCTGGTGCCCTTGCTCGAACTCGACGACGGCACGCGCCTCACGCAGTCGATGGCCATCATCGAGTACCTCGACGAACTGCACCCCGAGCCGGCCTTGCTGCCGGCCGATGCACTGGGCCGCGCGCGGGTGAGGGCGCTGGCCCAGATCATTGCCTGCGAGATCCACCCCATCAACAACCTGCGCGTGCTCAAGTACCTGAGCAAGGACCTCAAGGTCGATGAGGACACGAAGAACACCTGGTACCGCCACTGGGTGCGCAGCGGGCTGGAATCGTTCGAGCGTC
>JAJNQE010000067.1 GCA_021154985.1 Hydrogenophaga sp.
GTGCGCGCCGGCACACCGCTGGCAGAGGTGGAAGCGCTGCTGGCGGAACAAGGCCAGTGTTTCCCGTTTGAGCCCCCGCGCTTCGGCCCGGGCGGCACTGTGGGCGGCATGGTCGCCGCCGGCCTGGCAGGCCCGGCGCGCGCCACGGCCGGTTCGGTGCGCGACTACGTGCTGGGCGCGCAATTCATCAATGGGCGCGGCGAGCTGCTCACCTTTGGCGGCCAGGTCATGAAGAACGTGGCGGGCTACGACGTGAGCCGCGTGATGGCGGGAGCCATGGGCACACTGGGCCTGATCAGCGAGGTGAGCCTCAAGGTGTTGCCGGTGGCACTGGCGGAAGCCACGCTGGTCTTCGCGCTCGACCAGCACGAAGCGCTGGAACAGCTGCACCGCTGGGGCGGGCAGCCCTTGCCGATCAACGCTTCCTGCTGGGTGAAAGACGACATGCAACCCGACGCGCCCGAGCTGCTGTTCGTGCGCCTGCGCGGCGCGGTGGCGGCGGTGGAGGCCGCCTGCGAACGCATGGCGCGCGAGGCCGGCGGCACGCGCATGGACAACGCCCAGGCCGGGCCCGACTGGACCGATTGCCGCGACCAGCGCCTGCCCTTCTTCACCGCGCCTTCGCCCGAGCTCTGCCTGTGGCGCCTCTCGGTGCCGCAGACCGCGCCGGTGCTGGCGTTGCCTTATCCGCAGTTCATTGAATGGCAAGGCGCGCAGCGCTGGCTGTGGGCGCCCGCGTCGGCCGCTGCCGAACTGCGTGCCGCGGCAACGGCCGTCAATGGCCACGCCACCTTGTTCCGTGCAGGTGTCGACGGCGCTCCGGGCGTGCCGCGCTTCCAGAGTCAAAGTGCCGCGTTGCAAAGCATTCAGTCGCGTCTCCTCGAAGCCTTCGACCCCGTCGGCATCTTCAATCCTGGCCGAATGGGCTGATCCCACATGCAAACCCAGCTCTCCCCCGAATACCAGGCACGCGCCGAGGGCCGCGCGGCCGAAGCCATTCTGCGCAAGTGCGTGCACTGCGGCTTTTGCACCGCCACTTGCCCCACCTACCAGCTGCTCGGCGACGAGCTGGACGGCCCGCGCGGGCGCATCTACCTGATCAAGCAGGTGCTCGAAGGCGCCGAGCCCACGCGCAAGACGCAGCTGCACCTGGACCGCTGCCTCACCTGCCGCAACTGCGAAACCACCTGTCCCAGTGGCGTGGACTACGGTCACCTTGTCGACATCGGTCGCCAGCTGGTGGACGAAAAGGTGGCGCGCCCGGCGACTGAGAAATCGGTGCGCTGGCTGCTCAAGGAAGGCCTGCCTTCGCCACTGTTCGGCCCGGCCATGAAGCTGGGCCAGATGGTGCGCCCGCTGCTGCCGGCGGCGTTGAAAGCCAAGGTGCCGGCACCCCGCAGCGCAGGCCGCTTGCCCACGCGCACCCACGCGCGGCGCGTGCTGCTGCTCGCGGGCTGTGTGCAACCAGCCATGATGCCCAGCATCCACAGCGCCACGGTGCGCGTGCTCGATGCGGCCGGCATCCAGGGCGTGCTGGCGCCGGCCGCGGGTTGCTGCGGGGCAGTGAAGTTCCACCTCAACGACCAAGCCGGTGGCGCGGCGCAGATGCGCGCCAACATCGACGCCTGGTGGCCGCTGGTGAGCGGGCCGGACGCGGTCGAGGCCATCGTGATGAACGCCTCGGGCTGCGGCGTGACGGTGAAGGAATACGGCCACATCTTGAAAGACGACCCGGCCTATGCGGCGAAGGCGGCGCGCATCAGCGAACTCACGCAAGACCTCAGTGAGCTGCTGCCCGCGCTGGTGCCCGCGCTGCGCCCCTTGCTGAAACAGCGGCCCGACGCATCGCGCGTCATCGCCTTCCACCCACCCTGCACCCTGCAACACGGCCAGAAGCTCAAGGGCGGCGTGGAGCAGCACCTGGCCGCGCTCGGCTTCACGGTGCAGGTGGCGAAGAACGAAGCGCACCTGTGCTGCGGCTCGGCCGGCACCTACTCCGTGCTCAACCCGGAGATCGCCTACGAGCTGCGCGACCGCAAGCTCGGCCACCTGGGCGAACTGCAGCCCAGCGTGATCACCAGCGCCAACATCGGCTGCATCACCCACCTGCAAAGCGGCACCACCACGCCGGTGCGGCACTGGGTCGAAATACTCGACGAAGCCCTGGCCACTTGAACAAGCGCGTGCCGTGATACCTGCGCTTGCCACCCTGCTCGTCTTCCAGCTGCTCGGTGAAGCGCTTGTTCTGGCCACCGGTGCGCCCATGCCCGGCCCCGTGGTCGGTCTGGCCTTGCTGCTGCTCACGCTGGTGCTGAAGCCCTCGGTGCTGGGCGCCATCAAGCCCACCGCGCAGACGTTGCTGCAACACCTCTCGTTGCTCTTTGTGCCGGCCGGTGTGGGCGTCATGCTGCACCTGCAGCGCCTGGGCAACGAGGCCCTGGCGATTGGAGTGGCGCTGGTGGTGAGCACCCTGGTGGGCCTGGCCAGCGCGGCGCTCACCATGGCGTGGTTGATGAAGCGCACGAATCGCTCCCAGCCATGAACCCGGCCCTGCCCCTGCCCGGCGCGCTGGCCGACATCTGGGTCTACCTCTCGGCCACGCCGCTGCTGGGCCTCACGCTCACGCTGCTGGTGTACCACGGCGCCTTTCTGCTCTACCAGCGCAGCGGCTTCAACCCGCTGGCCAACCCGGTGGCGATTGCCATTGCGGTGCTGGCCACGCTGCTCTGGGCCACGGGCACACCGTACGCCACCTACTTCGAGGGCGCGCAGTTCGTGCACTTCCTGCTCGGGCCGGCCACGGTGGCCTTGTCCATCCCGCTGTTCGAACAGCTCGCGCGGCTCAAGCGGCTGTGGCTGCCCATCGTGGGCGCGCTGGTGGTGGGCACGCTGGCGGCCACCGTCACCGCCATCGGCGTGGGCTGGGCGCTGGGCGCGTCCCAGGCCACGCTGGCATCGCTCGCACCGAAGTCGGTCACCAGCCCGGTGGCCATGGGTATCGCCGAGAAGATCGGCGGCATTCCCTCGCTCACCGCCGTGCTGGTGGCGGCCACGGGCATCATCGGTGCGGCCAGTGCGCGGTTTTTGTTCGATGCCTTGCGCATCAAAGACCCCGTGGTGCGCGGCTTTGCGCTGGGCACGGCTGCACACGGCATCGGCACCGCGCGGGCATTTCAGGTGAGCGAAGAAATGGGCGCCTTCGCAGGCCTGGCCATGGGCCTGTCGGCGCTGTTCAGTGCGGTGGCACTGCCGCTCGTGGCGGGGCTGCTGCTGCGCTGGGTCTGACGACCCGGCGCCCTCAATCTTTCAGCAGCGCTTCAACGATGGCGCCGCTGTAGCGGCTGGCCACCTCGCGCAGAAAGCGCGGAAAGTCCACGTGCGCCGCGTCGTCGGCGCGGTCGGAGATGGTGCGCACCACGGCCAGCGGCACGCGGTAGTCGTGACACACCTGCGCAAACGCCGCGCCTTCCATTTCCACCGCGAGTGCGTCGGGAAGCTCGCGGCGCAGGGCTTCGCTCTCGGCCGTGGTCGACACAAACCGATCGCCACTGATCAGCAGTCCATGGTGACATTGGGGCGCATGCAGGCCGAAGGCGCTGCGCACCACCTCAGGCAGCTGCGCCGGCAAAGCGCGCAACACGGTTTCGCTGGCGCGCAGCAGCTGTGCGGTCAGCGCGGTATCGGCGTCGAAGGTGGAACAGCCATAGCCCGGCACCTCGTGGCGGGGAAAGATGGGTGAGGCGTCCATGTCGTGCTGCAGGAACTGCCGCGCCACCACCACGTCGCCCACGTTGACGCCCTGCTGCAGCCCACCGGCCACACCGGTGAACACGATGCGCTGCACGCCGAAGCGCTCGATCAACACCGTGGCGGTGGTGGCGGCGGCCACCTTGCCGATGCCCGAGAGCACGGCCACCACGTCATGCCCGTGCAGGTGGCCGCGCCAGAAGGTTCGCCCGCCGATGCTCTGCTGTTGCTCGTCGGGCATGAGTCGCAGAACAGCGTCCAGCTCCTCATGCAGCGCGCTGACGAGCGCGGTGGGACCGGTCACTGTTTTTTGTCGCGCAGTTCGCGGCGCAGGATCTTGCCCACCGGCGTCTTGGGCAACTCGGTGCGGAACTCCACCACCTTGGGCTGCTTGTAGCCAGTGAGGTTTGACTTGCAGTAGTCGCGCACCTGGGCTTCGGTCAGGGACTCGTCCTTCTTGACGATGACCAGCTTCACGGCCTCGCCCGACTTGTCGTCGGGCACACCGACCACGGCGCACTCCATCACACCGGGCAACTGCGCCACCACGTCTTCGACCTCGTTGGGGTACACGTTGAAGCCGCTGACCAGCACCATGTCTTTCTTGCGGTCGACGATTTTGAAGTAGCCACGCTCGTCCATCACGCCCACGTCGCCGGACTTGAAATAGCCGTCCGGTGTCATGACCTTGGCGGTCTCGTCGGGGCGCTGCCAGTAGCCCGCCATGACCTGCGGGCCCTTGATGGCGATCTCGCCGGGCTGGCCGACCGGCACCTCGTTGCCGTCGTCGTCCAGGCACTTGAGCCAGGTGTTGGGCAGCGGCAAGCCGATGGTGCCGCTGTAGGCGGTGCTGGTGGTCGGGTTGCAGGTGGCCGAGGGGCTGGTCTCGGAGAGGCCATAGCCCTCGCAGATCGGGCAGCCGGTTTTCTCCAGCCAGAGTTTGGCCACGGCGCTTTGCACCGCCATGCCGCCGCCCACCGAGACCTTGAGGTTGCCCCAGTTCACGGTGTTGAAGTCGGGGTGGTTGGCGAGACCGTTGAACAGCGTGTTGACCGCAGGAAAGCTGTGGAAGGTGTGCTTGCCCAATTCCTTCAAGACCGCGGGCAGGTCACGCGGATTGGGAATCAGGATGTTCAGGGCACCGGTGCGCATGCCCAGCATCATGTTCACCGTGAAGGCGAAGATGTGGTACAGCGGCAGGGCACACACGCTGGTGGGCTGCTCGTTCTCGGGCACGCGGCTCATGGCCGGCTCGTTCCAGGCGTCGGACTGCAGCAGGTTGGCGATCACGTTGCGGTGCAGCAGCACCGCGCCCTTGCTCACGCCGGTGGTGCCGCCGGTGTACTGCAGCACCGCCATGTCGTCGGGCTTGATGTCGGGGCGCTTGAGCGTGCCGCGCGTGCCCTTGGCAATGGCGTCGTTGAAGCGCACCGCCTGCGGCAGGCTGAAAGCAGGCACCATTTTCTTGACGTTGCGCACCACGTAGTTCACCAGCGCGCCCTTGAGCAAGCCGAGCTGGTCGCCCATGGCGGTGAGCACCACGTGCTTCACCGGCGTGTTGGCGATGCACTGCTGCAAGGTACCGGCGAAGTTCTCGATGATCACGATGGCCTTGGCACCCGAGTCCTTGAGCTGGTGCTCCAGCTCGCGCGGCGTGTACAGCGGGTTCACGTTCACCACCACCAGACCCGCGCGCAGGATGCCGGCCACCGCCACCGGGTATTGCGGCACGTTGGGCATCATGATGGCCACGCGATCACCCTTCACCAACCCGAGGCCTTGCAGGTACGCCGCAAACGCGAGCGACAGGCTGTCGGTCTGCGCAAATGTGATCTGCTTGCCCATGAAGCTGTAGGCCGGGCGGCTGGCGAACTTGCCGAAGCTCTCTTCCATGAGGTGCACCAGCGAGCTGTACTGCGCCACGTCGATGTCGGCGGGCACACCGGGTGAATACGAGCCCAGCCAGGGACGGTCGGCCGTTGATGCGGTCATGCGTGATCTCCAGAACTTGGTATTGAAAACAACCCGCCATTGTCGGGCTGCGTGCGGCTGCGAGGCCTCGTGTTTTTCCCTTACGACTTTCTGACGAATCTTCGCAGAGCCCCATCGATTGCAGGGTGGTTGCTACAAAAACAAAGAGGGCAGGTGTTGCGACCTGCCCCCTTTGCGAATGCCGACCGGGCCGCAGCCCGGGGTCGTCACTCAATCGCCTTGGTCATGTCCTCAACGACCTTCTTCGCGTCGCCGAACACCATCATGGTCTTGTCCATGTAGAAGAGTTCGTTGTCCAGGCCCGCGTAACCCGCGGCCATCGAGCGCTTGTTCACGATCACGGTCTTGGCCTTGTAGGCCTCCAGGATCGGCATGCCGTAAATGGTGCTGCCCTTCTGCAGGGCGGCCGGGTTCACCACGTCGTTGGCGCCCAGGATGATGGCCACGTCGGCCTGGCCGAATTCGCCGTTGATGTCTTCCATCTCGAACACCTGGTCGTAGGGCACTTCGGCCTCGGCCAGCAGCACGTTCATGTGGCCCGGCATGCGCCCGGCCACCGGGTGGATCGCGTACTTCACCGTGATGCCTTTTTCCGTGAGCTTGTGCGCCAGTTCTTTCACCGCATGCTGTGCACGCGCCACCGCCAGGCCGTAACCGGGCACGATGACCACGGTCTCGGCGTTGCCGAGCACAAAGGCTGCGTCGTCGGCGCTGCCGCTCTTGACGCTGCGCTGCACCGCGCCGCCAGCCGCCGCCGTGGCGGCTTCGCCACCGAAGCCGCCCAGGATCACGTTGAAGAACGAGCGGTTCATGGCCTTGCACATGATGTAGCTCAGGATCGCACCCGACGAGCCCACCAGCGAGCCGGCGATGATCAGCATGGAGTTGTTCAGGCTGAAGCCGATACCGGCCGCCGCCCAGCCCGAGTAGCTGTTGAGCATGGACACCACCACCGGCATGTCGGCGCCGCCGATGGGGATGATGATCAGCACGCCGAGCACGAACGAGAGCGCAATCATCAAGAAGAACGCAGGCCAGTTTTCGGTGAACGCAAAGAACACGCCCAGGCCCACGGTGGCCAGACCGAGCACCAGGTTGATCATGTGCTGACCGGAGAAGGTGACCGGAGCGCCCTGGAACAGGCGGAACTTGTACTTGCCCGAGAGCTTGCCGAAAGCAATGACCGAACCGCTGAAGGTGATGGCGCCGATGGCCGCCCCCAGGAAGAGTTCGATCTTGTTGCCGAAGGGAATCGGCACGCCCTTGGCGGCGATGCCGAACGCGTAGGGTTCGGCGACCACCGCCACCGCAATGCAGACCGCAGCCAGACCGATCATGCTGTGCATGAAGGCCACCAGCTCGGGCATCTTGGTCATCTCGACCCGGTTGGCCATGATGGCGCCAGCGCCACCACCGACCACCAGACCCACCAGCACCCAGACCATGCCCTCGGCCTTGCCACCGGAGAGCTCAACGATGAGTGCGGCGGTGGTGAGGATGGCAATCGCCATGCCGGTCATGCCGAAGACGTTGCCACGAATGGACGTGGTGGGATGGCTCAGGCCTTTGAGGGCCTGAATGAAACAGATGCTGGCCACCAGGTACAGCAGCGTGACGAGATTCATGCTCATTTGTGGGCTCCCTCAGCAGCCACCGGCGCCTTGCGCTCCTTCTTCTTGAACATTTCCAGCATCCGCCTCGTGACGAGGAATCCACCAAAGACGTTGACCGCGGCGAGCGCCACCGCCAGCACGCCCATGGTCTTGCCGAGGTTGGTTTCGGTGAGCGCGGCGGCCAGCATGGCGCCGACGATCACGATGGCCGAGATGGCGTTGGTCACGGCCATCAGCGGTGTGTGCAGCGCGGGCGTGACGTTCCACACCACGTGGTAGCCCACGTAAATGGCGAGCACGAAAATGATGAGGTTGAGAACGGTGGGGGATACGAGTTCCATGGTCTTGTCCTTGGTGTCTCTGTGCTGGGCTCAGCTCTTGCGCTTGACTTCGCCGCCCTGGGTCATGAGGCAGGCGGCCACGATGTCGTCGTCCATCGGCACCTGCACCGCCGCGGCGTCTTTGGGCAACACCAGCTTGAGGAAATCGAGCACGTTGCGCGCGTACAGCGCCGACGCATCCGCGCCAACCATGGCCGCCAGGTTGGTCTCGCCGACGATGGTCACGCCGTGTTTGACCACCGTGCGGTCGGTTTCGGTGATCGGGCAGTTGCCGCCCACGCCACCCGCCCCTTTGCCGGCGGCGATGTCCACGATCACGCTGCCGGGCTTCATGGACTTGACCATGTCCTCGGTGATGAGCACGGGCGCAGCGCGTCCGGGAATCAGTGCGGTGGAAATCACCACGTCGGCCAGCGCCACGCGCTTGGCCACTTCCAGCTTCTGGCGCTCCAGCCAGCTCGGCGGCATGGGGCGCGCATAACCGCCCACGCCTTCGGCCGCTTCTTTCTCTTCGGCCGTCTCGTAGGGCACGTCGATGAACTTGCCACCCAGCGACTCCACCTGCTCCTTCACGCTCGGGCGCACGTCGGACGCTTCAATGACCGCGCCCAGGCGCTTGGCCGTGGCAATGGCCTGCAGGCCCGCCACGCCCACGCCCAGAATGACCACGCGCGCGGCCTTCACCGTGCCGGCCGCCGTCATGAGCATGGGGAAGAAGCGCTGGTAGTGGTGCACCGCCAGCATCACCGCCTTGTAGCCGGCGATGTTGGCCTGGGAGGAGAGCACGTCCATGCTCTGCGCCCGCGTGGTGCGCGGCGCGGCCTCGAGGGCAAAGGCGGTGAGCCCGGCACGCGCCATGCGTTGCAGGCCGTCGGCATCAAAGGGGTTGAGCATGCCGACCACGGTGGCACCCGGCTTCATGTGGGCCAGTTCGTTGTCGAACGGAGTGCGCACCTTGAGCACCACATCGGCACCCAGCGCGCCCGCGGCATCGGTGATCTCGGCACCCGCTGCGGTGTAGGCCGCGTCGGTCACGCTCGCGGCCAGGCCGGCGCCTGACTGGATGCGCACCGTGTGCCCCTGGGCCACGTATTTCTTGGCCGTCTCGGGCGTGACGGCCACTCGGGTTTCGCCCACTGTGGTCTCAGTGGGTACGCCAATCATCATGAACGTCTCCTCGCTCGCGGGTTGGGGAATCAGCGGCCGAGCTTAACTGAAAGTGGGGTTTGGCCCTGTCTTGCCCGGGCAAGTCCGTGGGCCGGCGCCTGGGGATAATCCGCCCATGCCCCACCGTTGGAAACCCAGTGTCACCGTGGCCGCCGTCATCGAGCGCAACGGCCGATACCTGCTGATCGAAGAGCACACGCCCGAAGGCCTGCGCCTGAACAACCCGGCGGGCCACCTGGACCCGGGCGAAAGCCCCGAGCAAGGGGTGGTGCGCGAGACGCTGGAAGAGACCGCCCACCGTTTCACCCCCACGGCGCTGGTGGGCGTGTACCTCTCGCGGTTTCATCGCGCGGGTCAGACCCCCGAGGACGACGAAGACATCACCTACCTGCGCTTTGCCTTCTGTGGCGAGCTGAGTGAGGCGGTGCCGGGCCTGAGCCTGGACACCGGCATCGTCCGCACGCTGTGGCTCACGCCCGACGAGGTTCGCGCCAGCGCGGCCCGCCACCGCAGCCCGCTGGTGTTGCGCTGCATGGAAGACCACCTCGCAGGCCTTCGCTACCCGCTGGACCTGGTGCAGACCGACGCCTCGGTGGCGCTCGCCCGGCCTCGCACCTGACGCTCCACCCGGGGCCGACGGGTCTGCGCCGCAAGCCCGTCCAAGATACTGCCGGCGGGGTATGGGCGAAAGACCGGGCGAAAAATAGCATCGGCCGCTGACCGCAACCGGTCAGGCCCGTGCTTGTCAGGGGCCCCTGACAGCCCAACATCCCCATGACCCACCCCTCCAAACCCCGCGTCCTGTGTGTGGACGACGAACCCGGCGTGCTGCGCTCGCTGGGCCTTCTGCTGCGCGACCGTTTTGATGTGGCGTCCGCCGCCAATGCGGGCGAAGGCCTGGCCCTGATGCGCCACAGCGAATTCGACGTCGTGATCAGCGACCAGCGCATGCCCGGCATGCCCGGCACCGACTTCCTCAAGCGGGTCAAGGAAGAGTCACCCCGCACCATGCGCCTGCTGCTCACCGGTCACGCCGAGGTCAACGATGTGCTGCGATCGATCAACGACAGCGAGGTCTTCCGCTACATCCACAAGCCCTGGGACAACCGGCACCTGGTGGACATGGTCACCTACGCCGCCACCGTGGCCCGAAAAGTCCCGCCGGTGGGCACCACCAGACACCTGCACCACCGGGACGACGAGGCGCCGGCAGGCCCGGACCCGCGCGCCGGCAGCGACATTGATACGGTGTTGCTGGTGGACGAAGACGCCACCACCGAGCGCCAGGTGCGCACGGCGTTGGGCCAGGACACGCTGCTGCTGTGGGCGCGCAGCCCGGGTGAAGCGGTGAGCCTGATGCACCGCCACAAGGTGGCCGTGATCGTGGCCGACACCCAACCAGGCAACGGCGCAACGCTCAAGCTCATCCGGGCCGTGAAGCGCAGCAGCCCCAACATCGTGGCCGTGATCCACGCCGCCGAGTGCGACAGCACCACCATTGGCCGCCTGATCAACGAGGGGCAGATTTTCCGGTTCGTGTCCAAACCCGCCGGGCCGGCCAGCATCGAAAGGGCGATCAAGGCCGCCCTGAACAAGCACCGCCAGCTCATGGCCCAACCGACCAGCATTGCGCGCCACGCACTCGACATCTCCCGTCTGGCGGCGTTCGCACGGTCCCGCCACGATCCCGTGGACGGCGGAGCATCCGGCCACACGGCCACGTGGGCGCACGCAGAACACACCCCGCCTGCGCTGCCTGCCCAGCTTCGCTCCCGGCGACCGGGCCTGCGCTGGCTCAGGCGTCTGCTGCGCCCCAACTGAACCCGCAGACCCGCGCGCGGCCAGCGCTTTGGCATACAGTTGAGCGGCACCAACTCATCGCTCAGCGCCCATGAACCTGCCCCTCACCGCGGCCAGTGGCCCTCCCATCCCGGGCGCCTTGCCGCCCGACGACCCGCAGCGCGAGGAGCTGCACAACGAGGTGCATGCCCGGCCTTCGGCCCGCATCCACCTGCCGGCGCTGATCGTTTTCGTGGCGGTGCTCAACGAAGGTGTGAGCCGCGAGCAGGAATGGGCGCACCTCAAACAATTGCCCGGCCAGGACGACCTGACACTGCAGCAGCTGCAGGGCAACTTCCTGCGCCTGCGGCTGGACGAACACACCCTGAAGTGGGAACGCCACACCGAGTTCACGCGCTATTCCATCGTGCAGCACCTGCCCGAAGGCGCCGGGCTGGGCGCCACCGACCCGGTGCTGCTGGACAAGCTGGTCACACCGGCGGGTTGGCTGAGCGGCATTCCGGGGCGCACCGTGGCCGCCATCAAACTGGTCATGCTGCATTGCGACCTGCCCGAACAAACCCCGGAAGCCCAGGCCAGGCTCATGGGGCCGGCCCAGCAATGGTTTGGCGGACGCACCGTGGTGGCCTCACAAATCGGCGGCGGTCATTCCTGGGCCCTGACGGACTTCCGCCTGCACCCCTCGGGCTTCGAGCGCATGCTGGTGCTCACCCCGCCGGGCACCACCGACACCCGCGCAGGGCGCATTTCGCAGCGGCTGCTGGAGATTGAGACCTACCGCCTCATGGCCCTGCGCGGCCTGCCGGTGGCCAAGGCCCTGAGCCCCACCTTGAGCGCGGCCGAAGCGCAGCTCGCCGCCATCACCGCCCAGCTGGAAAACAAGTCCACCTCCGAACAGGAACTGCTGGACCAGCTGGTGTCGCTGGCGGCTCGGGTGGAGCGCGCCACCGCCGAGAACACCTACCGCTTCGCCGCCACCCGCGCCTACGACGCGGTGGTCACGCAGCGCATTGCGGAGCTGCGCGAGAAGCCGATTCCGGGCACGCAGACGATTGGCGAGTTCATGCAGCGCCGGCTCTCGCCGGCCATGGCCACGGTGGCCGCCAGCGCGCAGCGGCTCACCTCGTTGTCCGAACGTGTCTCGCGCACCAGCGCGCTGCTGCGCACGCGGGTGGATATCGTCACCGAAGCGCAGAACCAGGAGCTGCTGGCCAAGCTCACGCGCGGGCAGGAACTGCAGCTGCAACTGCAGGCCACGGTGGAAGGTCTGTCGATCGCGGCCATCTCGTACTACGTGATCAGCCTGCTGCTGTACATCGCCAAAGGCGCCAAGGCCGCCGGTTTGCCGATCCAGCCGGAAATAGCGGCAGGGGCCATGGTGCCGCTGGTGTTGTGGGTCGTGTGGCGCACCACGCGGCGCATCCATGCGCGCCTGAACGCGCCGGCCAAGACGCCCTGAAAGACCTCAGGCGCTGGCCGCGTCGGTGGTGATCACGCCGCCGCCCAGGCACACCTCGCCGTCGTAAATCACCGCGCTCTGGCCCGGTGTCACGGCCCACTGCGGCCCCTCGAACCGCAGGTCGAAGCGGTCGTCGCCCTGAGGCTGCAACGCACACGGCGCATCGGCCTGGCGGTAACGCGTCTTGGCGCCCACATCGCCACCCGCGGGCGCGTGGCCCGCCACCCAGCTCGCGTCCTGTGCGCTCAGGCGCGGCGTGAGCAGCCAAGGATGGTCGTGTCCCTGCACCACCCAGAGTGTGTTGCTCGCCACGTCCTTGCGCGCCACGAACCAGGGCGCGTGGTCGTTGCCACCCTTTTGCGCGCCCTTGGCCTTGACCCCCCCGATGCCCAGACCCTGGCGCTGACCCAGCGTGTAGAAGCTCAAGCCCACATGCTGGCCCAGCACCCGGCCTTTTTCGTCCTTGATGGGGCCGGGCTCCTTGGCGATGTAACGGTTGAGGAAATCGCGGAACGGCCGTTCGCCGATGAAGCAGATACCGGTGCTGTCTTTCTTTTTCGCGTTGGGCAGGTTGATCTCTGCGGCGATGCGGCGCACCTCGGTCTTGGGCAGTTCGCCCACCGGAAACAGCGTCTTGCTCAGCTGGGCCTGGTTCAGGCGGTGCAAAAAGTAACTCTGGTCCTTCAGCGGATCGAGCCCCTTCAGCAGCTCGAACGACCCGTTGCGCTCGCGCACCCGCGCGTAGTGGCCGGTGGCGATCTTCTCGGCGCCCAGGCGCATGGCGTGGTCGAGGAAGGCCTTGAACTTGATCTCGGCGTTGCACAGGATGTCGGGGTTGGGCGTGCGCCCGGCCTGATACTCGCGCAGAAATTCGGCGAACACGCGGTCCTTGTACTCGGCCGCAAAGTTCACGTGTTCGATCTCGATGCCCAGCACATCGGCCACGCTGGCGGCGTCCACGAAGTCGATGTTGGACGAGCAGTACTCGCTGTTGTCGTCGTCCTCCCAGTTCTTCATGAAGATGCCGATGACTTCATGGCCTTGCTGCTTGAGCAGGTACGCACTCACCGCGGAGTCCACGCCCCCGCTCAATCCCACCACCACACGCTGCTTGTTTGCCATGGGCGGGATTATCCCAGCCGGCTCCATGGCCCCGCGCGTCGCGGGGCTGTCACTGGAGTGTCATGCCTTCGACGTAGGCTGAAGCTGGCTTGTTTCGCGCCGGACGCCTTGACAAGCCTTGCGGTTGGACGATAGTGGCGCTTCCCCTGTCACACCCGGTCCATCCCGTCGTCACATTGATTTCATTGTTCTGTCACCTTTGAAAGTGAGTCCTCCATGAACCGTTCCTTCCACCGCATCGCCCTGGCCACGCTGGTCCTGTGTGTGACCACCGCCGCCTCCGCCCAAGACAAGACCTTGCGCCTGCTCACCTGGGGCGGCTACGCGCCCAAAGAGGTGGTGGAGCAGTTCACCAAGGAGACCGGTATCAAGGTGGAGGTCACTTTGTCCAACAACGAAGAGATGATCTCCAAGCTGCGCGCCACCGCCGGCGCCGGCTTTGACCTGGTACAGCCCAGCCAGGACCGCATTGCCGGCCCGCAAACCGAGTTCAAGATCTACAAACCGATGGACATGAGCAAGCTCAAGGCCGAGCTGTTCATCCCTTCCATGCTGGAGGCCACCAAAAAGAACACCACGGTGGCAGGCGCGGTGTATGGCGTGCCGCACATCTGGGGCACCGACGGTTTGGTGGTCAACACCAAAACCTCCAAAGCCACCGATTACGCCGACCTGTGCGCACCCGAGAACGCCGGCAAGGTCAGCATGCGCCTGAAGCGCCCCACCCTGATTGCCATGGCCTTCGCTTCGGGCAAGGACCCGTTTGCCCTGTACAACGATCCCAAGGCGTACACCGCGCTCATGGACGACATGGGCAAGAAGCTCGCCGACTGCAAGAAGAACGTGAAGTTCTACTGGGACGGCAAGGACCAGTTACTCGCCGGCATCCGTTCGGGCGAACTCACCACCGCCATGATGTGGGACACCGGCGGCTGGGAGCTCAACAAAGCCAACCCCGACGTGAAGTTCATCGCCCCGAAATCGGGCGCGCTGGGCTGGGTCGACACCTTTGCGCTGCCGGCCAAGGGCCGCAACGACGAGGCCGCCTACGCCTGGATCAACTTCAACATGCGCCCCGAGATCGCCGCCAAGGTGGCCGGTGCCGCCGGCAACTTCACCGCCAGCAAGGGCGCCGACCAAATGGCCGACGCCACTCTCAAGAAGCAGTTCGCGGACAGCTTCCCCGAGGCCGCCCTGAAGAACATCAAGTGGTACCCGCCGGTGCCGGCAGGCATCGAAGACATTGAAGGCCGCGTGCTCGACCGCGTCAAAGCCGCCAAATAAGCGGTGCCGATCCCTGGCGCCGCTCCCACCGGCGACAACGATCTGGAGGTCCTGTCCATCGACAAGCGCTACGGCGCGTTTGCGGCGGTGCAGGACCTCAGCTTCAACGTCCGGCAGGGCTCGTTCTTCTCCATCCTCGGCCCCTCGGGCTGCGGCAAGACCACGCTGTTGCGCATGATCGCGGGCTTCATCGCGCCCGACCGCGGTGACCTGCGCATCAAGGGGGCTTCCATGCTCGGCGTACCGCCCAACCGGCGGCCGGTGAACATGGTGTTCCAGCATCTGGCGCTGTTTCCCATGATGAGCGTGGGCGAAAACATTGCTTACGGACTGGCGCGCCGCGGCCTCAGGGGCCCGGCGATCCGGGCCAAGGTCACCGACATGCTGCAACGCGTGGGCCTGCCCGGCAGCGCGGACAAACGCATCGACCAGCTCTCGGGCGGGCAGAAGCAGCGGGTGGCGATTGCGCGTTCGCTGGTGCTGGAGCCCACCCTGCTCCTGCTCGACGAGCCGCTGGGCGCGCTCGACCTCAAGCTGCGCGAACACATGAAGGTCGAACTCAAACAACTGCAGGCCGAGATCGGCACCACCTTTGTCTACATCACGCACGACCAGTCGGAAGCGCTGGTGATGTCGGACCAGGTCGCGGTGATGAACCAGGGCCGGTTTGAACAGGTTGGCAGCCCGCAGCAGCTCTACTACCAACCCGCCACGGCATTCGTGGCCGGCTTCGTGGGCAACAACAACCGCTTCGAGGGCCGGGTGGAGCAACTCAATGGCGCGCAGGTGCAGCTGCGCACGGCCAGCGGCATGGCCTTGTGGGCGCAGGCAGTGGGCAGCATGGCCGTCGGCCAGAGCGCTGTGGTCTTCGTTCGCCCCGAGGCGATCGAGATCGGACGCAGCCCGCGTGAGCTGCCCGCGGGCGACCCGGCCTGGAATGCGGTGGTCGACAGCGTGCTGTTCGACGGCGGCAACTCCACTGTGCAGGTTCGCGAGACGCGCAGCAACACCCCGTTGCACATTGCCCTGCCCCTCACCGGTCGCCTGGCCGACCTGAAGCCGGGTGAAACCGTGCACTTTGCCTACCAAAGCGCGCAGGCCTGGTGCTTTGCGGCCTGAAGAGCCATGAAGCGCACCCCATGAGCGAAAGCACGCACCGCCGCTTCTTCCTTGGTGTGCTGCTCGCCCCGGCCCTGCTGTGGCTGCTGGGACTGGTGGTGCTGCCGCACGTGGAGCTGCTGGTGCTCTCGCTGCAGGCGCGCACCGGACCGGGCGAATACGCACTCAGCCTCGACCAGTACCTCACCTTTGTGGACGAGCCGCTGTACTGGAACACCTTTGTGCGTACTGCTACGCTCTCGGTTCTGGCCACAGTGCTCACGCTGTTGCTGGCGTTTCCGGCCGCCTGGTACATCGCCAAGGTGGCGCGCGGTCGTGCCAAGACCGTGCTGCTGGTGCTTTGCCTGCTGCCGTTCTGGGTCAGCGAAATGGTGCGCACGCTGGGCTGGCTCATCTTGCTGCGCGAAACCGGTGTGGTCTCCAGTCTCATGCAAGGTCTGGGGCTGGCAGGGGCGCCGATCGAGCTACTCTACCGCGACACCACCATCCTGGTCGGGCTGGTCTACGCCTCGCTGCTGTTCATGGTGATCCCGCTGGTCAACAGCCTGGAGAGCCTGGACGACAGCCTCATCGAAGCCGCCTACGACCTCGGCGGCAGCACCGCCAACATCGTGCGCCGCATCGTCATTCCCCACGCCGCGCCCGGCATCGCCGCAGGCTGCATCGTGGTCTTCATGCTGTGCCTGGGCAACTACCTCACGCCCACGCTGCTGGGCGGCAAGAACTCGCTCTGGTTCACCGAACAGATCTACACCCAGTTCATCACCCGCTTCAACTGGAACCAGGGCGCGGCTTTCGGTTTCCTGCTGTTGTTCCTCTCCACCGTGCTGGTGTGGGCGGGCCTGAAGCTCACCGGCCAGCGCTTCGGCGCGGTGATGAAGACATGAGCTCGCGGCCATGATTCCCAGCCTGCCACGCCCCCTCATGCAGCGCCTTGGCCTCAACGCCTTCGTATTCGTGTTCTTCGTGTTCCTGTTCGTGCCGCTGGCCGTGGTAGCGATCTTTGCCTTCAACGATGCGCCTTACCCCACACCACCCTGGATGGGCTTCACGCTGGACTGGTTCCTGGCCGACAACGGCAGCCGCACCGGTTTGCTGTTCGACGCCGAGCTGATCCAGAGCCTGGGCACCAGCGCCTGGGTCGCCACCTGGGTCACGGTGCTGTCGGTCGGTGTGGGCACTTGCAACGCCTTCTTGCTCGAGCGGTTCGACTTTCCGGGCAAGAACGCCATCGCCTTGCTGAGCATGCTGCCGCTGGTGATCCCGGGGGTGATCCTGGGCATCTCCATCCTGGCGTTCGCCAGCCGCATCGCCAACTTTGCCGACGAGACCTGGGGCCTGGAGCTGGACTTCCTGCGCCCGGGATTGCCGCTGGTGATCCTGGGCCAGTTCTGCTACATCGTCACCATCGCCACACTCACCATTTCGGCCAGCCTGCGACGCTTCGACCGCACGCTAGAAGACGCCGCCTACAACCTCGGTGCCAGCCGTGCTGCGGTGCTGTGGACCATCACGCTGCCCTATCTGCGCCCCAGCATGATCGGCGCCGCCGCCATGGCCTTCCTCATGTCGTTCGAGAACTTCAACACCACGCTCATGCTGGTGGGCTCGGACTCACCGCTCACCGTGTTGATGTACAGCCGAATGCGCGAAGGCGCCACACCGGTGCTCAACGCCATCAGCCTCTTCCTCATGATCGCTTCGGCCCTGCTGGCGCTGATGCTGTTGTGGCGCAAGGCGCCCGAACGCGCCGAGGGACACTGAACGGCTGCGTTACCGCTGCTGACATTCGTCACAAAGCGGTTTAAGCCTCATTTCAAGTTGCTTCGTTTCAATGCCTTCACCAGCAACCGCTGGCATCGATACACAAGGAAACGCATCATGAAATCTGTTGTTCTCTCCGCACTTCTTCTCGCTGTCGCTGGAGCCGCTGTGGCCGGTCCTGCCTGCAATGCCCCCAAGGAAAAATGGATGCCCGAGGCGGCGTTCAAGAAGGATGTGGAAGCCCAGGGCTACCAGATCAAGACCTTCAAGGTGAGCAAGGGCCAGTGCTACGAGATCTACGGCACCGACAAGGCCGGCAAGAAGGTGGAGATCTACTTTGACCCGGTGAGCGGCAAACCCGTCGAGCACAAGTGAGCGTCACCGCATCCCGGCGGGTCTGGGACCCGCTGGTGCGCGTCTTCCACTGGTCGCTGGTGGCCTGCGTGCTGCTCAACCTCTTTGTGGTCGACGACGGTGAAGACCTGCACCAGTGGCTGGGCTACGCGGCCTCCGCGCTGGTGCTGGTGCGTGTGGTGTGGGGCTTTGTGGGCCCGCGCCACGCGCGTTTTGCCGACTTCTTCCCGACGCCGCGCCGCGTGGCCAACCACGTCCGCGCGCTGCTCGGCGGTGCGCCGGAACACCACTGGGGGCACAACCCGCTGGGTGCGTTGATGGTGCTCGGCCTGCTCGCCATGGTGCTCACGCTGGGCCTCACCGGCTGGATGCAAGGCCTGGACGCCTTCTGGGGGGAGGAGTGGCTGCAGGACCTGCACGAAGGCCTGGGCGAATGGCTGCTGCCGATGGTGGGGCTGCACGCGGGCGCCACGATCATCATGGGCCGCATCGAGCGCACGCGGCTGGTGAAGGCCATGGTCACGGGCGTGAAGGAGCGCTACTGAACACCCGCGTGGCACACTGCGCCGATGCCGATCACCATCGATCCCGCCGAGGTGGAATTCACCGCCATCCGCGCCCAGGGCGCGGGTGGGCAAAACGTGAACAAGGTGTCCAACGCGGTGCACCTGCGGTTTGCCATCCACGCATCAAGACTGCCCGACGCCGTGAAGGAGCGGCTGCTGGCGCTGAGCGACCAACGCATCACCACCGAGGGCGTGGTGGTGATCAAGGCGCAGACCAGCCGCAGCCTGGAGCAGAACAAGGCGCAGGCGCTGGAGCGGCTGCAGGCACTGGTGGACAGCGTGGCCACGCTGCCCAAGGCACGCAAGGCGACGCAACCCACGTTCGGATCGAAGCAGCGCCGGCTTGAAGGCAAGGCCACGCGCTCCACCGTCAAGCAGTTGCGCGGTCGGGTGCGCGGGCTCGACTGAGCCCACCCGAATTCACTTCATCGCTTCGCTGGGCGCGCGGCTGTGTTCGTTGTTGGTGTCCACCAGCAGGCGCAGCAGCTTCATGAATTCGGCGCGCTGGCGCTCGGAGAGCGGCCCCAGGATCAGGTCTTGCGCGCCCAGCATGGCCGGCACCGCCTCCGCGAGCAATTGCACGCCCGCGTCGGTGAGCTCCAGCTGGCGGGCGCGGCGGTCTTCGGGTGAGGTCTTGCGCTCCAGCCAGCCGCGGGCTTCGAGCCGGTCGACCACGCCACCGGTCGTGGAGGCGTCCAGCGCGATGGTGCGCGCCAGCGTGCGTTGATCGATGCCCGGGTGGTTGGCCACCGTCTGCAGCGCCGCGTATTGCACCGGGGTGATGCCGATCTCGCCCAGCTCCTGCAGGAAGATGCCCACCGAAATCTGGTGCAACCGGCGGATGTAGTGACCGGGCTGGTGGTCGATGTCGACGGCGGGTGGACTGCGTTTCATGGCGATGGAAGGTGTTGCGGGAATCCTAGCATCGCCGATACAATAAGTACACTGATCATCAGTATGCGGCCCATGTAGAGGAGACACCCATGACAACAAGCCCATCCGACCTTCCTGTGCTGGTCGCCGGCGGCGGTATCGGCGGCCTGGCCGCTGCACTCGCCCTGGTGCGTCGGGGCTTTCGTGTGAAGGTGCTGGAGCAGGCGGCCGAGCTGGGCGAGATCGGCGCCGGCATGCAGCTCGGGCCCAACGCCTTCCACGCCTTTGACGCGCTGGGCGTGGGCGAGCAGGCGCGCAGGCGCGCGGTGTACACCGACTTCATGGTGATGCACGACGCCATCGACGAATACCAGGTCGGCAAGATCCCCACCGGCGAGGCCTTTCGCCAGCGCTTCGGCAACCCCTACGCGGTGATCCACCGGGCCGACGCGCACACGTCCTTGCTCGAAGGCGTGCAGGCCAGCGGACACATTGAATTCCTCACCTCCACCCGCGTGGTGCGCATCGATCAGAACGCCGACGGTGTGACGGTGCACGACCAGCACGGCAACGCCCACCGCGGGCGGGCGCTCATCGGCGCCGACGGCGTGAAGTCGGTGGTGCGCCAGCAGTTCGTGGGCGACGAAGCCCGCGTGACCGGTCATGTGGTGTACCGCGCCGTGGTCGACAAGGCCGACTTCCCCGAAGACCTGCGCTGGAACGCGGCCAGCATCTGGGTCGGCCCCCACTGCCACCTGGTGCACTACCCGCTGCGTGGCGGCGAGCAGTACAACGTGGTCGTGACCTTCCACAGCCGCGAGCAAGAGGAGTGGGGCGTGACCGAGGGCAGCCAGGCCGAGGTGCAAAGCTACTTTCAAGGGCTGTGCCCCAAGGCTCGGCAGTTGATTGACCTGCCCAAGAGCTGGAAGCGCTGGGCCACGGCCGACCGCGAACCCATCGGCCAGTGGAGCTTTGGCCGCGTCACGCTGCTGGGCGACGCCGCGCACCCCACCACGCAGTACATGGCGCAGGGCGCGTGCATGGCGATTGAAGACGCGGTGACGCTGGGCGAGGCTCTGCGGGTGCACGGCAACGACATTGAAAAGGCCTTCGACCTTTACCAGCGCTCGCGCGTGGCGCGCACCGCCCGCATCGTGCTGAGCTCGCGCGAGATGGGCCGCATCTACCACGCCAAGGGCGTGGAGCGCCTGGTGCGCAACGACCTCTGGCGCGGACGCACGCCCGAGCGCTTTTACGATGCGATGGAATGGCTGTACGGCTGGAACGTCCAGAACTGCCTGGCTGCCCACTGAACACACGGAGACACCATGAACGACCTCGGACGACTCGAAGACCTGCCCGCCGACTACGTGGCCGAGCTGCGCGCGCTCAACCTGGTGCCGCTGTGGCCCAGCCTGCGCGGCGTGCTGCCGCCCACCATCCCCACGCGGCAGACGCAGGCCACGCACTGGCCCTACAAGACCATCAAGCCACTGCTGCTCAAAGCCGGCGAACTCACCCCCATCGAAAAGGCCGAGCGCCGCGTGCTGGTGCTGGCGAACCCCGGCCACACGCTCGAGAAGATGCAGGCCAGCGCCGCCATGTACCTCGGCATGCAGCTTCTCATGCCCGGCGAGTGGGCGCCCAGCCACCGCCACACACCCAACGCGGTGCGCATGGTGGTGGAAGGCGAAGGCGCCTGGACCACGGTGGACGGCGAACGCTGCCCGATGTCGCGCGGCGACCTGATCCTCACGCCCACCGGCCTGTGGCACGAACACGGCCACGATGGCACCGAGCCGGTGATCTGGCTCGACGTGCTCGACCTCCCGCTGGCCTATTACCTGGAGGTGAGCTACCACCTCAATGGCGCGCGGCAGGACACAAAACCGGGCCAGGGCGACCGCGCCTATGCGCGCGCCGGTGTGGTGCCCACGCCCGTGTTCGGCCGCAGCGGCAAGCGCTACCCCATGCTGCGTTACCCGTGGGCCGACGCGAAAGCCGCTCTTGAATCACTCGCCGCCGACCGGCCCGATGTGGACGCGGTGCAGGTGACCTATGTGAACCCCGAGACCGGTGAAGACGTGGAGAACATCCTCGGCTTTCACGCACTGATGCTGCGCCCTGGCCAGACGCTGCAGTTGCCCGCGCGTTCACCCGCAGCGATCTACCACGTGATCGAAGGCGCGGCGCGCGTGACCACCGACGCCAAGGGCTTCGACCTGGTCGCCGCCGACACCTGCTGCATCCCCGGCTACACCACCACCACGCTCACCAACGCGTCGGCCAACGCGCCGGCCTTCCTCTTCATCGCCGACGAATCGCCGCTGCACCGCAAGCTCGGCGTGTACGAAGTGCGCCCCGACAACCAACCCTCCATGCCCTGAACGCCACCATGAGCACTTACCTCTTCCCTCCACCTCCCGTTGCTGCCGTTCCCGTGCGCGGCCACACCGAACTGTTCCCCGTCAACCGCCTGTTTTTCGTCGGCCGCAACTACCACGCCCACGCGGTGGAAATGGGCAAGCCGGTGGACAAGTCGGTCGAGCGGCCGTTCTACTTCACCAAGGCGCCGCAGACGCTGGCCCGCTCGGGCGCGACCACGCCCTACCCGAGCGAGACGGCCAACTACCACTTCGAGATGGAGCTGGTGCTGGCCGTGGGAAAACCCGGCTTTCGCGTGAAAGCCGAAGACGCACACACCATCATTTATGGATACGCCGCCGGCCTGGACATGACGCGCCGCGACCTGCAGCTGGTGGCGCGCGACAAGGGACGCCCCTGGGATCTGGGCAAGGACGTGGAGCACTCGTCGGTGTGCAGCGAGATCGTGCCGATGCCGGGTGTGGTGATCGAGCGCGGCGGCATCGAGCTTTCGGTCAACGGCGCGGTGAAGCAGAAGTCCGACGTGGACAAGCTGATCTGGAACATCCGCGAAATCATTGCCGACCTCTCGCTGTTCTACCACCTGCAACCCGGCGACCTGATCTACACCGGCACGCCCGAGGGCGTGGGCGCGGTGCTGCCGGGCGACAAGATCACCGGCTCGGTGAACGGTGTGGGCGAGGTCGAACTGACGGTCGGCCCGAAGGCCTGAACCTCAGCCGCACGCGCCCAGGTGGCCGCACTGCGTGCAGTGTTCGCAGCCGTCCTTGCGGATCACCGCGTGCGCCCCGCACTCGCTGCATTTTTTGCCCGGCATCATGCCCGGCGTGGGCGCCACGTCCACAGGCGCTCGGAGGCTTGAGCTGGTGACCCCGGCCCGCTGCGCAATCAAGGTCTGTACCGCGTAGGCGATGGCCGCCACCACCGAGTCGTGCCACATCGGCACATGGGTGCCGTCGGCCTTCTGGTGGGTGCCCATGCGCACGGGGCCACGGTCCCACACCACCTTGCGCATGTCGCGCAAGGCGCGCTCCAGGAAACCGCCGCGCGCGGCCAGCGAAAGCAGCCGCATGCTCGACGACACCCACTGTTGAGACTCACCGCTCTGCCCCACCGGCATGAAGAACTCGATGGCGCGCTCCACCGTGCCCGAACCGTCGGCAGTGGGCACCTGCAAAAACGACACCAGCAGGTACAGCGTCTGGTGGCCCTCTTGTGTCCAGTACTCGATCTTGTCAGCCACGGCGGGCAACGCCCCCGGCGGCCGGCTCTCGATCACCGTGCGCATCGGGTCCACCGTGGCCACGCCCGCTGCCGCTTCAGGCGTGGTGCCGGTGTCGAGCACCGAGCCCAGGATGGCGTTGGGCCGGTAGGTGGCCAGGCCCTTGAGCTGCGCGCGCCAGGCCTGCTGGTACAGGTTCTTGAAGTCGTCGTACGGGTAGTCGGCCGGCACGTTCACCGTCTTGGAAATGGCGGTGTCCACAAAGGGCTGCACCGCTTCCATCATGGCCAGGTGGTCGGCCGCCGGCATGGCCAGCGCGTTCACAAAATACTCGGGCAGCTGGCTCACATCGCCACCGAGTTCCCGGTACAGCCGCCACGCGTGGTCTTCCACCGCGTAGTCGGTGGTGCTGCCGTCGGCCTCGCGCTTCTTGCGCCGGTACACCCAGGAAAACGGCGGCTCGATGCCGTTGGACGCGTTGTCGGCAAAGGCCAGGCTCACGGTGCCGGTGGGTGCGATGGAGAGCAGGTGGCTGTTGCGGATGCCGTGCGTGCGGATCGAGTCTCGGAGCGCTGTCGGCAGGCGGCTGGCGAAGGTGCCTTCGGCCAGGTAGCCGTCGGCATCGAACTTCGGAAACGCGCCCTTCTCCTGCGCCAGCGCCACCGAGGCCGCATAGGCCGCGTCGCGCATGCGCTCAGCGATCTGAGCAGCCTGAGCACGGCCCTCCGCGCGGTCGTAGCGCACGCACAGCATGGCCAGCGCATTGCCCATGCCGGTGAAGCCCACACCGATGCGCCGCTTGGCCGCCGACTCCTCGCGCTGCTGCGGCAGCGGCCACCAGGTCACGTCGAGCACGTTGTCCAGCGCGCGCACCTGCAGCGCCACGGCCGCCTCGAAGGCCTCGAAATCGAAACTGGGCAGACCGCCGAAGCCGAAGGGGTTGCGTACGAAGCGCGGCAGGATCACCGGGCCGAGGTCGCAGCAGCCGTAGGGCGGAAGTGGCTGCTCACCGCATGGGTTGGTCGCCTCGATCGACTCGCAGTAGCGCAGGTTGTTGTCCCGCTGGATGTGGTCCAGGAACAGGATGCCGGGCTCGGCGAAATCGTAGGTGGAGCGCATCACCGTGTCCCACAGCTCGCGCGCACCCACGCTGCGGTAGACCCACAGGCCATCGGCGCGCTGGTGGGCGCCTTGGGCCAGCAGCGCCGCACCGGGGCGCGCCCGGTGCACCAGTTCCCAGGACTGGTCGTCGGCGAGTGCTTGCATGAAGGCGTCGCTCACGCCCACCGACACGTTGAAGTTGTTCCAGCGCCCCGGCGTTCGTTTGGCGGTGATGAACTCCAGCACGTCGGGGTGGTCGATGCGCAGCACGCCCATCTGTGCGCCGCGCCGCGCGCCCGCGCTCTCCACCGTGGCGCAGGACTGGTCGAACACGTTGATGTAGCTGCACGGGCCCGAGGCCAGCGAGGCGGTGGCCTTGACCTCGGCGCCGCGCGGGCGGATGCGCGAGAAGTCGTAGCCCACGCCGCCGCCCCGGCGCATGGTCTCGGCGGCTTCGCGCAGGGCTTCGTAGATGCCGGGGTAGCCGCCGTCGTCCACGCCCTGGATGCAGTCACCCACCGGCTGCACGAAGCAGTTGATCAGTGTGGCCTGGATCGCCGTGCCGGCCGCGCTCATGATGCGGCCGGCCCCGATGGCGCCGGCCTGCAGGTTGTCGAAAAAGCGCTGCTCCCACCGGGCGCGGTCGGCCTCGGGCTCCACCGAGGCCAGGGCTCGCGCCACACGGCGGTGGATGTCCTGCTCGCTGGTCTCGCCGTCCTTGAGGTATTTCTCTTTCAACACATCCAGCGTGATGGGCTGCGGCCCGATGGCGGTGCTGGCGCTCTTGATCGCGTCGCGCTTCATGCGGTTCTCCTGTTGGGCGCCGTTGGCCGGGGCCATGCGCCATGGTGCGCCTTTTCGCCGCCGATGCAAGTCGGACGCACCTGAAACCCGCTGGCTATCATGCCGGCTTGACTTCCCCCTCTTCCCCGCTGTCTTCTTCGCGCGCCGTGCGCTGGCTGCTGTGGCTGGCCGGCAGTGTGGCGCTGGCCCTCGGTCTCATCGGGGTGGTGTTGCCCGGCCTGCCGACCACGCCCTTCGTTCTGTTGGCCGCCGCCTGCTACGCCAAGGCCTCACCCCGGCTGCACGGCTGGCTGCTGAACCACCGCTTCCTCGGCCCCATGGTGCGCGACTGGGAAACGCACCGCAGCCTCACCCGCCGCAGCAAGATCGTGGCGCAGGTGAGCATGGTGGTGATGGTGGGCCTGTCCGCGTGGGGATTGCGGGAGCGGCCGGTGGTGCTGGCGATCGTGCTGATCGCTGCACTCATCGGGGTGCTGGTGGTGGCCCGCATCCCGACACGCTCGCCAGACCAGCGCTGACGATCCGGCGCCGGGCCGCCCCAAGCCGGATCAGCCCCCTTGGGGGGCAGCGACCCGCGAAGCGGCGGAGCGTGGGGGCTTATTCCGCTCTGCGCGCCAGCACTTCAAACGCCGGCAGCGTCTTGCCTTCCAGCACTTCCAGAAACGCACCGCCGCCGGTGGAGATGTAGCCCACGTCTTTCTCGATGCTGTACTTGGCAATGGCGGCCAGCGTGTCGCCACCGCCGGCGATGCTGAAGGCGCTGCTCTTCGCAATCGCTTCTGCGATGGCCTTGGTGCCGCCCTCGAA
>JAJNQE010000080.1 GCA_021154985.1 Hydrogenophaga sp.
CTGCGCCTTGTTTCCCGACTGGGAAACCCTGCCCTACGACACCTTCTCGCCGCACCAGGACCTGATCAGCGAACGCCTGGCCACCCTGTGGAGGATCTCGCAGCGCGACAAGGACACCGGCGCCGACGTGGTGCTGGTGCCGGCCACCACCGCGCTGTACCGCGTGGCGCCGCCCGCGTTTCTGGCGGGCTACACCTTCCAGTTCAAGGTCAAACAAAAGCTCGACGAAGCGCGCCTGAAGAGCCAGCTGACGCTCGCGGGCTACCAACACGTGACGCAGGTGGTGAGCCCGGGCGAATACGCGGTGCGGGGCGGCCTGATCGATCTCTTCCCCATGGGCAGCCTGGTGCCTTACCGCGTGGACCTGTTCGACGACGAGATCGACAGCATCCGCACCTTCGACCCCGACAGCCAGCGCAGCCTGTACCCGGTGCCCGAGGTGCGGCTGCTGCCCGGGCGCGAGTTCCCCATGGACGACGGCGCGCGCGCGAAATTCCGCAGCCGCTGGCGCGAACTGCTCGATGGCGACCCGACCAAGAGCCGCATCTACAAGGACATGGGCAACGGCGTGGCCACCGCCGGCATCGAGTACTACCTGCCGCTGTTCTTTGACGACACGGCCACCGTGTTCGACTACCTGGGTTCGGACGCCACCGTGGTGCTGCACGGCGACCTGGAGCCTGCGTTCCAGCGCTTCTGGCAAGACACCAAAGACCGTTACCGACTGGTGCACGGCGACCCCGAGCGCCCGGTGCTGCCGCCGGATTCGCTGTTTCTGAGCGTGGAGCAGTTTTACGCGCGGGCCAACGAACACGCACAGCTCTCGGTGCGCCCTGCGCAGGCCGAGCAGGAACACAGCGCGTTTGCTCAACGACTGCCTGACCTGTCGGTGGTGCGTGGCGCTGAAGACCCGCTCTCGCGCCTGCAAGCCCACATCCGCAACACCGCACAGCGCGTGCTGCTGCTCGCCGAGAGCGACGGCCGGCGCGAAAGCCTGCTCGACTTTCTGCGCGCCAGCGGCGTCAGCCCGCCGGCGTTTGATTCCTTGCTGGAGTTCCAGACCAGCAGCGAAAAACTCGGCATCGCCACCGCGGCACTCTCCACCGGGTTTTCGTGGCTTGAGGACGGCATCGACTTCGTCACCGAAACCGAACTCTTCGCCGCCAGCCCCACCACACGCCGACGCAAGAAGCAGGAACAGGTCAGCGATGTCGACGCGCTGATCAAGGACCTCTCCGAGCTCAACCTGGGGGACCCAGTGGTGCACATCACCCACGGCATCGGGCGCTACCGCGGCTTGGTCAACATGGACATGGGCGAGAAGAACGCCGACGGCACGCCCGCTTTGATGGAGTTCCTGCACCTCGAATACGCCGACAAGGCCGTGCTGTACGTGCCGGTGAGCCAACTGCAGCTGATCGGGCGATACACCGGCGTGGGTGCTGACGAAGCACCGCTGCACCGCCTGGGCAGTGGCCAGTGGGAAAAGGCCAAGCGCAAGGCGGCCGAGCAGGTGCGCGATGCCGCCGCCGAGTTGCTCAACATCTACGCCCGCCGCGCCGCGCGACAAGGCCATGCCTTCCGCTACTCGGCACAAGACTACGAGGTGTTCGCCAACGACTTCGGCTTTGAGGAAACCGCCGACCAGCGCGCAGCGATCCACGCCGTCATTCAGGACATGATCAGCCCGCGCCCCATGGACCGTCTGGTCTGTGGCGACGTGGGTTTCGGCAAGACCGAAGTGGCCTTGCGCGCCGCCTTTGTGGCCGTGACCGGCGGACGCCAGGTGGCCCTGCTCGCGCCCACGACGCTGCTGGCCGAGCAGCACCACCAGACGCTGGTGGACCGCTTTGCCAAGTGGCCGGTGAAGATCGCCGAGATGAGCCGCTTTCGCTCTGCCAAGGAAATCACCGCTGCCGCCAAGGGTCTGGCCGACGGGTCGGTGGACATCGTGGTCGGTACGCACAAGCTGCTCAGCGAGAGCGTGAAGTTCAAAGACCTCGGCCTGCTCATCATCGACGAGGAACATCGCTTCGGCGTGCGTCACAAGGAGCAGATGAAGGCGCTGCGCGCCGAGGTGGACGTGCTCACGCTCACAGCCACGCCGATCCCGCGCACCTTGGGCATGGCACTGGAAGGATTGCGAGATCTGTCGGTGATCGCCACCGCGCCACAGCGCCGCCTGGCCATCAAGACCTTTGTGCGCAACGAGGGCAACGGCGTGATCCGCGAAGCGGTGCTGCGCGAGCTCAAGCGTGGCGGGCAGGTTTACTTTTTGCACAACGAGGTGGACACGATCGAGAACCGCCGGCAAAAGCTCGAAGAAATCTTGCCCGAGGCGCGCATTGCCATCGCGCACGGCCAGATGCCCGAACGGGAGCTGGAACGCGTGATGCGCGACTTTGTGGCGCAGCGCTTCAACGTGCTGCTGTGCTCCACCATCATCGAAACCGGCATCGACGTTCCCACCGCCAACACCATCGTGATGGCGCGCGCCGACAAGTTCGGCCTGGCGCAGCTGCACCAGTTGCGCGGGCGCGTGGGCCGCAGCCACCACCAGGCCTACGCCTACCTCATGGTCCCCGACATCGAAGGCCTCACCAAACAGGCCGCGCAGCGGCTGGACGCCATTCAGCAGATGGAAGAGCTCGGCAGCGGCTTTTATCTCGCCATGCACGATCTGGAGATTCGCGGTGCCGGCGAGGTGCTGGGTGAGAACCAGAGCGGCAACATGCTGGAGGTCGGCTTCCAGCTTTACAACGAGATGCTCAGCGAAGCCGTGCGCTCGCTGAAAGCCGGGCGTGAACCCGACCTGCTCTCGCCGTTGTCCGTCACGACCGACATCAACCTGCACGCCCCGGCCCTGCTCCCCAGCGACTACTGTGGCGACGTGCACCTGCGGCTGTCGTTCTACAAGAAGCTCGCCACCGCTCAGACCGCCGACCAGGTGGACAGCCTGCTCGAAGAGATCGTCGACCGCTTTGGCAAACTCCCTGCCCAAGCACAGACGCTGGTGGATGTGCACCGCCTGCGCGTGCTCAGTGCACCTTACGGCGTGGTGAAGGTGGACGCGGCGCCCGGCGTGATCCAGATCACCTTCCGCCCCAACCCACCGTTTGATTCGATGCGCATCATCGAACTGATCCAGAAGAACCGCCACATCAAACTGGCCGGCAACGAGAAGCTGCGCATCGAACGCGCCCTGCCCGAGGTCAAGGACCGGGTGCAGCTGGTGCGCGATGTGCTGCGTTCGCTCGGCCAACCCCTCCAGCAACCCGTCGTCGCCTGAAGGCGCTCCAACCATCCTTTCGGGCCGAGCCTGTCGAAGCCCCGCCAAACCATGACCACCGCCACCGAATTCGCCCCCGGCCTCACCGTTCAAGGTTTCACACCACCGCTCAAGCTCAGCGACTTCAAGCTGATCGCCTTCGACATGGACTCCACCCTCATCAGCATCGAGTGTGTGGATGAAATCGCCGACGCCGTGGGCAAGAAGGCTGAAGTGGCCGCCATCACCGAAGCCGCCATGCGCGGTGAGATCGCCGACTACAAGGACAGCCTGCGCCAGCGCGTGGCGCTCTTGCGCGGTGTGACCATCGCCGACATGGAGCAGGTCTACACCGAACGCCTGCGCATCAACCCTGGCGCCGCCGAACTCATCACCACCTGCAAGGCTGCGGGACTGAAGGTGCTGCTGGTTTCGGGCGGTTTCACGTTTTTTAGCGAACGCGTGCGCGAACGCCTGGGCATCGACTTCACCCGCGCCAACGTGCTCGAAGTGGAAAGTGGCCCCAACTGCGGCCAACTCACCGGCCGCATGGTCGACCAGCCCTGGGGCGACATCTGCGACGGCGCCGAGAAACGCCGCACGCTGCTGGAGGTGGCCTCGTTGTTGGGCATCGAAGCCTCGCAGTGCATCGCCATGGGCGATGGCGCCAACGACCTGCCCATGATGGGGGTGGCCGGTCTTTCGGTGGCCTACCACGCCAAGCCCGCTGTGCGTGCGCAGGCCATGGTGGCCATCAACGAAGGCGGGCTAGACCGCTTGCTCAGCGTTTTGCGCTGAAGCGGCTCAGCATTCAGTCCAGGGTGCGTCAGCGCACAGACGGCCCCGAAATCTCCTTTTAGAGTCAAGACATTGGCGCAGAGGCAACCCGCCTCGCACCATGCGGTGACCTCGCAATCCGTTGGGCCACGCGACCCAACCCATGCAAGGAACACCCATGAAAACACGCCAACTCTTCCCCATCGCCATGCTCGCCGTGGCCGCCTCCGTCATGACCCTGGCCGGCTGCACGTCGAGCCCCAAGCAGGCCAGCGCTGGCCAGTACATCGACGACACCGCCATTACCGGCAAGGTGAAGGCGGCGATCTTCAATGACGCGACGCTCAAGTCCGCCGAAATCAACGTCGAGACCTTCAAAGGCGCTGTGCAGCTCAGCGGCTTCGTGAATTCGCAAGCCGACATCCAGCGAGCCGTCGCGGTGACGCAAGGTGTTGCGGGTGTGAAGTCGGTCAAGAACGACATGCGCCTGAAGTGACCCGAGCCCTCTGTTCGATTTTTCATTCCATCAGGAGATCACCATGAATTCCATTGCAAAGCGCTCACTGACGATCGCAGCCTCCATCGCCCTGCTGGCAGGCCTCACCGCCTGCAGCGGCATGTCGCGCCAGGACCAGAACACCGCCATCGGCGCGGGTGCTGGTGCGGTGGGCGGCGCCGTGCTGACCGGTGGCAGCACCATGGGCACCCTGGGTGGCGCAGCCATCGGTGGCCTGATCGGCAACCAGGTCGGCAAGTGATCGAGACCGGCTTCGGCCGGTCTTTTTCCAGCCAATCAAAACAAGGAATCCCATGCTCTACACCATCGCCGTCGTTCTGCTCGTCCTCTGGCTGCTGGGCCTGGTCACTTCCACCACCCTGGGCGGCTTTGTGCATGTGCTCCTGGTGATCGCCGTGATCATGGTGCTGCTGCGCCTGATCAGCGGACGCAAGCCCTTCTGAATCCGCTGCGGGCTAGCCGCCCGCGCGTTTGACGGTGTGGCCCTGCGCCTGGAGCGCGGCCACCACCTTGTCCACGTGATCGCCCTGGATCTCGATCACACCGTCCTTCACGGTGCCCCCCGATCCACACGCCGCCTTGAGCCGCTTGCCCAGATCGGCCAGCGCCTGGCTCTCCAGCGCCACGCCCTTCACCAGCGTCACGGCCTTGCCGCCGCGCCCCTTGGTCTCGCGCGAGACCCGAACCACACCATCGCCGGACGGCACAACCGCCCTCTGGCACACGCATTGCGCCACCGGCTGTCGGCACGCCGGGCACATGCGACCCGCTTCGGTGGAATACACCAGACCCCCGGTGGAAAGCTTGTTTTTCATGGGGCTGGATCGTAGCGCGCCTGGCCTGCGCAGCGCGCCCGGCCGGTACACTGGCTCGAACCATTCCAACACCATGCCATTCCATGCCTTGGGCCTTGTGCCCACCCTCGCCCAAGCCGCTGCCGAACTGGGCTTCACCACCCCCACACCCATCCAGCAAGCGGCCATCCCGGCCGTGCTCAACGGTACAGACGTGCTCGCCACCGCGCAGACCGGATCGGGCAAAACGGCCGCCTATGTGCTGCCGCTGCTGCAGCTTTTGATGGCCGCCTCCAGCCACACGCCACGGCGCGTGCGCGCGCTGGTGCTCGTGCCCACGCGCGAGCTGGCGGCGCAAGTGGGCGAAGTCGTGCGCAGCCTGGCCCAGCACCTCCCCACCAAAATCAAAACCGCGGTGGTGTTCGGTGGGGTCTCCATCAACCCGCAAATGCTCGCGCTTCGCGGCGGTGCCGACGTGGTGGTGGCCACACCGGGGCGCTTGCTCGACCTGATCGAACACAACGCGCTCAAACTGGCCAGCGTGGAGTTGCTGGTGCTTGATGAAGCCGACCGCCTGCTCGACCTCGGCTTTGCAGAAGAACTGGCCCGAGTGCTGGCGCTGCTGCCTGCGTTGCGCCAGAACCTCTTCTTCTCGGCCACTTTTCCGAGTGCCGTGCAGGCACTGGCCGACACCCTGCTGCGCGCGCCGCAGCGCATCGACGTGCCCAGTGTCGAGGTGGAAGAGGCGGTGGTGCTGCAACAGGCGTACCTGGTGGACACCACACGCCGCACGCAGTTGCTTCGCCAGCTCATCAAGACCCAAGGGTGGCAGCGCGTGCTGGTGTTTGTGGCCACGCAGTATTCGGCCGAGCGCGTGGCCTCCAAGCTGCACCAGGGCGATCTCTACGCCACGTCGTTCCATGGCGGCTTGAGCCAGGGCGCGCGCAAACAGGCGCTCGACGAATTCAAGGAAAAGCGCTGGGACGTGGTGGTGACCACCGACCTGGCCGCACGCGGCATCGACATCAGCCAACTGCCGGTGGTGGTGAACTACGACCTGCCCCGCTCGGCGGTGGATTACGTGCACCGCATTGGCCGCACCGGCCGCGCAGGCGCCAGCGGGCTGGCCGTGAGCTTTGTGACGCCCGCAACCCTTGCGCACTGGCACCTGATCGAAAAACGCCAGGGCCTGAGCCTGCCACTGGAGGTGGTGCCCGGGCTGGAGCCCACCGAGGTGGCGCCAGTGATCGAGGCGGGTGGTGGCGTGAAGGGCAAACGCCCGAGCAAGAAGGACAAGCTGCGCGCCGCTGCGCAAAACGCGGCCAGCGATTCGAACAAGCCATGAAAAAAGCCCTTGCGATGTCTCGCAAGGGCTTGGTTCACAGCTGTGTGCTGGTGGGCGGTGCAGGGTTCGAACCTGCGACCCCTGCCGTGTGAAGGCGAAATACCGCCGTCCAACCAAACTTCCCGCGAGCTCCCGGCACATCCCTAGAACTCCGAATTCTTCAATTATATCATCAACTTACATCGAATTCAATCTCCAAATTCGACTGCCATCTATCCCGCAAAACCCTCCATGCTCCCGGCAAAGCCCGGACTTCAGTGGCGCAAGATTGGCGCGAAATCAAATTCCACAACGAGACGTCGGCCGTTCAGAATGCGCTCCCCCACCGAAGGTGCAGCAAGCCTAAGTCCCCCGCCCAAGCCTGCGTCGACCGAGCGCGAACATGGCACGGTCGACTGCTGACGGCAAGCAAATGTTGCCCAGGATTTGGGCGCTTTCAACAAATCCAGCCCTTGGTCGACCTACGCACGGTCGGGCTGGTTCGGATTCGAGCCTGGCGGGCTCAACTTTTGCACTACGCTAAGTTTGGGTGCATTCATTGTTCATGGCGCCGTGTTCAGGTGTTCACATCGGCATCATTAAGCGTTCTACAAAGTCGTTCACAGAGCGTGGTCAGCATCCGAGCGATACGCCGAGGCAACTTTGATTGACGTCACCCATTCAAGAACGCAAGAAACATGGGCTTGAACGCACTCAAAGTGAAAAGGGCAAAACGGGCTCCTTAGACAACCGCCAACAGCCAAGTCCGATGACAATTTGTCCATCGGTAAAAAAGTTGGCAGGTGGCGTGATGACAGATGGCACAGTGGGCTTCCCCCAGTTTCCCGGACGGTTTGCTTAGCCCATTAAGCCTTGCTCAAAGTCGACCGGGCTGAGGAAGTCTAGCTTTGAGTGTTTGCGCACCGGGTTGTAGAAGCGCTCGATGTAATCGAACACGTCGGACCT
>JAJNQE010000094.1 GCA_021154985.1 Hydrogenophaga sp.
CAGGATGCGCCACATCGGCTGGTTCTTGGCGTAGTCGTCCTTGAACTGCTGCAGCGCGGTCAGCAGCGTGTTCCAGCGACCCTTGGTGATGCCGATGGTGAACATGATGAAGAAGCTGTAGAGGCCGGTCTTTTCAACCACCACGCCGTGCTCGGCGAGGAACTTGGTGACGATGGAGGCCGGGATGCCCGTGGCCTCAAAGCGCCCGTCCAGGTTCAGGCCCGGCGTGACGATGGTGGCCTTGATCGGATCCAGCATGTTGAAGCTTGGCGCCATGTCGCCAAAGCCGTGCCATTCCTTGGCGGTGGCCTGCGAGCCCGCAGGGTCGGGGTTGAGCACCCAGTCGGTGGCTTCGCCCATGCCTTCTTCGGCCAGGTCGTCGGGGCCCCAGACCTTGAACCACCAGTCATCGGCACCGAACTCGGCGTCGATCTTGCGCATGGCACGGCGGAAATCGAGCGCTTCAAAGATGCTCTCCTCCACCAGCGCCTTGCCACCGGGCGGCTCCATCATGGCCGCGGCCACGTCGCAGCTGGCGATGATCGCGTACTGCGGGCTGGTGCTGGTGTGCATCAGGTAGGCCTCGTTGAAGAGGTGGCGGTCGAGCTTGACGTTCTGCGAGTCCTGCACCAGCACGTGGCTGGCTTGGCTGATGCCGGCGAGCAGCTTGTGGATGGACTGCGTGGCGTACACCACCGACTCCATGGGGCGCACGCGCTTCTTGCCCATGGCGTGGAAGTTGCCGTAGAACGGGTGAAAAGCCGCGTGGGGCAACCAGGCTTCGTCAAAGTGCAGGTTGGCCACATAGCCATCAAGCATCTGCTTGATGGCTTCGGTGTTGTAGAGCACGCCGTCGTAGGTGGACTGGGTGAGCGTGAGCACACGGGGCTTGACCGCGTCGGCGTCCACACCAGCGAGCAAGGGGTTGGCGCGGATCTTGGCCTTGATGGCGTCGATCTCGAATTCGCTCTGCGGGATCGGGCCGATGATGCCGTAGTGGTTGCGCGTGGGCTTCAGAAAGACGGGGATCGCCCCCGTCATGATGATGCTGTGCAGGATGGACTTGTGGCAGTTGCGGTCCACCACCACCACGTCGCCCGGCGCCACCGTGTGGTGCCAGACCATCTTGTTGCTGGTGCTGGTGCCGTTGGTCACAAAGAAGCAGTGGTCGGCATTGAAGATGCGCGCTGCATTGCGCTCGCTGGCCCCGATGGCGCCGTTGTGATCCAGCAGTTGGCCCAGCTCTTCCACCGCGTTGCACACGTCGGCGCGCAGCATGTTCTCGCCGAAAAACTGGTGGAACATCTGGCCCACCGGGCTCTTGAGGAACGCCACGCCGCCCGAATGGCCAGGGCAGTGCCACGAATAGGAGCCGTCTTCGGCGTAGTCCAGCAGCGCCTTGAAGAACGGCGGCTGGATGCCTTCGAGGTAACTCTTGGCTTCTCGGATGATGTGGCGCGCCACGAATTCGGGCGTGTCCTCGAACATGTGGATGAAGCCGTGCAGCTCGCGCAGGATGTCGTTGGGCAGGTGACGGCTGGTCTTGGTCTCGCCGTAGATGTAGATCGGCACATCCGAGTTCTTGCGCCGCACCTCGTCGATGAAATTGCGCAGGTTCAGCACCACCGGGTCAAGGTCGGCGCCGTGGCTGAATTCCTCGTCGTCGATCGACAGGATGAACGCGCTCGCCCGGCTCTGCTGCTGGGCGAACTGGCTCATGTCGCCATAGCTGGTGACGCCCACCACCTCGAAGCCCTCGACCTCGATGGCCTGCGCCAGCGCGCGAATGCCCAGGCCCGAGGTGTTTTCAGAGCGGAAGTCCTCGTCGATGATGACGATCGGAAAGCGGAATTTCATGAGGTTCTCCAGCCGCGGGGGTTGCGGCCATCAGGCGAAAGAAAGCGCGAAGTGTACGGACAACGTGCGGCAGGGTCCCGGTGCAGCCATTCATTTGCCGCAGAATGTCGCATTGGTCAGACAAACGATTCGCGCCCTGGGTTGACGCGATCGATTCACATCACGGGAGCATGCATGTCGGATTCAACATTGTGGTGGCTGCTGGCGGGGGCCACCGTCGCACTCGAACTCTTCACCGGCACCTTTTACCTGCTCATGCTGGCCGTGGGCATGGCCGCAGGCGCACTGGCCGCCCACGCCGGCATGGGGCTGGCCGGACAGTTGATCGTTGCCGCCATCACCGGCTCGGCCCTGGTGGTCGGGTGGTACTTCGTCAAGCAGCGGCGCGCCAGCGATCCGTCGGTGCGCGCCTTGCGCAGTGTGAACCTGGACGTGGGCGAGGTTTTGCAGATCGACGAATGGAACCCGGACGGCACGGCCAGTGTCAAGTACCGAGGAGCCCAATGGACCGCGATCCACCGCCCAGGCAACCCGCCCGTGCCCGGCAGCTACCGCGTGGCCGAACTGGTGGGCAGCCGCCTGCTGGTCGACAAGGTTTGATGCCCGACGCCTGCCTGCGTCTGCCCCTTTCACCCAACTTCACCGAGAACCGCCTCCTATGGAAATCGCCATCCTCCTGCTCATCGTCGCCGCCATCTTCATCACGCGCTCCGTCAAGGTGGTGCCGCAGCAAAACGCCTGGGTGGTCGAGCGCCTGGGCAAATACCATTCCTCGCTGGCGCCGGGCCTGAACTTCCTGGTGCCCTTCATCGACAAGGTGGCCTACAAACACAGCCTGAAAGAGATCCCGCTGGACGTGCCCAGCCAGGTCTGCATCACGCGCGACAACACGCAGCTCCAGGTTGACGGCATCCTGTACTTCCAGGTGACCGACCCCATGCGCGCCAGCTACGGCTCGTCCAACTACATCGTCGCCGTCACCCAACTCGCCCAGACCTCGCTGCGCTCCGTCATCGGCAAGCTGGAACTCGACAAGACCTTCGAGGAGCGCGACATCATCAACGCGCAGGTGGTCCACGCCATCGACGAGGCCGCGCTGAACTGGGGCGTGAAGGTGCTGCGCTACGAGATCAAGGACCTCACCCCACCCAAGGAAATTTTGCTCGCCATGCAGGCGCAGATCACCGCCGAACGCGAGAAGCGCGCGCTGATCGCCGCCTCCGAAGGCCGCCGCCAGGAGCAAATCAACATTGCCACCGGCGAACGCGAAGCCTTCATCGCCCGGTCTGAAGGTGAAAAGCAGGCCGAGATCAACAACGCCCAGGGCGAAGCCTCGGCCATCCTGGCGGTGGCGGAAGCAACCGCCGAGGCCATCCGCAAGGTGGCCGAAGCCATCCGCCAACCGGGTGGTCAGGAGGCCGTACAGCTCAAGGTGGCCGAAAAGGCGGTCGACGCCTACGCCAAGGTGGCGGCCGACGCCACCACCACGCTCATCGTGCCGAGCAACATGACCGAGGTGTCGGCCCTGATTGCATCCGCAATGAAGATGGCCGGCACCGGCAAAGCCGCCTGAGCGCCTCGCTGCAACCGAACATCATGACCCTCGCTCGCAACGTCCTGGGCACCGAGTTGATGCCCTGCTCTTACGACCCGCTCACCGGTTTCTACCGGGACGGCTGCTGTGAAACCGGCCCCGATGACCACGGCACCCATGTGGTGTGCGCGCGTGTCACCGCGGCCTTCCTGGAATTTTCGCGCGAGCGCGGTAACGACCTGAGCACCCCTCGTCCCGAATGGCGCTTCGCGGGGCTCAAGCCCGGCGACCGCTGGTGTCTCTGTGTGCAGCGCTGGCAGGAAGCCCTGCAAGCCGGCGTGGCGCCGCCTGTGGTGCTGGAGTGCACAAACGCCGCCACCTTGGAATACGTTTCGCTGGATGTGTTGCAACAGCACGCCTGGCACAAGACGGCCGACGGCAGCTCGGCCGCCTGAGCAGGCGCGCGGGGCTGCTACAATCGCAGGCTTCGCGGAGAGGTGGATGAGCGGTTTAAGTCGCACGCCTGGAAAGCGTGTGTGGGCTAATACCCACCGCGGGTTCGAATCCCGCCCTCTCCGCCAGGGATCAAGCAAACACGGGCCTCACGGCCCGTTTTTCTTTTGCGCAACGCATACCCGTTGAGCGTCACAGGCCTCAAGCCTCCACGGCACGCATGCGTTTGAGGTCACGTCGGTACTTGCCGGCCAAGCTGCTCTTTTGCCGGTCGCTCAGGATCTTGCCCGAGACCTGAAAAAACTTGGTTTCTTCTTCCTTGAGGTGGTGGTGCACCTCGTGTGACAGTTTTTTGGCCAGTTCTGGCCAGACCTGCGGGTTTTTGCGCGCCTTGCCCAGCGCCTCGACGCACTCGTCGATCTCGTGGTGCTCGGCCAGCGCGTGCCTCGACGGCTTCAGACCGAGGTCGTCCAGCAAGATGGGCGCGTACAGAAATCGCTCTTCGGCCGCGGCGTGGGCCGCGAGTTCAACGCGCAGCTCATTGAAAACGTCCAGCGCGCGTGGGTCGTCTGCTTTGAGACGCTGCAGCTGGCGGCACAGCTTGCGCTGCAGATCGTGGCTTTCCCTGAGGGCTTCGTAGATGTTGTCCATGCGGGTTCCTTGTGGTTGTGGTGTCGCGTGAGCACCTCACCCAGACCTTATCTGTATTCCAGCAGCAAGGATGTAGGACATCGCCGCAGATGATTCTTCGAGGATCAAACGCCCAGCAAAAAGGCCACCCGAAGGTGGCCTTTTTGGAAGAACCGGAAAACGCTGATCAGCGGATCACGGCCAGGGTGGTGCGGGCACCGCCCTTGTAGGTCATCAGCGTCAGGGCACCGTTCTTGATGTCGCCTTTTTCGTCAAAGGTGATGTTGCCGGTCACGCCTTTGTAGTTGGTGGCCTTCAGCGCGGGCAGGTAGACCTTGGGGTCTGCAGAGCCAGCGGTCACCATGGCGTTGGCCATGACTTTGACAGCGTCGTACACGTAGGGGGCGTACACCTGAACATCGGCACCGAACTTGGCCTTGAAGTCGGCGCGGAACTTGTCCATGCCTTCTTTCTGTTCGCCTTCAACACCGCCGGCTTCTGCGCAGTAGACCTGGTCGTCGGCCATGCCGTCGGCTGCCAGCTTGGGCAGTTCGCTCGAGCAGATGCCGTCGCCGCCCATGAACTTGGCGTTGATGCCGAGCTGCTTCATCTGCTTGAGCATCGGGCCGGCCACGGCGTCCATGCCGCCGAAGAACACCACGTCGGGCTTCTTGGCCTTCAGGGTGGTCAGGATGGCGTTGAAGTCGGTCGCTTTGTCGTTGGTGAACTCACGGCCCACCACGGTACCGCCGGCAGCGGCCACACCTTTTTCGAACTCGTCAGCCACGCCCTGGCCGTAAGCCGTGCGGTCGTCGATCACGGCCACGGTCTTGGCCTTGAGCGATTCCACGGCGTACTTGCCCAGCGTGCCACCGAGGTGCACGTCGTCAGCCACCACGCGGAACACGCCGGCGTAACCCTGGCGGGTGTACTTGGGGTTGGTGGCCGATGGGGAGATCTGGGGGATGCCTGCGTCGTTGTAGATCTGCGAAGCGGGGATGGTGGTACCGGAGTTCAGGTGACCGATCACGCCGGCGACCTTGGCGTCCACCAGCTTGGTGGCGGCAGCGGTGCCCTGCTTGGGATCGGCCGCGTCGTCTTCGGCCAGCAGCTCGAAGGTGACGGGCGCGCCGCCGATGGTCAGGCCAGCAGCGTTGAGTTCCTCGATCGCCATCTTGGCGCCGTTTTCATTGTCCTTGCCAAGGTGGGCAATCGCACCGCTGGTGGGTCCGACGTGACCAATCTTGATGACCTGGGCTGCAGGTGCAGGAGCCGCCGCGGGTGCTGCGACCGGCGCGGCTTCTTCTTTTTTGCCGCAAGCGGCAAGAGCGACGGCCGCCGCAATAACGGCCAATTTCAGGTTCAGTTGCATGGTTTTCCTCAAAAAGGATTGAAAAAATTAAGCGATGGGAACTTTTGCCATCACGCGCATAAAGATACTCTAAAAAAGCCGTGAATTTCACCTCTGTGACAAGGCGCAAGCCCATTCGAGGGTTTTCACAGAGCGCATCACCGCAGCGAATGCCGCATTAGCGGCTGTCATGCGCCAGCACGGTGCGGGCTCAGTCCGAGGGCACCAACTGGAGGTCGTGCCGCTGCGGCTCCAGACCCAGCGCCTTGTACTGGCGCCAGCGCTCGCGCGCCGGGGCACGATCGGCCTCGTCGAGGGTCACCACCTCGATCACCCGGTTGAAATCCGTCGGGTCATCGGGCATGTCGTGGCGCAGGTTCACCAGAATCAGACCGCTGCGGTTTGCGGGCAATTCCTGACCGATCTGGATGGGTGAACGCGAGGTCACCAGTTCGGGGTCGTCGCTGCGGCAATGGGGCACGAACTCGCCCGCGCCCATGGTCCATAGCGCTGTGTCGAGCCGGGTCAGATCGTCCTGGGTCACCCACACAAACAGACGCGCCTTGCGCAGGTAGGCCTTGCGCAGCAAACGGCAGGCGTAGCCCACCCGTTCGGGTGCGTTGAAGTGAAAAGCGACGTCGGGCACGGCGGGCTCAGGCCTTGGTGGTGCGGCGGGCCTTGGGTTTGGCGGATGGTGCGGCCACCTCGGACTGGTCGATCAGGTACTGCAGCAAGAGCGGCACGGGCCGCCCGGTCGAGCCTTTGGCCGCGCCGCTCTTCCACGCCGTGCCAGCAATGTCCAGGTGCGCCCAGGGCAGTTCGGTGGCGAACTTCTGCAGGAACTTGGCGGCCGTGATGGCACCGCCTGCGCGCCCGGCCACGTTGCCCATGTCGGCAAAGTTGGACTTGAGGCCTTCGGCGTAGTCGTCGTCCAGCGGCATGCGCCAGCACAGGTCAAGCGACTTGTCTCCGGCGCTGGTCAGTGCCTGCGCCAGGTCGTCACGTGCCGAGAACAGACCCGAGCGCACGCCGCCCAACGCGATCACGCAGGCGCCGGTGAGGGTGGCGATGTCGACCACGCTGCGCGGCTTGAAGCGCGCGGCGTATGTCAGGGCGTCGCAGAGGATCAACCGGCCTTCGGCGTCGGTGTTGAGGATTTCGATGGTCTGCCCGCTCATGCTGGTGACCACATCGCCGGGCTTCACCGCCTGCCCGTCGGGCATGTTTTCGCAACTGGGGATGAGACCGACCACGTTGATCGCCGGCTTGAGTTCGGCCAGCGCGGCGAAAGTGCCGAGCACGCTGGCGGCACCACCCATGTCGAACTTCATTTCGTCCATCTCGGCCGCTGGCTTGATGGAGATGCCCCCGGTGTCGAAGGTGATGCCCTTGCCCACCAGCACCACCGGCGCTTCGCCCTTGGCACCACCGCTGTAGTGCATCACGATGAAGCGCAGCGGCTCCACCGAGCCGCGCGCGACCGAGAGGAACGAACCCATGCCGAGCGCTTCAACCTGTTTGGGGCCGAGCACATCGGTCTTGAAGCCAGGCTGGCGGCCGAGCTTGCGCGCGGCCTCGCCCAGCATGGTGGGGGTGGCGTGGTTGGCGGGGCGGTTGGCCCATTCCTTGGCAAATTCCACGCCCACCACCTGGGCCTTGCCGACGTTGAAGCCCCGCTGCACGTCGGCGGCTTTGGCGACACCCAGCACCACCTGCTTGACACTGCGAGCCTTCGCGCTGGGTTTGGTGGTGGTGTAGCAGTAGGTGGCGTCCGCGCAGGCCTGCATGGCGGCACGCACGGCGTCGTCGGTGGCGTCGATCAGGCTGAACACCACGCCGAGCTTCTGGACGCCGGGTTGCTTGAGCGAGCCCATGGCCGCCGACACCGCCTTGCGCACCGACGCGGCAGAGCCGTCGCCCGAGCGAACCAGCGTCACGCGAGAAGCCTTGAAACCTTCGGGCCTGTAGCACGCGAGCACTTTTGCCACACCGGCCTCAAGGTCTTTGTGCTCGACGGCTTGGGCCACCAGGCGGGTCAGCGCCTGGTCGGCGGACTTCAAAGTCGGGGTCGTGTCGGGCACCAGCACGAGCAGCGCGTCCACGGGCAGTTGGGCCGCTTGTGCAGCGCTCAGGGATTTGAGTTCGAAGTCCATAATCGTGTTTTCCTTGTTGCAATCGATGTTATTTCATTCTTCCATCCGCAGAGAGCTGGCGCGCAGCTTCGGCGCCACCCTGGTGGTGCTCTTCACCATCGTGCTGACGATGCTGCTGATCCGCACACTCGGCCTCGCTTCGCGGGGCAGCGTGAACCCGCAAGAGATCGCGCTGGTGCTGGGCTACACCGTCATCGGCCGCATGCCCACCATCCTCACGCTGGCGCTGTTCGTGGCCATCGTCTTCACGCTCTCGCGCATGTACCGCGACAGCGAAATGATCATCTGGTTTTCCAGCGGGCGCTCGCTCGGGGGCTTTCTCGGTCCGGTGCTGCGGTTCTCGTGGCCGATCCTGGCGGTGATCACACTGATGGTGTTTTTCGTCTGGCCTTGGGCCAACCAGCAGACCGACAACCTGCGCAGCCGCTTTGAACGCCGCGGGGATCTGGAGCGCGTGGCGCCGGGTCAGTTCCAGGAGTCGTCCAGTGGCCGGCGCGTCTTCTTCATCGACAAGGACACGGCCGGCGGCACCGAGGGCCGCAACATCTTCATCTCCAGCACCGAGGACGACGGCCGCGAGACGGTCACCTCCGCCCGGTCGGGCCGCATCGAGTGGGTGAATGACCAGCAGTTCTTGATGCTCAACAACGGACAGCGCCTGGAAACGGCGGCCGATGGCAGTGGCTTGAAGGTCAGCGAATTCCAGAGCTACGGCACACAGATCGGGTCGAGCACGATCAGCGAACGCGGCGCCCAGCCACTCAAGTCGCGCAGCACGCTGCTGCTGATCACCGAGCCCAACCGCGCCAATCTCGGTGAGCTGGGTTGGCGCATCGGCATGGCGCTCACCGCGCTCAACTTCGTGCTGATCGCCCTGGCCACCACCGCGGGCAATCCGCGCGCGGGCCGGGGCGGCAACCTCTTCTTCACCCTCTTTTCGTTCGTGTTTTATTACAACCTGCTCAACCTGGGCCAGAGCTGGGTGGCCGGGGGTCTGGTGAGCCTGGGCGCCTTCATGCTGATGCTGCACGGCGGTGTGTTCGTGCTGACCGTGCTCTGGCTGACCAAGCGGCACTACAACGCCAGCTTGCGCAGTTGGCTCAACAGCCGGCGCAACGAAACCGCCCGGGGAGCCGCCGCATGAGAACCATCCGGCGCCTGATCTACGGCGAGATCTTTGTGGCGGTGGGCTTCGTGCTGCTGGCCTTCCTGTCGCTGTTTTTCTTCTTCGACTTCGTGGACGAACTGCCGGCGCTGGGCAAGCCCTCCGCGCTCGACGCCAAGCTGATCTACGAAGTCCCGCACGCCCTGCTCTATGTGGCGTTGCTCATGCCCAGCCGGATCTACGAGCTGTTGCCCATTGCCGTGCTGATCGGCTCCGTCTTCGTGCTGGCAAGACTGGCGCAGGGTTCGGAGTACACCATCCTGCGCACCAGTGGCCTTGGGCCATGGCGCGCGTTGCGCACCCTGCTGGGTCTGGGGGCGATTTTCGTGGTGCTCACCTTCGCCATCGGCGACTACCTCGCACCGATCTCGGACAAGACCGCGCAACTGCTCAAGGCGCGCTACCAGGGCAACATCAGCCTGGGGCAGACCGGGGCCTGGCTCAAGGAAAAGCAGCCGTACAGCAACTTCTCGGTCAACGTGGGGTCGATGTCGCCGCAAGGCGAACTGGGCAATGTGCGCGTCTTCGAGTTCAACAACCAGGGTTTCCTGGTGTCGACACTGCGCGCGAGCACCGGGCAGATCGAGGCCGACGACTCCTGGACGCTGCGCCAGGTGCAACGCAGCGAATTCGATACCGCCGGGCAGACCTCGGCGCGCGTACTGCGGCAGAACCTCGAAACCTTCCGCTGGCCCAGCGAGATCAACGCCGAAATGGTGTCGGTCGCGCTGCTCAAGCCCGATCGCATGCGCACCGCCGACCTGTTCGGCTACATCCGCCACCTGGAGGCCAACGGCCAGACGGCGCAG